>NZ_JBCNLP010000006.1:1014728-1351304 GCF_039595395.1 Novosphingobium sp. | reverse complement strand
GGCGCGATGTTCTTGCCGGTGGTGGTGGCCGGCGCCAGAAAGGCATCGTAATCCGCCATCAACCCGACGATCAGAGGCGCGACATTTTCCGCCAGCCCATGGGCATAGGCGGCATCATCGGCCACCAGCACCTTGTCCACGCCCGCGATGGCCGACGCCACCTGCGCCACGCCATCGACACCGGCCCCCGCCACCAGCACATGCACCGTGCCCAACTGTGCGGCAGCGATCACGGCGCTGCGCGTGGCATCCTTGAGAACGGCCCCATCATGTTCGGCCCATACCAAGACTTGCGCCATTCTATGCGACTCCCAGTTCCTTGAGTTTGGCGACCAGCCCATCGACATCGGCCACCCTGATCCCGACCCCGCGCACCGCGGGCTCGGCCACCTTCGACACCCTCAGCCGGGGCGCGACATCGACGCCGTAATCCTCGGGCGTCTTGATGGCCAAGGGCTTGGACTTGGCCTTCATGATGTTGGGCAGCGAGGCATAGCGCGGCGCGTTCAGCCGCAGATCGGTGGTGACGATGGCGGGCAGGGCAAGGCGCAGGGTCTCCAGCCCCCCGTCGACCTCGCGCGTGACCAGCACATGATCGCCCTCGACCACCAGCTTGCTGGCAAAGGTCCCCTGCGGGCGCCCCAGCAAGGCAGCCAGCATCTGGCCCACCTGATTGCTGTCATCATCGATCGCCTGCTTGCCCAGCAGGATCAGATCGGGCGTCTCATCATCGGCGATCACCTGCAGGATCTTGGCCACGCCCAGCGGCTCGACCTCGCTGTCGGACTGCACCAGAATGGCCCGGTCCGCCCCCATGGCCAGCGCCGAGCGCAGCACCTCCTGCGCCTTGGCGGGGCCGATCGAGACCACCACCACCTCGCTGGCGATGCCCTGTTCCTTCAGGCGCACCGCTTCCTCGACGGCGATTTCGTCGAAGGGGTTGATGCTCATCTTCACGTTGGCCAGATCGACCCCCGTGCCATCCGCCTTCACGCGCGGCTTCACATTGTAATCAAGCACCCGCTTGACCGGCACCAAGATCTTCATGACGCTGCTTCCTCCGCTCAGACCGCCTCGACCACCAGCGCGATGCCCTGACCGCCGCCGATGCACATGGTGGCCAGACCATAGCGCCCGCCGATGCGATGCAGCTCATGCACCAGCTTGGTGGCGATGATCGCACCGGTCCCGCCGATGGGATGGCCCAGCGAGATGCCGCTGCCATTGGGGTTCACCTTCGCCGGATCGAAACCTAGCTCGCGCGAGACAGCACAGGCCTGCGCCGCAAAGGCTTCATTGGATTCGATCACATCCATATCGCTCACGCTCAGCCCCGCCTTGGCCAGCGCGTTGCGCGTGGCGGGCACGGGGCCGATGCCCATATGGGAGGGCTCCACCCCGGCATGGCCATAGGCGACGATCCGCGCCAGAGGCTTGAGCCCGCGCGCTTTCACCGCCGCCTCGCTGGCCAGCACCAGAGCGCCCGCGCCATCGTTGATGCCGCTGGCATTGCCGGCGGTGACGGTGCCATCCTTGCGGAACACAGGCTTCAGCTTCGCGAAATCCTCGGCGGCGGCATCGTGGCGGACATATTCATCGGTGTCGAAGACGGTCACGCCCTTGCGGCTCCTGATCTCGACCGGCACGATCTGGCCGGCGAAACGGCCTTCCTTGATGGCCTTTGCCGCGCGCTGCTGGCTTTCCAGCGCCAGCGCATCCTGATCCTCGCGCGAGATGCCGTAACGCTCGGCGACATTCTCGGCGGTGACGCCCATATGGATGGCCTCGAAGGGGTCGGTCAGCGCGCCGACCAGCCCATCGACCAGCGCGGCATCGCCCATCTTCTGGCCCCAGCGCAGGGCAGGGGCGAAATAGGGCGCGCGGCTCATGACTTCCACGCCCGCGCCAATGGCCAGATCATGGTCGCCCAGCATGATCGACTGCGCCGCCGAGACGATGGCCTGCAAGCCGGAACCGCACAGCCGGTTGACGGTATGGGCCGGGCTCTCCTTGGGCAGGCCCGCGCCGATGGCGGCGATGCGCGCGGCATAGGCGTCGCGCGGCAAAGTGTGGATCACATTGCCCAGCACGAAGTTGCCGATGTCCGTGCCCTGCAGGCCCGCGCGCTCGATGGCGGCGCTGCTGATCAGGGCGGCCAGTTCGCCGGGCTGCTGGTCTTTCAGCGCGCCGCCGAAGCTGCCGATGGCGGCGCGCGCCGCCGCAACGATATAGACTGCCGTCATCCTACTCTCCTGAGTTTTATGCGTTGAGCGTCGAGAAGGCGGCGCTCTTGGCCGCCATGGTTGCGATCAGCGCGGCGGGTTCCCACGCCCAGCCGTTGCGCCCCGCCGCCAGACCGGCGATGCGCCGGGCCAGATCGGGCGCGGCGATGCGGTCGGCCTGAAACAATGGCCCGCCGCGTTCCCGCGCAAAGCCGTAGCCGTGGAGAAAGACCATATCGACATCGACCGGGCGATAGGCGATCCCTTCGCCCACGATCCGCAAGCCCTCGTTGATCAGGGCAAGCAGGCAGCGCTCGACGATTTCCTCGTCGCTGATGGCGCGGCGGGTCACGCCGATCTCTTCGGAATAGGCCAGGATCAGCGTTTCAATCTCGGGATCGGGCGAGGGCGTGCGGCCATCTGCATAGAGATAGATGCCCTTGCCGGTCTTCTGCCCGAAGCGACCCATCTCGCAGATGCGGTCGATCACGCCGGAATAGGGGCGGTCTGGCTGTTCGAGCGCGCGGCGCTGGCGGATGGCCCAGCCGATGTCCTGCCCCACCAGATCCATCGTGCGGCACGGGCCCATCGCAAAGCCCCAATGCTCCAGCGCGGCGTCGATCTGCTGGGGCAGGGCGCCTTCCTCCAGCAGGAACCACACTTGGCGCAGATATTCCTCGAACATGCGGTTGCCGATAAAGCCGTCGCACACGCCCGAGACGACCGACACCTTGCCCAGCCTTTTGCCCAGCGCCATGGCGGTGGCCAGCACATCGGGCGCGGTCTTTGCCCCGCGCACCACCTCCAGCAGACGCATGATGTTGGCGGGCGAGAAGAAATGCAGGCCCACCACGCGTGAAGGATCGGCCACGGCCTGCGCAATGCGGTCCAGATCGAGCGTGGAGGTGTTGCTGGCCAGAATGGTGTCGGGCCGAACAACGGCCTCGACAGCCTGCAGCACCGCGGTCTTGACCGCCATATCCTCGAACACGGCCTCGATTACCAGATCGACCGGGGCGAGCGCCTCATAGGTGGTGGCACCGGTGAAGCGGGTCAGGCGGGCGTCGGCCTCATCGGCGGTGATGCGGCCCTTGTTGACATCGCGCGCCAGCGTCTTGCCGATGGTGTTGCGCGCGCGGGCCAGAGCATCCTCGCGCAGTTCCACCATGGTGACGGCCAGACCTGCGTTCAGCAAGGCGATGGCGATGCCGGTGCCCATGGTGCCGCCGCCGATCACGCCTACGCTCTCGATCGAGCGCAAGGGTAGATCGCGCGGCAAGCCGGGGATGCGGGCCACCTGACGTTCACCGAAAAAGGCATGGCGCAGCGCGCAGGAGGCCTCGCTGACCAGCAGGGCGGCAAAGGCTCCGGCTTCATAGGCAAGGCCTGCGGCGAGATCGGGGGTGATCTGTTCCACGCAGTCGATGATGGTGGCAGGGGCATGGTTGAGGCCGGAGCGCCGGCCTGCGCGGGCCTCGGCCACGGCCTGCGCGAGGTCTGAGGGGGGGCGGAAGCGCTCCGGTCTGCCGCAAGGGCAGTTCTGTGGTTACGGCCAGATCCAGCGCGGCGGCCACGATATCGCCTTCGACCAGAACGTCGATCAGGCCCGATGCCTGCGCCAGTTTCGCCGACACCGGCTTGCCGAGCAACATCATCGCCAGTGCCGGGCCCGCGCCGATCAGCCGGGGCAGCCGCTGCGTGCCGCCCGCGCCGGGGAGCAGGCCCAAGGTTACCTCAGGCAGGCCCAGTTTTGTTGCCTGATGCGCCAGCCGGTGATGGCACGCCAGCGCCAGTTCCAGACCGCCGCCCAGAGCAGCGCCATGGATCGCGGCGATCACCGGCTTGGGGAACTGCTCTACCCGCGCGATCAGGTCGCGCAGACCGTCGGCGGCGCCGCCGCCCTTGTCAAATTTGGCGTCGAATTCGGCGATATCGGCCCCGCCGCAGAAAAATTTGCCCGCGCCGGTCAGCACGATGGCGCGGCAATCGGCATCGTCCAGCGCGGCGGTCAGGGCTTCGTCCAGCGCGCCGACAAGCCCGAAGGACAGTGCATTGACCGCGCCATTCTCCATGATCAGCAGCAGGGTGGCGCCGTGGCGCGTGGTGGTGACGCTCATGATGGGGCTCCGCACAAGATCAGAAGGCGTCGGCGGGCAGGGCGAACAGCGAAGCCGAGCCCGAGGCCAGCGCGGCAGCCAGCCCTTCGGTTTGAGGCAGCACGCGTTGGGCGTAGAAGGCTGCCAGCGCACGCTTCGCCTGATGCTGGGGCGTGTCGCCCGGCGCGGCGGCCATGCGAACCCACATCCAGCCCAAAGCCACCAGTGCGAAGAGCCGCAGATAATCCACGGCAGCCCCGCCGCTCTGGTCGATATCCGCGCCTTTCAGGCCTTGCGTGGCGGTCCGCAGCAGGGCCAACGCCTTGGTCACGGCTTCGGCGATGGGAACGGCCTCGCCCGAAGCTTTGGCCAGATCGGCCTCGATCAGCGCGAAGAAGCCTTCGACCACCGCGCCGCCATCCATGCCCAGCTTGCGGCCCACAAGGTCCATGGCCTGCACGCCATTGGTGCCCTCGTATATCTGGGCGATGCGGGCGTCGCGCACGAATTGCTCCATGCCCCATTCGCGGATGTAGCCATGGCCGCCGAAGACCTGCTGTGCCTGCACCGTGGCCTCGAAGCCCAGATCGGTGAATCCCGCCTTGACCACCGGCGTCAGCAGGGCGACCAGCGCATCGGATCGGGCGCGCTCGGCGGCATCGGGGTGGCGATGCGCGCGGTCGAGATGCAGCGCGGTCCATCCGGCCAGCGCGCGGCCCGCCTCGACAAAGCTGCGCACGCCCAGCAGCATGCGGCGCACATCGGCATGCTCGATGATGGCGACCGGTCCGCGCGCGCTATCGGCGCTGCGCCCCTGCAGGCGTTCGCGCGCATAGGCGGCGGCCTGCTGGTAGGCGCCACCCGCCAGACCCAGCCCCTGAATGCCCACCATCAGGCGTTCGGCATTCATCATGGTGAACATGGCGGCAAGGCCCCGGTTGGCCTCGCCCACCAGCCAGCCCACCGCGCTGTCGTAATTCATCACGCAGGTCGGCTGGCCGTGAATGCCCATCTTCTTTTCCAGTGCGCCCACCGACATGGTGTTGCGCAGCACGTGATCGCCATGCTCGTCGGGCAGGAATTTGGGGACGAGGAACAGGCTGATGCCCTTCACCCCCGCCAGGGCATCGGGCAGGCGCGCCAGCACCAGATGCACGACATTGCCGCCGAAATCGTGGTCGCCCGAGGAAATGAAGATTTTCGTGCCGGTGATGGCGAAGCGATCATCGCCCAGCGGCACGGCCTTGGTCTGCAGCAGGGCCAGATCGGTGCCGGCACCGCTTTCGGTCAGCGCCATGGCGCCGGTCCATGCGCCATTGGTGAGGCGCGGCAGATAGGTTTCTTTCAGCGTGTCGCTGGCGTGGGCCGCAATGGCTTCGGCGGCGCCGCGCGTCAGGCCGGGGAACAGGCCGAAGGCCATGTTGGTGGCCGACAGCATCTCGTCCTGCCAGAGCTGCAGGATGAAGGGCAGCCCCTGCCCGCCATAGGCCGGATCGGCCGTGAGCGAGGTCCAGCCCGCTTCGGTGAAATCGCGCCAGGCGGCGGCAAAGCCGGGCGGGGTGGTGACCGCGCCATCCTTGAGCCTGCTGCCATGCTCATCGCCCTCACGGTTGAGTGGGGCGAGGCGTTCGGCGCAGAAGCGGCCCGCTTCTTCCAGCACGGCCTGGGCCAGTGTGGTGTCCACATCGAGGCCCAGCTCTCCCATGGCCTCGTCGAAGCCGAGAACCTCATTCAGCAGGAAGCGGTAGTCTTCGATGGGGGCTTGATAGGCGTGCATGGTTGATCCTCCCGACAGTGACGGGATGGCTATACCAAACACTTGTTACAATCAATGGCCAAACACGCCCGAGCCGCAAATCGGGGCGTAGGCGATCAGTGGTGTCGGAAGATCCGGGCGATCTGGCGCCCGATATCCGCCGGGCTCAGGCGGCCCGGCCGATACCAGGTCGAGGCGGAATTGAGCTGCGACAACAGGGCGTTGCGATAGATTGAACGGTCGATGCCATCGGGCAGGGGCAGCGGTTCGATCAGCGCGCGGAACAGGCCTTCGAACGCATCGCGCCGGGCCACCAGCTTGAGCCGGATGGGTGGGGGCACTTCACGGAAATCGTTCATCATCGGCAGGGTGAGCGAATCGGGCGCAAGCTGGATCTGGGCCAGCGTGACACAGGCGGCTTCCAGCCGATCCCATGGATCGGTGAAGCCCGCGATGTCGGCCTCGATACGCCGCTGCGCCGCATCGAGCGCGGCATTGTGCAGCTCGACGAAGAGTACATCCTTCGATTTGATATGATGATAGAGCGAGCCGCCCAGCATGCCCGCCTGCTCGCCGATGTCGCGCATCGACGTGCCGCGATAACCCTTCTGGGCGAACAATTGCGCGGCGATTTCAACCACCTGACGCCGACGATCCGACCCCTTGATCTCCAGATCGATGTCAGGGGCGGGCAGAGTCTGTTTTGGCGGCTGGCTGGTCATCATGCTTCCGGTCGAGGCTTGCGGAACCCCTCCTTAAGCCATGATGGCGGAGGAAATCCACAAGGCGCGTCGATCCGGCTCAGTTGGCGGCGATAATCAGTTCCGTGGTCAGGCGGATATGCTCGGTCATGGTCGCCACCAGATTGTCGGTGTCGCGGGCCAGCGCGAAATCGGCGATCTTCTGATGCTCGTCGGCGACGTCGCGCTTGCCCTCGCCAAAGGCGGAGAGGATGCGGTAGCGTTCGGACTGTTCGTAAAGCTGCCCATGCAGCGCCAGCAGGCGGCGGCTGTCACAGGCGCTGACCAGCGCGGCATGGAATTCGGCATGGCGGGCCACCCAGTCGGCGATGCTCACCCCGTCGCGCAACTGCGGCTCGGGCTGAGGCATGGCGCGCAGGCGATGCGCCGCCGAGAGAATGCGGACCTCCCAATCGACATCACCGCGCGCCACGCTGCGGCGCAGCGCGATGGCCTCGATCTCGCAGCGCAGGTCGGTCAGGTCGCGCAGATCCTCCATCGAGAGCGGCGCGACGCTGAAGCCGCGCTGATCGCGCGAAATCACCCATTGTTCGGGGACCAGCCGCGACAGCGCCTCGCGCACGGCGCCGGTCGCGACTTTCAGTTCCTCGGCAAGATCATTAATTTTCAGCTTCTTGCCGGGCAGATGCACGCCCGCGATGATGTCGTTGCGGATCGCCTGATAGGCCAGGCTGGTCTGGCTTCTGGGGGCATCATTCAGGGTCGTCTCGATCATTGGGGCAGTCCATAGCATTTTTGCCTCACGGGCGATGCCATAGGCGCTGGCAGGATGGAAAATATATTTTTTGCCAGCGCCCATGGATGATCGTCAGAACTGCACCTGATCGCCGCCCTTGAGCGAGAGGATGGCGCGGGCTTCGTCAGGCGTGGCGATCTCATGGCCCAGCCCTTCGAGGATCTGGCGCACCTGCGTGACCTGAGCGGCATTGCTCTGCGCCAACTGCCCCTTGCCCAGCCACAGCGAGTCCTCCAGCCCCACGCGGACATGCGCGCCCATCGCCGCGCCCATGGCGGCCACCTTCATCTGCGCCGCCCCCGCGCCCAGCACCGACCAGTTGTAGGCATCGCCGAACAGGCGATCGGCGGTGCGCTTCATATGCAGCACCTCGTCGGGATGGGCACCGATCCCGCCCAACAGACCGAAGACCGTCTGGATGAACAAAGGGGCCTTCACCAGCCCTTCGCGCCAGAAGTAATGCAGATTGTGGAGATGGGCGGTGTCATAGCATTCGAACTCATACCGCGTGCACGTCGCATTGAGCTTTTCGAGGCAATAGCGGATGTCGCGATAGGTGTTGCGGAAGATGAAATCGTCGCTGGCCTCCAGCATGGCCGGTTCCCAGGCATGCTTGAAATCCTTGAAGCGCTTCAACATCGGAAACAGGCCGAAATTCATCGATCCCATGTTCAGGCTGGCGACTTCGGGCTGCCACCGCGCGGCCGGGCCGACGCGTTCCTCAACGGTCATGCCGGGCGCGCCGCCGGTGGTGATGTTGCAGACCACGCCGCTGCGCTGCTTGATGCTGCGCAGGATCGGCTCGAAGGCCTCGACGCGCTGGTCGGGGCGTCCATCCTCGGGGTTGCGGGCGTGCAGATGGACAATGGCGGCGCCAGCCTTGGCGGCTTCCACGGCGGAATCCGCGATCTCCTGCGCGGTGACCGGCAGATAGGGCGACATGGAGGGGGTGTGAATGCCGCCGGTGATGGCGCAGGTGATGATAACCTTGCTCATGAAATGCTCCGAAACGATTGGGATCAGGCGTTTTCTGCTGCGATCAGCGCTTCCAGACGGCGGCGCACCGCCACCGCGCCTTCATCGATGCGCAGCAGCGCGGGTTTCAGCGACCAGAAGTCGGCCTCGCCCATGCGCGCCTGCTGGGCGGCGATCATCGGCTCATCCTCGGTGGAGAAGATGCGGTTGCGGATCTCGCCGATGGCGGCGTTGAGCTGCGCATCATCCACTGCATAGTCGCGGGTGGAGGCGAAGAAATAATGGGTGGTCCGCGCGGTTTCGGGCGTCATGATATGGACATTGGTGGAGGTGCCGGACCCTTCGCGTGGATTTCCGGCGGGCACCACGCCATTGATCAGCTTCATGATCCCCGGCGCGCTCCATTCCACATGGGTCCAACTGTCGGCGCGCTCCACGCCGGGGGGCAACTTGCCGCGCACCAGCGGGGGTGGGATGTCATCATAGCTGTCCCAATGGATGGCGATGATGCCGTCCTCGCGCTGCTCGACCTTGGCGCGGGTGCGGGTGATCGATCCGCCGCCCAGTGTGTCGGGGTGGAGATAATCGGTGTGCGACAGGTCGAGGATGTTGTCGATGAAGAGCTGATAATGGCCGGTGGCGGCGATATAGCCCTTGTTGAAGGCGGTGTCGGGGGCCTGCGACAGAAAGGACAGATCGCGCAGCGCCGCAGGGTCGGCCAGAGCCGGATCGCCCATCCAGATCCAGATCGCGCGATGCGCTTCGATTACCGGAAAGGCGGTGGTGGCCAAAGCGCGGGTCACCGGCCCATGCGGGTTGCGCACGCAGCCGCCCGAGCCATCGAAGGCCAGTCCGTGATAGCGGCAGGTCACCACGCCTTGCGCCACATCGCCGATGCTCAGCGGCGCGAAACGGTGGGGGCAGCGGTCGAACAGCGCCTTGGGCGTGCCCTCGCCATCGCGGAACAGGAACACCGGCTGGTCGAGCAGGGTGCGGGCGAGGCCCTTGTCTCCGACCTCATCGGACCATGCCGCCATATACCAGCAGTTGCGCAGATAGGTCATGCCATGATCCTTTCCTGTCCGGTGGCGCGGGGCAGAATGGCGTCATCCCACTGGTCGCCGCGCCATGCGACATGCTGATCTGGGCGGATCAGCGCCAGATCGGCTTCATACAGTGCCCTGACATCCATACCTTCGGGCCGCACCACCTTGAGCGGAATGCGCAGCGCCGCCGCCTGATCGCGGGCCAGAGCGATCTGGGCGTAATCGGCCTGCGGGTCCATCAGCAGGGTGAAGCCCTCTCCGAACAGATCGTAGAGCGAGCGGCCATCCTCCAGCCAGGCATGCGGCGCCAGATAGCCGGGGCGGGCATGGGGGCGATAGTGTTCGCTGTCATGCGCGGGGGCGGGGGCGTCCTCGGGCGCCACCAGCGGTGAGTTCTCATAACCAAGGCCAAGAACCGTGCCGAGCGTGTTGAATTCACGGCCCTTGGAGGCCTGCACCCCGGCACCCACCTTGCCGCGCAGTGCGGCACCTTCGGGCGTATTCTCCTCGATGACGGGAGGAATGGCGGCGACATAGGAGGCGAAATTGGCGATGGCCTCATCGATCACCTTGCGGTGGATGGGGGCGCGTTCGGCCTCATAGCTGTCGATCAGCGCGGGGCCGCCCCAGCCTTGCAGCGTGGCGGCGATCTTCCAGCCCAGATCGACCCCGTCGCCCACGCCCATGTTCATGCCATAGCCGCCCGCCGGGGGATGCAGATGGCAGGCATCGCCCACAAGGATCATGCGGCCCTTGCGGTAATGATCGGCCTGAAGGTCGCTGGCCACCCATGCGTCGGCGCTCAGGATCTCGATGGGCACGTTAAAGCCGGTGCGCTGGCGGATCAGCGCGGCGGCGTCCTCGGGCGAGACCGTCTGGCCTTCGGGCACGCCGGCGGGGGCGAAGAACCATGTGTCGTTGCGGTCCATTGGCCCCACGGCGCTGAAGCCGTCCTTGCCGATCTGCCAGTAGATGGCCGCCGGGCCATGAGCATGAGCCCCGGCCAGATCGGGTGCGCGGAAGATGATGTTATAGGCATGGGCCAGCCCGCGCCGTCCCTGCATCGTGGCGCCGATGGCTTCACGCACGGCGCTACGCGCGCCATCCGCGCCGACCAGATAGCGGGCCTTGACCGTGGTGTCGCCATTCGCATCGGTGATGGTGGCGGAAACGCTGTCCTCATCCTGCGTGGCGGCGATGCAGCGCGTGTTGAAGCGCACCTCCACGCTCGGCAGAGAGCGCGCCTTGTCCAGCAGCACCTTTTCCAGCGTATATTGCGGCACCCACTGGGCATGCTCGGGATAGCGCGGATCGCGCTGCGGCGCGGCGTTGAAGGCATTGGCAAAGCGCGCCAGCTCGAACCCCGCAAGGCTGGTCACGAAGACCATATTGTTGGGATAGTCGATGCCGAAAGGCGCCTCCTGCGCCAGTCGGTCGGCGATGCCCCAGCGGCGCAGATGGGTGCGGGTGCGCACATTGGTGGTCTTGGCGCGCGGGGCGGTGCCCGCGCGCTCATTGCGTTCGACCAGCAGCACGCGAATGCCGCGCGTCCCCAGCTCGATGGCGGTGGCCAGCCCCGAGGGCCCGCCACCGACGATCAGCACATCGGTTTGCAGTTCCATCACAGCACCTTGTTTTCGATGGCGCCGATCTTCTCGACCTCGCAGCGCACCACATCGCCCGCTTTTAGAAAGGCCGGAGGGTTGCGGGCCACGCCCACACCCTCGGGCGTGCCGCTGGCGATCAGATCGCCGCTCTCCAGCGTGAAGGCGGTGGAGAGATAGGCGATCTGCGCCCAGATGTTGTGGATCAGCCCGCTGGTGTCGCTGTCCTGCCGCACCTCGCCGTTGACGAGGCAGCGCAGCGCGAGGCTGTGCGGATCGCCGATCTCATCGGCGGTGACGATCCAGGGGCCGATGGGGCCATGGGTGTCGAAGCTCTTGCCCACGGTGAAGGTGGGCGAATGCTTCTGCCAGTCGCGCGCGGAGACATCGTTCATCACCGTATAGCCGAAGACATGCGCCGGGGCCTGCTCCTCGGTGATGCCCTTGGCGGGCTTGCCGATCACCACACCCAACTCGACCTCATAGTCCAGCGCCTCGCTGACGCCCGGATCGATGGCATCGTAAGGTCCGGCAAGGCACGAGGTCTGCTTGTTGAACCAGAACTGGTTCTCCGGCACGGCCACGCCCAGACGGCGCGCTTCCTCGGCATGCTTGCGGTAATTCATGCCGATGGCGAGGAATTTGGCGGGCCGCTCGATGGGGGCCAGCAGGGTGACATCGCTCAGCGCGATCCGCTCGCCGCTGGCCGAGACATGCGCGCTCACCGCTGCCAGAGCGGCATCGCCGCCCGCCACGATGGAGAGCATCGTGGGCCAGTCTGCGCTCAGCGCGTCGAGCGGCACGATCTGCGCGCCGCTGTCCTCACCCACCACCACGCCGAGGCGGGGCCTGCTTTGTCCGGCTGTCTCGAACCGCGCCAGCTTCATACCATTTCTCCCATTGTTCTTGCGTCAAACTTATGCGCGGATCACACGAAATCCGCCGGGGCATCGGGCCCCCATTGCTGGCCCAGCAGCACCGGCAGGCCATGGACGCCGCCGGGCGTCTCGGCGGAGAAGACATCGCCGTCGGTCCAGTGCTCGATGCGGTGGCCCCAGGGATCGCGCCAGTAATCGAAGACCTGACTGCCCAGAATATGCCGCCCCACGCCCCAGAGCTGCTGGTGTCCCGCCTGCTTGAGATGCTCATGGCCGACCATCAGATCGTCGAGATCGGCGACCTCAAAAGCGGCGTGATGGAAGGCGGGCGGGCGGCCTGGCATGGTCGCGAAGTTCAGGCTGTGGTGATCGGTGGGGATCGCCCCGCGATCGAGCCGGATAAAGGCGGCGATCATGATGCCGTCGGGGGTGCGGACCTCATCGGACATCAGCAGGGCGAAGCGGGCGCGCCACCAGTCCCATGTTGCCTGCAGATCGCTGACGCCCAGCACCACATGGCCCAGCCGCGCGACGCCTGCGGGGCGGGTGGTCATGCGCTTGGGCTGGTTGGGGCGGTCGCGTCCGGCGATGGTGTTCCACGCGGCGGCGGCTTCGCCCGGAGCGATGGGCAGGCGCGCCTTGCTCGCGATGACATTGACTACAAAACCATCGGGATCGCGCAGGCTGATCTGCGATCCGCCGCCGGGGCCGGGGGCTGGTTCCACGGGGACGCCTTCCGCTTCGGCCAGGCTTTGCAGCTCGGAGAGGCTGGCGGCGCGCAGGGTGACCGAGACATAGGCGGGATCGCCCTGCACGGTTTCATGCAGGAAAGGCGCGTCGCTGGTGCCGCGCATGCGCAGGATGCCGTCGCCGGTCTCCGGCGCCTCGACCATGCCGAAATCCCGGAGAAATTCGCGCATTTGCGCCAGATCGGGCGCGCTGAAGCGCACGGATTCCACATCCTCGATGGTGATGGTGGTCATGTCTCTCCTCTTCCCCGCACGCGGGTCTGCCGATCCTGCATCGAATCGATCAATATGTATCAAGTAGCAGAATCTATCTTTTTTACGAGAAAAAAGTTTTTTACAAAGGGCGGGTTCCGAGTCGCCAACGACCGGATTCAAAACCGAACGCCAGAATGGGCGGAGGGAGGGACAATGCCTGAGACCAGAACTATCTATGCGCGCGCCTGTGCGTCGGCCGCGGCCGTAACGGCGGCCTTGTTGGCGCCGTGCAGCGCCATGGCCGAGGATGCCGCCGCGCAGGCCGCACCGGCGCAGGATGGCGCGCCCAGCGTGGCCGACATCATCGTCACCGCGAACAAGCGCGCGGAAAATCTGCAGAAGGTGCCGATCAGCATCGCCGCCTTCACCGCCAAGGCGATCGACACGCAGGGCATCAAGAGTGTGGTGGATCTGCCGCAATTGACGCCGGGTCTGGGCTTCACCCGTACTTTGGTGGGCACCAATGCCTTCCTGCGCGGCGTGGGCACCACCAGCGCGGGCTATTCCACCGAAAGCCCCATCGCCACCTACGTCGACGGGCTCTATATGCCCAATTCGGCGGCGTCTTCCTTTTCCTTCAACAACATCGAGCGGATCGAGGTGCTCAAAGGTCCGCAAGGCACGCTCTATGGCCGCAACACCACCGGCGGTCTGATCCATGTGATCACCAAGGAGCCGGGCGATGTCACCAGCGTCGACACCTCGGTCAGCTATGGCAATTACAACACGGTGCAGGCCAATTTCTATGGCTCGACGCCGCTCAGTGACACGGTGGCGGTCAATCTGGCGGCGCTTTACGTCAATCAGGCCGATGGCTGGGGCCGGAACCAGTTCACCGGGCAGGAAGCCTATAAGTTCAAGGATGTGGGCGTTCAGGGCAAGATCCGCTGGCAGCCCGCGCCCGACACCAAGATCACCCTGCGCGGCTTCTTCGACAAGGTGGAGACCGATCAGGGCAATGCCGTGGCGATGTATCCCGGCTCGGTGGGCACGGATGGCTCGACCTATGTCGGCAAATATCAGATCAACAGCCGCCTGACGCCCTTTGCCCATCAGCGCCAGTACAGCGTCTCGCTGAAGGCAGAGCAGGGGCTGGGCTTTGCCAATCTGACCAGCATCACCGGCTATATCGACAATGCCTCACCCAGCCTGCAGACGCAGAGCCCGGTGCTGGGCCAGCCGCTGCCGGGGCAGGGCACGATCAATCTGGGCGGTTACCAGACCGCCAAGACCTTCAGTCAGGAGTTGCAGCTCACCTCGAACAACAAGGCCTCGCCGTTCCAGTGGATGGTCGGCGCCTTCTATTACCACGACAACAGCATGATCCAGATCAACGTCTATGGCACCTGCATCGGCGCCGTCTGCGCGGCCCCGCTGCCGACGCAGACCACCGGCTATGCCAACACGCGATCCTATGCGGGCTTTGCGGAAGGGACCTATTCCTTTACCCATGCCACACGGTTGACCCTGGGCCTGCGCTACACCAGCGATCAGAAGACGCTGACCGGGCAGATCGTGCCGCTGGCGGGCTATCCGGACTCCATTCCCGCTTTCCCGGCGGGCACCGTCACCACGCCCGCGCAGGGCGGGATCGTCACCGATGTCACCTTCAACAAGCTGACGTGGAAGGCGGTGCTGGCGCAGGATCTTTCCGACCGCATCCATGCCTATGCCTCCTACAACCGGGGTTTCAAATCGGGCGGCTTCAACCCGACCAGCTTCACCAATCCGGCCTCCAAGCCAGAGGTGCTGGATGCTTTCGAAGTCGGCGTGAAATCGGAGCTGTTCGACCGCAAGCTGCGGCTCAACCTCTCGGGCTTCTACTATGATTACAAGGGTATCCAGTTGCGCTCCACCGCGCCGCCGGCCCCTCCGGGCAGCTCGATCCTGTTCAATGCGGCAGAGGCGCATATCAAGGGCATCGATGCCGATTTCTCGGCGGTG
Organism: Novosphingobium sp.; assembly: GCF_039595395.1. NCBI lineage: Bacteria > Pseudomonadati > Pseudomonadota > Alphaproteobacteria > Sphingomonadales > Sphingomonadaceae > Novosphingobium > Novosphingobium sp. The sequence continues at coordinate 1,336,282 of NZ_JBCNLP010000006.1, read as the reverse complement.
CTGGCGCCGGGGCTGTCGCTCAATGGTGGGTTCGAAGTGCTGGATGCGAAATATGCCAGCTTCCCCTCGGGCGTCTGCACCACGCCGCGCATCATCGGGCCCGGCGTGCTGGGCGGCACGGTGAGCAGCACCTGCAATCTGGCGGGCTTCAAGCTGCCGCAATCGCCTGATTTCTCGGCCACGCTGGGGCTGACCTATCGCGCCGAAACCCGCATCGGCCGCTTCGAGTTCAACGCCAATGACGGTTACAAATCCAGCTTCGTGTGGGAGCCCGACAACCGCCTGAGGCAGGGTTCCTACCATCTGGTCAATGCCTCACTCACCTGGACGCCGCCCGGTTCGCGCTTCAGCCTGCAGGGCTATGGACGCAATCTGGGTAACGCCTATTATTTCGTCAGCGGGGCCAATGGCGGCGGGAACGATGGCTATGTGCCGGGCGCCCCACGCACCTATGGCGTGAAAGCGAGGTATCAGTTCTGATGGGCACGCCGGTTCCAGAGGTCGATATCGATCTGTTCGCTGCGGCCAGCCTGCGCGATCCTTTCGCGGATTACGCAAGGTTGCGCGATGCGGGGCCGGTGGTGCGGCTGGCCCGGCCCGAGGTCTATGCCCTGGGCCGGTTCGCCCCGGTGCAGGCGGCCTTGCGCGCCGCCGATGCGCTGATCAGCGGCGAGGGGGTGGGGTTCAGCGCCGCCTTCAACGCGCCCAAGGGCATGAATGTGCTGCAATCCGACGGCGACCTGCATCAGCGGCTGCGCGCGGCGGTGACCAAGCCCTTGACCCCGGCACGCCTCAGCAAAGCGCGCGCCGATTTCAAGGAGATGGTCGCCACGCGGGTCAAGGCGCTGGCCGGGCAGGGCTGGTTCGATGCCATGCGCGATCTGGCGCCGTTTCTGCCGGTGCAGGCGATCTCGCATTTGGTCGGCCTGCCCGAGGTGGGGCGTGACCGCATGCTGGAATGGGCCGCCGCAGCCTTCAACGCCATCGGCCCGATGCAGGACCCGGCGGACGTGGGCTCCTTGCGCGATGCCTTCGCTTTCCTCAGCACGCTGAGCCCGGACAAGGTGGCGGATGGCAGCTGGGCCGCCGAACTCTTCGGCGCGGCGGAGAGCGGCCGGCTGACCATGCAGGAGGCGATGGCGGCGATCAGCGCCTATGTCATCCCCAGCCTGGACACCACCATTCTGGCCAAGGGCCATCTGCTGGCCAATCTGGCGCGCCATCCCGAGCAATGGGCGATGCTGCGCGAGAACCCGAAGCTGATCCCGGCGGCGGTGCTGGAGGGGGTGCGCCATAGCTCGGTGCTGCGCTGGTTTTCCCGCGTGGCGGTGGCGGATTACGCCGTGGAGGATATGGTGATCCCGCAAGGCGCGCGGGTGATGCTGCTCTATGGCTGCGCCAACCGCGATGAGCGGCGCTATGCCGATCCCGACAGCTTCGACATCACCCGTGACAGTCGCGACCACCTCGCCTGGGGCACCGGCCCGCATATGTGCGCGGGGATGAATCTGGCGCGGCTGGAAATGGAGGTGCTGGTCGAGGCGCTGGTCGAACAGGGCGTGACCCTGACCCTCGGCGAAAGCGAGATGGGCAGCAATGCCGGATTGTATGGCCACACCAGCCTGATGCTGCGGCTGGATTGAGGGAGACACGCGATGCTGCTGACGGCCCTGACCGGCTCCGCCCCTTGCCCTTGCTGCGCCTATGCCCATGCGCAGGCGGCGATGCCCTCGATGCCCTTGCGCGGGATCACCGGCTGGTTGACGGGTCTGGTCCCGGCGCCCGCCGTCGTGGCGGCACCCGCGCCGCCGCGCGATCTGCGGATCGAGAATGTCACCATCGTCGATCCCGTCGATGGCGGCAAGGCACGGGGCATGAGCATCGCGATCACCTTGGGCCGCATCACCGATATCTTCCCCACCGGCAGCAAGCAGGTTTCGCCGCAGGTGCAGGTGGTGGATGGCACGGGCAAATTCGTGGTGCCCGGCTACAATGACATGCATTCCCATGTGCTGGAATTGCCCGATCCATCCGGTTCTCTGGCGCTGATGCTGGCCGAGGGGGTGACGGGTTTTCGCCAGATGTCGGGCTCGCCCGCTCTGCTGGCGGCGCGACGGGCGGGGAAGCTGCCGATCGGGGAGCTGGCGCCTGCTTTGCTGGAAACGCCCGGCTCGTTGCTGACGCCCTTCAATGCCGGGTCCGCCGATGCGGTGGTGGAAGAAATCCGCCGCCAGAAGACGCAGGGGGCCGATTTCATCAAGGTGGGTATGGTCGCGCCCGAGGTCTTCTTCGTCGCGCTGGAAGAGGGGCGCAAACAGGGCATCGCCCTGCTGGGCCATCTGCAGGAGGGCACCGATGCGCTCGATGCCACCGCCGCCGGTTTCCGCTCGGTGGAGCATCTGGGGCCGGGCAGCACGGTGTGGATCTGCTGCTCGGACGATGAGGCCGAATTGCGCGCCGACAGCTATCGGCGCGAGGTGATCAAGGCGCCGCCTTTCAAGATCCCGTTCCTTGAAACGCTGGTGATGAAGAAGCTGGGCAAGATGCTGATCAACCCCTCGGCCTTTGCCAAGCCCCGCGATGTGGATCGTCTGCAGCGCGCCATCCGCAGCTTCAACCCCGATAAGGGCCATGCCGTGGCCGAGCGTTTCCGCGCGGACGGCAGTTGGCATGTGCCCACCATGGTGCGGCTGCGCACGCAGGAATATGCCGAAAACCCTGAGTATGAGCAGGATGAGATGCTGGCCTATATGCCCGCCAGGGCGGTGAAGAACTGGCGCGAGGTGACGGCGCGTTTCAAGGCTCTGCCCGCCGCCGTGCGCCATGCTTTCCGCGATGCCTATCCGCGCCAGCTAGAACTGGCGAAACTGCTGTGCGACAGCGGGGTGCGGATGATGGCGGGCACTGATGGCGGTTCCTATCTGGGGCCGGGCCTGACGCTCAAGCAGGAGTTTGCCGAATTGGCACTGGCCGGGATCAGCCCCTTGCGCATTCTGCAGATGGCCACCACCGATCCCGCCGACTATCTGGGGCGCAGCGATGCCATGGGCCGCGTGGCGGTGGGTTACGACGCCGATCTGGTGCTGCTGGATGCCGATCCGCTGGCGCGGGTGGAGCATCTGCACGGCATCGCGGCGGTGGTCCGGGCGGGAGCCTATCATTCGGCTCAGACCCTGGACGGGCTACGCCGGAGCGTTGCCGAAAAGCGGGGCAGCTTGCACTAGGCCAAGCGTCCCCGCGCGATCAGCGGCTGCCCTCAATCCCGCCCCGGCCACATGCGCTGCAACTCGCGCTCGCGGTCGATGAACTGGTGCTTCAGCGCCCCGCCGACATGCAGGACGAACAGGACATAAAGCGCAATGGCCCCCAAGCCATGGGCCGCGCCGAAACCGTCATGTAGCCTGTCGCGCAGCGCCGGATCGAGATGCTGGAACCAGGCGATGCGCGGCCATTCGAACAGGCCGAACCACAACATCGGATGGGTGCCCGCATCCTTCCAGGCCGAATCCATGATCCAGCCGGTCAGCGGCATGCCGAACATCACCAGATAGAGCAGCGCATGCACCCCATGCGATGCCGCCCTTTCCCACCCCTGATAGGAGGGCGGATAGGCGGGCGGGCGATGGGTGAAGCGCCACAGCAGACGCATGATGGCCAGCCCCAGCACGGTGATGCCGATGGATTTATGGGCGTTGATCATCGGGCGCACCTGCTCGTCGGCGACCAGCGGCCACACCCAGGCGAGCACTATATTGGCAATGATCATGACCGCGATCAGCCAGTGCAATGCTATGGCCGCATGCGTGTAACGCTTCACCATTCTGCTGTTCCCTTTGCAGCTTAATGGCCTATTCATCGTCCAACGCCGGTAACAACGCAATGACCATGCTTCAGCACGCCTTCAATCTCCAGTCGCCGCGTCTGACGCCCCGCCCGGTGCCGCTGGCCGGGCGGATCATTGGCCTGATCTCGCCGATCCTGTTTCTGACGCTGACGCTTCAGGTGTTCCTGCGCGCCAATCTGTGGAGCTGGAGCGTGGGGATCGCCTATATCCTCTATGATACGGCGCTGTTGCTGTTCACCGCATGGAGCATTCTGCCGCTGCGCCATGCCGCGCCCGCGGTCACGCCGCCCTTGCCCGCGACGCGCCCGACTTTGGGCGTGATCATCGCCGCGCGCAACGAGGCGCCGGTGCTGGGCGTCACCATCGACCGTCTGGTGAAGCAGGAGGATCCGCCCGAACTGATCCTGCTGGCCGATGACGGTTCGGATGATGACAGTGCCCGCGTGCTGAAAGAGCTTTACGGGCTGGCCACCCCCGCTGTGGGCGAGATCAGCGGCCCGGCGCCGGGCATGCCTTCGCTGCGCTGGCTGCGGCTGCCCCATGGCGGGAAGGCGCGGGCGCTCAATGCCGCGATCATCCATGTCGACACCGATCTGATGCTGACGGTCGATGCCGATACGCTGCTGGCGCCCGGTTCGCTGGCGGCGATGCGCCGGGCCTTTGCTGTCGAGCCCGAACTGGTGGCGGCCACCGGCGTGATCAGGCCGATCTGCGGGCCGCAGCTCTCCGGGCGGATTTTCGAGACCTTTCAGCGTTACGAATATGTCCGCAATTTCCTCTCGCGCTATGCCTGGATGGAGCAGGACGGGCTGCTGCTGATCTCTGGCGCCTTTGCCGGTTTCCGCCGCGATGCGGTGCTGGAGGTCGGCGGTTTCGACCCCGAATGCATGGTCGAGGATTATGAGCTGATCCACCGCCTCTACCGTCATTCCGCCGAGACCGGGCGCGGCTGGCGGACCCGCGTGATCGGTGGGGCCATGGCCAGCACCGATGCTCCGGCCAGTCCGCTGGCCTTTCTGCGCCAGCGGCGGCGCTGGTTCGGCGGCTTCCTCCAGACCCAGCACTGGAACCGCGACATGGTCGGCAACCCCCGCTTCGGCAAGCTGGGCACGCGCATGCTGCCGGTCAAGGCGGTGGACACATTCCAGCCGATCTATGGGCTGACGGCTTTTGCCGTGCTGGTCAGCCTGTTCCTCACCCATGGCCTGTCGCTGGCCGCGCCGATCCTCTCGGTGATGGTGGCCAAGGTGGCGCTGGATCTGAGCTTTCACCTGTGGTCGATCACGCTGTACCGGCGCTGGACGGGGCAGAGCGAAGGGCTGGGGCTGGTGCAGGCCGTGCTGGTGTCCTTTGCCGAGCCCTTCACCTTCCAGCTTCTGCGCCATGCCGGGGCACTCTGGGGCTGGGGCGCCTTCCTCTCCGGGCGGGAGAGCTGGGTGAAGCAGCATCGCACCGCCATACCCCTGCTGGCGGGGCGGGCTTAGTTCTGCCTTGCCAGGCCCGGCGTTTCAGGTGCCTGCCCGGCCTCGTCGGTCCGTAGCCGGGCGGCAGCGACAAGGGCGATCAGGCTGACAACAGCCGCTCCTCCCGCATAAAGGCCCACGGGCGCCAGACCGCCATGCGCCGACAGGGCGGTGGCGACCAGCGGCGTCAATCCGCCGCCGAGCACACCGGCCATGTTGAAGGCGATCGATACGCCGGTGTAGCGGACGCCGGCGGGAAACAGCGTGGGAAGCCAGCCGCTCAGCGGGCCATAGACGGTGCCCATCAGGAAGAGCGTGACGGCCAGATAGGCGAAGATCAGCCGCAGCGAACCGCTTTCCATCATCGGGGCGAGGGCAAGCCCTGCGCCCACCACGCACACGCATCCCCCGGCAAGCACCAGCCTTTCGGAGAAGCGCGCGTCCGCGAGACAGGCGGCAAAGGCGATGCCGAGGGCAAGGAAGGGAATGGCCGCAAGCTGCACGCCCAGCAATTGCTGCATCGGATAGCCCAATGTTCTGGTCGCATAGCTGAGCGTGAAGCTGGTAACGATATAGTAGAGCGCAAAGCAGCCGATGGCGCCGAACGTGCCGAAAGCAAGCCCGCGCCAGTGAAAGCGGATCAGCGTGGCGAGCGGCAGTTTCGGCGGGACGGCCTTGCGCAGCGAGGCGGTAAAGGCGGGCGTTTCGGCCAGCCGCAGGCGCACCCACAGGCCGACGATCACGAGGATCGAACTCAACGCGAAGGGGATGCGCCAGCCCCAGGCGCGGAATTGCTCGGGGCTGAGCCATGCGCCCATCAGCAGGAACAGGCCGTTGGCGGCCAGCAAACCGGCGGGCGCGCCAAGTTGGGGGAACATGCCATAGCGGGCCCGCCAGCCGGGCGGGGCATTCTCCACCGCCACCAGCGCGGCTCCGCCCCATTCGCCGCCCAGTCCCAGGCCCTGGCCAAAGCGAAGCAGGCACAGGGCAAGCGGCGCCCACAGGCCCGCCTGCGCATAGGTCGGGAGGACAGCGATCAGCGTGGTCGACAGGCCCATGGTCAGCAGCGAGACGACCAGCGTCGATTTGCGCCCGATGCGGTCGCCGAAATGGCCGAACAGCACCGCGCCGATCGGGCGGGCGATGAAAGCGACGGCCAGCGTCGCGAAAGCCGCCAGTTGCTGAGCCTGCGGCGAGCCGGACGGAAAGAAAAGACCGCCCAGCACCAGACTGGCCGCGGTGGCGTAGATGTAGAAGTCGTAAAATTCGATGCTCGTTCCCACAAAGCTGGCCAGCAATGCGCGAGGATTATGGTGATGATGGGTTTTGGACATGGGTTCGCATGTCATGATTATCGTGAAAGCGGTCAAGACTTCCGGCAGGCAAGAAGTGTGACATCCGTAACGCGCAAACAGTTTGTCCGGACCGGCCGAATGCATTAGGCGGCAAATTATCGAGTAAATTGAGGACTCCAGCGTGCCACTTCCATCGCAAGACCCCGTTGTTATCGCCGGTGGCGGCATTGCGGGCCTTGCGCTTGCCAGAATGCTTCAGGCGGGCGGCGTGCCCTACGTGCTGGTGGAGCGTCGATTGACCCCGCAGGACGGCGGGCTGGCGATCAATCTGCCGGGCAATGCCATTCAGGCGCTGGCCGACCTTGGCCTGCGCGACAGGATCGAGGCAGAGGGGCATCCCATCGGCCGCCGCGAATACCGCACCGCTGGCGACAAGCTGCTCTTCGCGATGGACGAGGATGCTTTCTGGGGGCAGGGCTGCGCCCCCGAAGCATTCGCCGCGCCGCGCTGACGGCGATGCTGAATGAAGGGCTGGATGCTGACCGGCAGCGGCCCGGAACCGTGCGTTCGCTTGCCCTGCATGCGGCCCGCCCCAAGGTTCTGCTGGCGGACGGTTCGGCCCTCACCGCCAGCCTGATCGTGGGCGCGGACGGGGTGCGCTCGACCATTCGGCAGGAGCTTTTCGGCACTGTCGCCGGTCGTGGGCACGCCATGCTGGCCGATGCGAGCTGGCGCTTCATGGCGCCCAATCCGGGCCTCGATTGCTGGACGGTCTGGGCCGGCGCGGATGGCATGGTCTTGCTGATGCCGGTCGACGAGCATGAGGTCTATGGCTGGGCCGCGATCACCAGACCGCGTGCCAAGAACCTCTCCAGAGCCTCGCTGATCGAGCTGGCCAAACAATTCCCCGACCGCGTTCGCGAGGCGGTGGCTCAGGGCATGGCGCGGCCCGGCGGGCTGTATCACTCGCCTCTGGAAGAGGTGCGGCTGGATCGCTGGCATGACAAGCGCGTCGTCCTGATCGGGGATGCGGCGCATGCCACCGCCCCGGTCTGGGCGGAAGGGGCCGCGCTTGGCATGGAGGACGCGATCGTGCTGGGCCGCCTGCTGGCCGAAGGGGCCGATATGCCTTCGGCGCTGGCGGCGTTCGAGGCGCAGCGGCGGTCTCGGGTCGGGCATGTGCAGGCGCAGACCGATGCCATGTCACGCGCGGCGAAATTGCCGTCGGGGCTGCGTAACCTCCTGCTGCCTTTCGTCGGGCCGAAGAAGTATCGCCAGACCTATGGGCCGCTGATGCAGCCGGTGTGAGACCCTTCAGGCGCGGGGCTGATCGGCCCCGACCGCTTTGGAAAAGCGCAGCAGATCCTCGGCACTGACGGGGTCGATGTCGATCTCGAAGCTTCTGGTGATTGCCGCGACCGTTGCGGCAAAGCCCTGAACGCCAACAATTTCCACCAGCTCCGCCTCGCTGAAGAAGCGTTTGGCGGCATTGAGCGTCGTCGCATCGGCGGCCCCGGTGTTGATCAGCACCGCGACGAGATGGATCAGGGCCTTGTCGCGGTCCGAGAAGGCCGGATTGGCAAAGTCACCGGTGCGCAGCGCCTCACGCTGCTCTGCCGGAATGCCGAGGATATCTGCGATGCCCTCATGCTGGGCCACGACATAATCGGCCCGGCGCATATGGCCGACCTGCAGGATGACCAGCTCCCGGTCCCGCGCGGGCAGCGACAGAACGCTCATCTGTGCCCCCGCGAGCCGAACGAAGGCTTCGGCCCATTGCGGCGAGTGGAACAGCACGCGCAGCAGGTTCGCCACCTGAGGGGAACCCAGACGTTCCTGATAGACCGCATCCTCGACATAGCTGATCCGCGCCATGATGTGTCGATCCTGTTCAAGAATTTCAGTATGATAGGGTGATGCGCCCTGAGGTGCGGATGGACGATGCATGGGGCCGGGCCGGGCTTCAAGAAGAACTGTTACCGTTGAAACCGAAGAGTGTCGCGATGTTGCCAATGTTCAGCAAACATCTGGTCGATCAGCACATTATCGGGTGGAATTTCAACTGTAGGCAAATTGATGTCGCGGCGGAACGCGCAGGGCGATTAACATCGCGGTGGTCCATGGCCTGAACGCAGCGGCGAGGTCCGGGCCATCCCCCGCCTCGCCAGCCCTGGCATCCGGGCCCGGCAGCTAACAGGAAATGTCACGAGCCTTCTACGGGCTAACAACGGCCTCTCCGCGACGCTTCTATACACGGGCGATGTCAGGCGGTCGCTTGGAGGAGCATAAGGTGACTTTTATCGAAACGGCGGATTACATGAGCCAGGTCAAAGCGGCCCGCGTGCTGATTGTCGATGATGATCCGGCCATCCAGCGGGTGCTGGTCAATTATCTGACCGAACATGGGCTGCGTGCCTCCTGCGTCTCGGGGCGGCGCGCCCTGTTTCATGCCCTGACCGTCCGCGAGCCGGATCTGGTCGTGCTCGATCTGCATCTGGGCGAGGATGACGGGCTGGACATTCTGCGCGAATTGCGTGCGCGCAGCGTGGTCCCGGTCATTCTGATCACGGGTAATCGCCGGGAAGAGGTTGACCGGGTCGTCGGCCTCGAACTGGGCGCCGACGACTATCTCACCAAGCCTTTCGGGCTGCGCGAGCTGCTCGCGCGGGTGCGCGCCACCTTGCGGCGGCGGACGATGGACCGTATGAGCCCGGCAAAGCATCGCGAAGCCAATTTCCGCTTTGCCGGATGGCTGTTCGACCAGCGCCAGCGCGAACTCATCTCGCCGCAGGGCAGTCAGGTGCCCCTGACCAAGGGAGAGTTCGCCCTGCTCAGCGCCTTTGTGCAGGCGCCCGGACGCACGCTGACGCGTGAGCATCTTCTGCAGTCGACGCGGGTGCATGAGGATGTGTTCGACCGCAGCATCGACGTCCAGATCCTGCGCTTGCGCCGCAAGCTTGAGGACGATCCGCGCCAGCCCCATTTCATCCGCACCGAGCGCGGCATCGGCTACAAATTCGACGTCGAGGTCGAGGTGGGATGACGCGCACCGCGCTGCTTCTGGCCATATCGGCCCTGCTGTGCGGCGCGGGGATCGTGCGGTCCCAGACCATCACCGAGCCGTCGGCGCGCATGGCGCTGGCGCCGCTGCCGCTGCCCGAGCCGGGCGATGAGCGCAAGATCGCGCTGGGCCAGGCCCTTTTTGCTGACCGCCGCCTGTCCGGATCGCTGCGGCTCAGTTGCCAGTCGTGCCACGATCTCGGCTCGAACGGGGCCAGCGCGCGCAGGCTGGATGCCGGAGACAGCGGGCGCCTGATGCCGTTCAACACGCCAACAGTCTTCAACAGCGGCTTCAACTTCAGGCTCGGCTGGCAAGGCCGCGCGACATCGCTGCGCGAGCTGACCCTGGGGACGCTCCGTAACGGGCATCTCATGAGCGGCCATGGGCTGGCCGGGAGCCGTCTGGCGGCCGATCCGCAGATGGCGGCACGCTTTCGTTCCATCTATCACGCCGCGCCGGGCGAGGCCAATGTCGCCGATGCGCTCTCCGCCTTTGTGGCGACGCTGGCCACGCCGAATTCAGCCTTCGATCGCTGGATGGGCGGCGATCGATCGGCCATGACGGCGCAGCAGGTGCGGGGTTACCGCCGCTTCACGGCGCTGGGCTGCGCGAGCTGCCATCAGGGGCGCAATGTTGGCGGAAACCTCTCGCAACGTCGCGGTATTTTCCATCCGCTTGGTGAGCGCGATCCGCAGATCCTGCGCGTGCCCAGCCTGCGCAATGTGGCCGTCACCGCGCCTTATTTCCACGACGGCAGCGTGCAGCAGCTTCCCGAAGCGATCCGGCAGATGGCGCGCGCTCAGCTCGATCTCACCATTGCGGATGGGGATGTGACCGATATTGCCGCATTTCTGGGGGCGCTCACCGGCAGTTGGCAAGGCCACCGGCTCCATGCTCCGAACGGGCACGCGCGATGAGATGGCTGCTGGTGCTTCGCGCCTCCAGCGTGCTGCTGTTTGTGGCGGCGCTGCTGCTTGTGGTCCTGACGATCCACACCATCACTGCCAGCCGCCGCTGGATGAGCGAGGCGAGCAACGCCCTGATGGGCTTCTCGCTGGCGGAACGGACGCTTCAGGTCGATCTGCTCGATGCGCGGGCCGGGCTGCTGCGCAATTACGATCCGGTCAATGCGGACATCATCGCCGCGCGGGAGAATCTGCGGGCGCTTGGCGCGCTGCCCAAGCAGGCGTCGGCGGTTCGGGAACTCGGCCGTCTGCAGGCCATGGTGGACCAGCGCGAAACCCTGGTCGAGCGATTCAAAAGCGACAATGCCCTGCTGCAGAATTCGCTCAGCATGTTCCGGGGCAATCCGGGCATGGAGCATGGCCTGCATGAAGCGCTTGCGTCGCGCATCCTCTCGCTCACACTGGATACCACGCCCCAGACCGTGGCCGAGGCCCGCCGCGCGCTGGCGAGGACGCCGGTGCCCGCCGCCGGATCGATCGATGCGCAGCGCTTGTCGCATGCCCGGTTGCTGGTCGCGGTCCTGCCGGAGATCGACGACATGCTGCGCAGCATGCGCGCCCTGCCGGTCGAGGAGCAGACCGCGCGCCTGCAGGCCGTCCTTCGCGAGGATTCGGCGCGGCGCAGCGCGATCATCCGGCACGATCAGGCGGCTTTGGCCATCACGGTCCTGCTGCTGGTGGGGACGGTCATCGCCTTGGTCATCCTTCAGCGGTGGCGGACGAGGGAGCTGGAGGCGCAGGCCGCCAGTGAAAGGCTCAGCGCCGCGATCGCCCTGCCGCTGATCGAGACAGGCAGCGCCAGCTTTGCCGCCCGCGTTCAGGCGGCGGTCGAGCGTCTTGCCCCGCACATCGGCGCGAAGCGGCTGCAGTTGAGCATCCCCGGCCTGACGAATTTCCCGCAAATCTCCTGGCCGGAGGACATGGACAGCGCATGGCTGACCCGATGTGTCGAGGCTGCCGATGCGGACGAGCTGTGGGTGGGGGACCGCCTTGTCGTCTCGCGGCGTCCATCGCGCGACCGGGGCCTGCTCGAAGACGCGATGGGCGAGATGGGCGTGGACAATTTCGTGCTGCTGCGCTCGGCCGAGCCGTTCCGCGTGGTCATCGGTTTCGAGCCGGAGAACGGGCTGGCCGCGCAGCGGCGCGATCATGCCGCCAGCATCGGCTCGGCGATCGTGGTGATCGCGCATGGCGCGCGCCGCGAAGCCATGCAGATCGAGCGCGAGCGGGTCGAACGCTCGTTGGCGCGCGCCCGGCGGCTGGAGGCGATGGGCACGATGGCCAGCGGTGTTGCGCATAATTTCAACAACATCATCGGCGCCATCGCGGGTTTCGCCGAAATGGGGCAGGAGCGAACCCGCGCGGGCTCCGTCGCGCGCAACAGCTTCGACGAGATACAGGCGGCGGTGCTCCGGGCCCGCGATCTGGTCGAGGATATTCTGGGTTTTGCCCGGCAGCGGCGCTCGACCAAACAGCTTGTCGATCTGGGCGATGTGCTGGGCGATGCGCTAAGGCTGCTCGCGGCGGCATCGCGCGATCGGCAGGTTTACCGCCTGCGGGCCGGACCGGCGCGGCTGCCGGTGCGCGGCGTGGCGCGTGATCTTGAACAGGCGATCATCAACATCTGCAACAACGGCCTCTTCGCCAGCGGCGGCAAGGTGCTGGCGATCGGGACCGCGCGCATCCACCTTGCCGGGGAGCGCCAGCTCAGCCATGCAAGGCTTGAAGCGGGCGATTATGCGGTGATCTCCATCCGCGACGCGGGGCCGGGCGTGCCGGAGGCCGCTCTGTCCAGATTGTTCGAACCCTTCTACACGACAAAGGCGGTCGGCACCGGCCTTGGCCTGTCCACCGCCTGGGAGATCGTGCAGGACCATGGCGGCAGCATCGATGTCCGCAACCGGGCCCATGGCGGGGCCTGCTTCTCGATCTGGATTCCCGAAACCCGTCCGGCGCCGCAGCCGGCCATGGGTGACGGGGCGCTGATCCTGCTGCTGGCGGAAGACGCGGCCCTCGCCGCCGAAGAGGAGCTGCTGGCCGAACTTGGCTATGAACCGCTGGGCTTTGCCCTCTCGACGCCGCACGCGGTGTTGCGCGAGGCGGCGCTGGCCTGCGATGCCATTGTGATCTCGAGCCCGCAAACCCGCGTCGTGGAGGCCTTGCTGCATGATCTGGCGGATGCGCTGCAGGGCCGCAGGCTGCTGGTGGCCGCGCCTGACCCTTTCTGCGTCCCTCCGGCGATCCGGCTCGACTTTCCTCTGCGCCCGGACCAGCTTTCCAGAGCCTTGTTCGGGAGAGGCACCGGCGTCGATATGCGCGATCTCGCGCTTGCCGACGCCCTGCGCTGATGGCCCGCCCCCCATAATTGACCTATTCGCAAGTTCCGGAACAGGTGATAGGGGCGCAATCAGCATAAGACGGTTCGGATCATAGCCCCTGGCAGACTTTCGGAGACTTGTTGCATCCATCGCGACGCCTCCAGCCCGCAAGCGGCGGTCAGGCGCGCATGGCCGCGCGAGGGATCGCCTGCGCGACCTTGGTCTGACCGCGATCCTGATGGCTTGCCCCGTTGCCGCCATCGCGGGGCCTGCCGTGAAGTCGGTCCATCTTCCTGCGCAGTCCCTGACGGCCAGCGTGCAGGCGATTGCACAGATGTTCGGCATCGAATTGCTCTTTTCCGAAGACAGCCTGCGCGGCCGGACCGCCCCCGCCATATCAGGGCGCTATCCGGCGCAGGCCGCGCTGGATCTCGTTCTTTCCGGCTCGAACCTGATGGCGCGCCGGACCGAGGACGGCAGCTATGTCATCGCCGCGATACCACGCGCGGATGGCCCGCCGGTTGCGGCGACGCCCGAAATTCTGGTCCGGGGCCGCCGCAATGACAATGCCGACATCCAGCGCACCATCAATGACGTGCGCCCCTATCGGGTGATCGACCGGGAGGACATCGCGACCTCCCACAGCGAGACCGTCGAGGAGCTTGCCGCGCAGCGCCTGACGGCCAATGCGCAGGGGGCAACGCTGGCCCAGCAGGCCAGCTCCGCGATGGGCCAGACGGCATCGAGCATCAATCTGCGCGGGCTGGGCACCGATCAGACGCTTATTCTGGTCGATGGCCGCCGGTTGCCGCAACTGCCTGCCGGGACCAGCGGCTTCCTCCAGCCCGACGTCAACGCCTTGCCGCCCGAGGCGCTCGACCGGGTGGAAACGATCACCGCCACCTCGGGCGGGATCTATGGGCCCGGTTCGACAGCCGGTGTCGTGAACCTTGTGCTGCGGCGGGATTATCGCGGGATCGACCTGTCCGTCACCCATGGCGTCACGGCGCGCGGCGACGCGCCCTATTCGCGTGCGGATCTGCGCGTCGGCTTCACGCCGGACCATGGCGATACCGAAGTGATGCTGGATGTGGCCGCCTCCGATTTCGGCGGTCTGCTGGCCGGGCAGCGCGATTTCCAGCAAAGGGCCAATGCCCGCAGCTTTGCCAATGACCCCAGCCTTTTCATCGTGGCCGGCCCCCCATCGTCGCGGTCGCTGACGGTGGTGTCGGCCAATGGCACGCCGCTGGTCCTCAAGCCGGGCTATGGCGGGACGGCGCTTGGTTCGGTCATAACCTATGCGCCGCCTGCCGATGGCCGATCCGCGTCGGCTCTGGCGCAGACGCTGGTGGCCAATGCCGGGCGGTTCGATGCCACGCCGGGCGCAGGCGCCGCCGGGGCGGATGCCAGCCTGCTGTCGGCGCGCAAGACCAGCTCGATTATTGCCAGCATCCATCACCGGACGGGCGGGATCGAACTGTTCGCGGACTATCTGCGGCTGGTCAATCGGGGCGAGGCGCAAGGGACGGGCGACGTGGCGCAAATCCCGCTTGGCGCGCAAAATCCCGGCAATCCCTTTGCCCAGAATGTGATCGTCTATGCGCCGAACCCGAATCAGGCCTATCATTATGCCTTCCGGACCGAGATCGTGCGCGCCACGGGCGGTGTGATCGCCAGCCTGCCCGGACATTGGCGCGGAGAAGCCGAGTTCAGCCTGGGCGGGTCGGATCGCAACATGGTATCGAGCGGGCAGAATTTCACGCTGGCCGGCTTTGGCGTTTATGAAACGCAGATCCTGAACGGCGATGGCCCCCGCAATCCTCTGGCGGACTATTCCACCTATCTGGCATCCTTCAACGGGCTGTTCGGGCCGGACCAGGCCCATTTCCAGCAGAGCAGCCGTTTCCGTGACCTGTCGCTGCGCCTTGCCGGGCCGGTTGCCCGGCTGCCGGGCGGCGATGTGGGCCTGACCTTGCTGGGAGAACGCCGCGTGGAGCGCGTTTCGGGCGGCACGGCCAGCGATCTGGCAGCGCTTTTCGCTCAACCCATCGAGCAGACGCTGGGCGGCTATGGCCAGACGGTCAATTCGCTTTATGCGGAGGTGCGCGCGCCGCTGACCGCGCGGGATTCCGGTATCCGGCCCCTGCGCGGTCTGGAGGTGCAACTGGCCGTGCGGTATGATGATGCGATCATGTGGGCATCGGCCAATGATCCCACCCAGCCGGACGCAGGCCGGTCGATAAGGAATGGCGGCGCGGTCTATACGGCGGGTGTGAAGTTTACGCCGCTGACCGGCATTGTGCTCCGCTCGAGCATTTCGACCGGACAACAGCCGCTGGCACTGTCCGAATTGTCGCGCCGCATCTTCCCCAACGCCGGCGTTTCCTTTCTGCCCGATCCCAAGCGCGGCAATCTGCGCTCGACGAATTTCTTTGACGAGGTGCTGGGCGGGGCCCCCAATCCGGTGCCCTCCTGGGCGCGCAGCATTTCGGTGGGTGCGGTGGTGCAACCGCCTTCCGTGCCGGGGCTGCGCGTCTCGGTCGATTACACCAACATCGTGCGGACCCATGAAAATGTCTCCGGCATCATGGACGAGACCGAGTATTTCATCGCCCATGAAGATCTTTATCCGGGCCGTGTGACGCGCGCGCCGCTCACCGCCGCCGATATCGCCAAAGGCTATACGGGCGGGGTGATCGAGCAGGTCGATATCTCCAGCCTGCAGGAGGGCCGGACGGTGATCGATGCGATCGACGGGCAGGCCAGCTATCGCCTGTCGCTCAAGCGGCAGGGTGTCCTGACGCTTGACGGCAGCCTGACCTGGCAGCCGCGTTTCCGGCGCTATGTCGGCTTTGACGTGCCCAGCCGCAATTTCAGCGGCGCGGCTGACGGCGCTGTTTCCCTGCGCGCCAATGCCGGCGTCCGCTGGACCCGTGACCGCCTGACCCTGACGGCGCAGGGGGAGTATATCGGCTCTTACCGGATCACCAGCGCGGTCGAATTGCTGCGCATGAACGAGTTGCTGAACGATGTGCCGGCGCAGGGCGGGGTGACTGTGCCGGGGCAGGCGACGCTCGATCTGGGACTGGCCTATCGCTTCGCGCTGGCGGGCATGAGCTTTGATGGCCATCGGCGCAGCCTCAACCTGCGCTTTGGCGTGCAGGACGTGTTCGACAGCCGCCCCGTCACCGTGGTCAATGCTCCGGGAGGGTACAATTCCTATGTCGATCCGCGTCGCCGTCGCTTCGAATTGACGCTGGAGACAGGATTTTAATCCCGCAATTATGGGTTTTGCCCAGGCCTGCGTCTTGCTGGCGATGGCTCTTGTCTCGCCCTTTCCGACCGGATCGCTGCTGCCCTGCAACATGGGGCTGGCCTTCGCGCGCGAATCCCCGCAAAGGAGACGCGTGGAGGGCCGCAACGATACATCTGCCGAAGAGCGGGAACGCGGCATCGCGCTGGAAGCGATGCGGGCGCCGCTGACCGGCTTTTTTTCGGCGGCGCGTCGCGCAGCAGGACGATGTTCTCGACCTGGTTCAGGAGGTGTTCCTGCGGGTCACGAACCGGGGCGTGGCGGATGAGATCGGCAATCTGCAGGGCTATGTCTTCCGCGTGGCGGACAGTGTGCTGGCCGACCGGCGACGGCGCCTGACGACGCGCCATGCCGGAGATCATGTCGAACTCGACCCCGAGCGGGATGGCGAGCCCGAGCTTGGCCCGGATCGCATCGTGGAGGGGCAGGATGCGCTCAAGACCGTGCTTGCGGCGCTCAACGCCATGCCGGAAAGGATGCGCACCATCTTCGTTTTGCGACGGCTGGAAGGGATGCGCTATCGCGACATCGCCGCGCGGCTGAAGATCTCGGTCAGCGCGGTCGAGAAGGATATGGCGCGCGCCATCGCCCAGCTTGCCGAGATGGGGGATCTGCCATGAAGGTCACCCGAAACCAGCTTGCGGGGCTTTCCCCCGCCGAGGCTGCCGCTCTGTGGCAGGTTCAGCGCGATCAGGGCGCCCCGGTCGAGGCCGGGCTGTTCGAGGAATGGCTGGCGCAGAGCCCCGCCAACCGCGAGGCATGGGCCAGGGTCGACAAGGCCTGGGGACTGTTCGACGCCGCCGATGATCCGATGTTTGCCGCCCTGCGCGCCAACGCCCTGTCATTCGAGCCCGAGGCGCCGGAGCGCGCCCGTTTCGGCGTGAAGTGGCTGGGGGCCCGCGGCGGCGGCCATGGCGCTGGTGGTGACCGGCAGCCTGGCCGTCCTGCACGGACCGTGGCATCAGGATCAGGGGACCGCGCAGCCCGAGCCTTCGGTGGCGTGGCAGACCTATGCCGCGCCGGTCGGCTCCACCTCGATCGTCACCCTGCCGGATGGCACGAGGATGAGCCTGCAAGGCAATACGCAGGTGCGGATCGCGCTGGCCGCCGATCGTCGACAGGCGGTGGTCGATCGCGGGCGGGTGATGTTCTCGGTGGCGCATGATGCTGCCCGGCCCTTTGCGGTGCAGGCGCTGGATCGGCGCATCGTGGATATTGGCACAAGGTTCGAGGTCGGTCTGGCGGATCAGACGCTGCATGTGAAGCTGTTCGAGGGCAGCGTTCGGGTCGATGGCGTGGGGGTCGCGCTTGTCCTGAAACCCGGAGAGCAGCTTGCCGCCCGGACGGGCCAACCGGCTCTGGTGGAGGCCATGGCCTCTGCTGCGCCCGTCGCTCAGGAACTGGTCACCTTCGACAATGTGACGCTGGCCAGGGCGGCCGAGACCATCAATGATGGCAGCCGCATCAAGCTGGTGATCGCCGATCCGCAGGTGGCGCAGCTTCGCCTGTCCGGACGTTTCAGGCAGGGCGATGCCGATCGTTTCGCCCGGACGGCGGCGGATCTGCTGTCCCTCAGGGTGGTGCGGATCGCGCCGGGCCGGATCGAGCTGCGCCGGGCGCGCTGAAGCTAGTTGTTCAGTCGGGTGCGGCGTGCCGCGCCATGGGGCGATGCGCGCCGCCGATCGCGAAGACGCGCGCCGTTTGGCGGTAAGCGGCGCGATCATGGTGAGGGGCCGGATGCGGGCTGGCTGACCGGCTCAGGTCGAGCCGGTGCCGGGCATAGGTCCGGGTCATTTCCAGCAGCCGGAAGGCCAGATCGCCGCGCCCCTTGTCGAGCACGATCAGCCCCTTGAGGATAAGGGCATCCAGCGCGGCGGGGATCACGGCAGGATCGAGATCGGCGCCCGAGGCGGCCTCATGCACGCTGTCCAGCGTGAAGCTGTCCTCCAGCACGGAGAGCCGTTCGAAGGTCAGCCGCTCCTCGCGCGAGAGCAGGGCATAGCTCCAGTCCAGCGCGCTGAGCAGGGTTTGATGGCGGGGTGGTGCCGTCCGGCGACCGGCCCAGAACAGGCTGATATGCTCGCCCAGCAGGCGATGCGTCGCGGTCACGCCATAGGTTGCCACACGCACCGCCGCCAGCTCGATGGGCAGGGGCAGACCGCCAAGCCTGCGGCACATGTCGGCGATCAGATGCAGATCCTGAGAGGTGAGGGAAAGGCCCATGTTCCCGGCGGTCGCGCGCTGAAGGAACAGCGCCATGGCGGCATGGGAGAGCAGTTCGGGCGTTGCGGCGCTCTCGGGCGGGCAGGCCAGCGGGGTCAGCCACAGCACCCGCTCGCCGCGCGCGCGCAGCGGCTCGCGCGAGGTGACGAGGATCGTGGTGTCCGGTGCCTCGTCGCGCAGCCGCTCCACCAGCCGGGCGACCGCGTCGATGATATGCTCGCAATTGTCGAGGATCAGCACGGTGTCGCTGGCGTTCAGACCGGCGGCCAGCGCGGGTATGGCATCATCGGGCAGGGCATAATCGGCTGGGGCGGGCATGCCCAGAGCGGAGGCCAGCGCCGCATGCAGCGGCGTTGCCTCGGTGATGGCGGCCAGATCGACCCAGCAGGGCTGCGCGCCTTTCTCCGACAGGCTGTGGGCCGCCTCGATGGCCAGAGCGGTCTTGCCGACCCCGGCGGCGCCGGTGATGGTGAACAGGGTGGGGCGGTGAAGCTCCTGAACGACCAGTTCGATCTCGCGATCGCGCCCGATCAGATCGAGAGGCGCGGGCAGGGGGGCGTGAGGCCGGGATGCGGTCTCGGGCGGCAGGTCGAGCGGTGGATGGGGGGCGTCGATGGGCCCGGCAGGTTCGAGCGACCCCACAAAGGCATAGCCGACAC
Source organism: Novosphingobium sp. (assembly GCF_039595395.1). NCBI lineage: Bacteria > Pseudomonadati > Pseudomonadota > Alphaproteobacteria > Sphingomonadales > Sphingomonadaceae > Novosphingobium > Novosphingobium sp. The sequence continues at coordinate 1,317,141 of NZ_JBCNLP010000006.1, read as the reverse complement.
CGACCTGGGTCGAGATGTAGCGCGCGCCCGCGGTCCCGTCTCCCAGCAGACGGCGCAGCGCGGTCATGTGAAAGCGCAGGCTGCCGTCCTCGACCACGATGTCCGACCAGATGCGCTTGATCAGCTCGCGCTTCGACCAGACGACGCCGGGGCGCTCCGCCAGAGCGATCAGCAGGTCGAGCGCCCGCCCGCCAATGTCGACCCGCTGCCCCGACCGGCGCAGCAGGCGGGCCTGAGGGAAGAGTTCGAAGGGCCCGAAGGCGACCGGGGCATGATCCATGGCAGGCCCGATCATGAAAGGTTTCCCGTGCCCGAAAAGGGGCGCGCCATATCGCCGCGCGGGGGTTGGGCACCGCCGCCGGAAAGGAGAGTTTCGCTGTTTCTCGGTCCTCGCATATCGGCAGGACGCAGAGGCTGCAAAAACCCGTAAAATCTTTCTCGCGGCTTGCCGAAAATGCGGATCGAGCCGCCCCGCGCCCGTTGCAACTGTAGCCAAAGGGGCGCGCCGTGACATGGCTTCGAAACGCGCCGCCGCCCATCTCGGCCCTTCCCCAGGAGGTGATGGAAGCTGCGATGCCCGACTTTGCTCAAGAGACCGCCGATGCTGTCTGACGCCCGCGTGGCCTGGCGCGAGGGCATCTTCCTGCGCCAGCAGCATTTCCAGCAGCAGGACCGGCATCTCGATGCGCTGGTGCGCGCCAGAGCCGCATCGGCAGGCCCGCATCCCTGGGGCATCACGCGGCTGGTTATCAACCGGGATCTGGCGGCGCTGGGCAAGTTCGCGGTCGAGGAGCTGGCCGGTGTTTTGCCCGACGGCCTGTGCTTTTCGATCCCCGGCGACCTGCCGCCGCCGCCCCCGCTCGACGTGCCCGCCAGCACCCGCGATGCCACCATCTACCTGACCCTCCCGGCGCATCAGCCCGGCGCGGTCGCGTTCCGCACCGAGCGCGAGGCGGGGGCCGCAGCGACCCGTTTTCTGGTCGATGCCATCGAGGCGCCTGATGTCTTTGCCGAGGAACGCCCGCGCGAAATGATCGAGATCGCCCGGCCCAACCTCTCCTTCGGCCTGTCGCGCGATCAGACCTACGGGCGCATCCTGCTCGGTCTGGCGCGCGTGCGCGAAACTCATGCGGGCGCGCTGATTCTGGATGACCGCTACATTCCACCTTCGCTCGACAAGGTCGCCAGCCCGCGTCTGGCCGGCTTTCTGGCCGACATCATCGGCCGCGCCGAACAACGGATCGAGGAGCTGGCCCTGCGCGCGGTGGAGGCCACCGATGGCGGCGCGGAAACCATCTCGAACTTCCTGCTGCTGCAGATGCTCAACCGTTACCACGGGCAGCTTGCCCATCTGGCCGCCCTGCCAATGGTCCATCCCGAGCGTCTGTACGAGGCCTTCGTCGGCATGGCCGGCGAACTGGCGACCCTGACGAGCGAGGCACGGCGGCCTTCGCCCCTTCCGCTCTATGACCATGAGCGGCTCCAGCATTGTTTCGAGCCGCTGGTGGACGCCATTCAGGCCGCGCTCTCGGCGGTCTATGACCGGGCGGCGGTGATGCTGGCGCTGACCGAGGCGGCGCCCGGCGCCTATACGGCGCGGATCACCGATGCGGCCCTGTTCGAGACGGGCTATGTCTTCCTGGCCGTGAGTGCTCAGGTTCCGCTCGAAGAGCTGCGCGCCCGCTTCCCCTCGGTGGCCAAGATCGGGCCGGTGCAGAAGATGCGCCATATCGTCGATTCAGCGCTCACCGGCATCGCGCTGCGCCATAGTCCGACCCCGCCGCCGCAGATCCGCCCGATCCCCGGCTATGTCTATTTCGAGCTGGATCGCTCCGCCGAGCAATGGGGGGCGCTGGTCAAGGCTCCGGCCCTCGGGCTGCATGTGGCCGGGGATTGGCCGGGGCTGAAGCTGGAGCTGTGGTGCGTGAAGAAGGCCGGGCGGTGAGCGAAAAAACCGTCTTCCAGCCTGCGCCGACCCCTTTGCAGGCCGCGAAGGCTGCCCCCGCGCGCGGCAACATCGCGGGTGCGCCGACGCCTGACGAGGATCTGCCCGATCCGCCGGCCCGCGCGCGGCCTCACAATCCGATGGTGGAGGCAGCGGCGCCGCTGCTGGCGCTGGCCGCCTCGGTGCGCTCGGGCCGGATCGAGATTGATCTACGGGCGCTGCACCGCACCGCCGCTGCTGCCGCCGCGACCTTCGACAAGGCCCTGCACGAGGCGGGCTATGATGAGGAGGCCCGCCGCCGCGCCCGCTATGCGGTCTTCGCCACGGTCGATGACATCGCCCAGAATCTGCCGGGCAGGGCCGACGATGGCGCCGCATGGGCGCGCCGAAGCCTTGTCGTGCGCGGTTTCGGCGAGAACATCGGGGGCGACCGCTTCTGGCAGTTGCTCAGCGAGATGCTGGGCCGTCCCGCCGAGCACCTCGATCTGATCGAGCTGTATCACGCCTGTCTGGCCGCCGGTTTCGAGGGGCGGCACCGGCTGGGTGACAGCAAGGGCAGGCTGCGCGCCACGCTGCACAGCGCCTATGCGGCTCTGCCGCAGATCCGTGGGCTGTCGGAGGTGGAACTCGTTCCCGCCTGGCGCGGCACGCCGACGCCGCGTGGCCGCATCGGCTTCTGGACCCCGATGGCGCTGGTGGCGAGCATCCTGTTCGGCTTTCTGCTGTTGGTCGTGCTTGGCCTGAGGCTGATCCTGATCGAGACCGGCCAGCCGTCGATGACGGCTTTGCAGGGGCTTGAGCCCCAGGCCCCCCTGCGCCTGTCCCGCGCCGCCGCGCCGCCGCCTGTGCCGGTCAGCGGACAGCAACACCGTGTCGCGGGCTTTCTGGCGGATGAGGTCGCGCAGCATCGCGTCGTTGTCGAGGAAGACCCCAACAGCCTGCGCGTGCGCACCACCGTGGGCACGCTGTTCCGTTCGGGCTCGGACGCGCTCGCGCCGGGCAGCGGCGCCCTGTTCGAGCGGATCGCCGAGGCCGTCGAGCAGGAAAAGGGGCCGGTGCGGATCGAGGGCCATGCCGACAGCGATCCGGTGACCAGCCTGACCTTCCCGGACAATGTCGCGCTCTCCCGCGCGCGGGCCGAAAAGGTCGCGGCGCTGTTCCGCCTGCGGCTGAGTGATCCCTCCCGCGTGAGCGCGACCGGCTTCGGCGCCACCCAACCCATCGCGGACAATTCCACAGCCGACGGCAAGGCGCTCAACCGCCGTGTCGAGGTCGTCATCCCGCGCAGCGAGTGAGCCCCATGGACAAATTGATGCGCAACTGGTGGGCCCTCGCGCTGCCCGCCGCGACGATCCTGACCCTGCTCGGCGAGATCGGTCTTCCCACCCTGTTTCCGGCGCTGCGCGCACCTTGGTTCCGCCTGACCCTGATCGCACTGGTGGCGATGGGCTTCGGCGCGGCGTTGCTCTGGCGCCGCTGGCAGGGGCGCAGCGCCGCTGACGCGCTGGCGGGCACGCTGGCGGAAACCAGCCCTGCCGATGCCGAGGAAGCGGCGCTGGGGCAACGCATGCGCGATGCGCTGGCCCAGTTGAAAAGCCAGACGGGCGGCCAGCGCAACTATCTCTACCAGCGCCCCTGGTATGTGATCATCGGGCCGCCGGGTGCGGGCAAGACCACGGCGCTGGCCCATTCTGGGCTGCGGTTTCCCTGGTCCGATACGGCGGTCAAAGGGATCGGGGGCACGCGCAACCTCGATTTCTGGTTTGCCGATGAGGCGGTCTTTGTCGATACGGCGGGGCGCTATACGACGCAGGATTCCGATACGGCCGCCGATGCTGCGGGCTGGGCGCGGATGTTGCGCCTGCTGCGGCAGCACCGCCCGTTCGAGCCGATCAATGGCGTGATCGTCAGTCTGGGGATCGATACGCTGGTCGCATCCGATCGCGCCGGGCTGGACGAGCATATCACGGCCATCCGCCGCCGCCTGGCCGAGCTGGGGGAGCTGCTGCAGGTCTCGGTGCCGGTCTATCTGCTGCTCACCAAGGCGGATCTGCTTTCGGGCTTCACCGAATATTTTGACGATCTCTCTGCCGAGGGGCGCCGCGCGGTGCTGGGCGCGACGCTCGATCCGGCCGGTGCCAGCCAGACCGAGGCGGTGATGGCGGCCTATGACGGCGTGCTCGATGCGCTGTGGCAGCGCAGTCCCAAGCGGCTGCAGGATGAACCTGACCAGCGCAAGCGGGGGATGATTCTGGCCCTGCCGGCGCAATTCGTGTCCCTGCGCGCGCGTCTGGCCTATCTCGTCGAAGGCGCCTTTCGTGGCGAGCGTGAGACCACGCCCTTCCTCCGGGGCGTCTATGTCGCGAGTGGAACGCAGGATGGCACGCCGTTCGACCGCGTGCTGAAAACCATGGCCGCGACCTATGGCGCCGGGCATGCCGCGCCACGCGGTGGCAAGGGGCGGGCCTATTTCCTCAATCGGCTGCTGGGTGAGGTCATCATTCCCGAAGCGGGCATGGTGCGGCCCGCCAGCCTGATCCGCCGCCGTCGCCGGATGGGCTTTGTCGGGGGGCTGGCCGCGCTTGGTCTGGCGGCGGCGGCGATGCTGGGCCTGTGGGGCCATGCCTTTGCGCGCAACAAGGCGCTTCAGTCGGGCCTGCTCGCGGGCGCCGGGACGGTAAGCGAACAGATCCGCGATGCCGGTCTCGATCTCGCCGAGGTGCGTGACAGCGACCCCGATCTCGAACAGGCCCTTCCCGTGCTTGACCGCCTGCGCGATCTGCCGGGCGGCTATGGCGATCAGGCGCGGGGATCGGTGCCCTGGTCAATGCGGCTCGGCCTGTTCCAGAGCGGCCATGCCGAGACCGCGCGACAAGCCTATCTGGAGGGGCTGCAACGCATCCTGCTGCCCCGGCTGCTGCTGCGCGCCGAACAGGCGATGCGCGAGCAGCAGCAGGCACCCGCCGCGCTTTACGCGCCCCTCAAGGCCTATCTGATGCTGGGCGGTTACGGCCCGCTGGATCGCGGCGCGGTGCGGGCCTTTGTGACCGAGGACTGGCGCGCGAATGCGCTGCCCGGCGCGGATCGCGCCGATCTGCGTGCGCGCCTTGCCGCCCATCTCGATGCCTTGCTCGCCGACCCGGATCTGGGGCGGGTCTGGCCCGGACGCCGGGCGCCGCTCGACGGGGCGCTGATCGCCTCCAGCCGCAGCGCCTTGCAAAGCCTGTCTCTGGCTGACCGTGCCTATGCCGTGCTGCGCCAGCGCGCCGCCGCTCTGGGCCGCCCGGACTGGAGCGCGGCGCGCATCCTTGCCAGCGGTGATCGGCAGGCCTTCCGGAATGGCGATGCGGTGCTGTCCGCTTCGATCCCGTGGTTTTTCACCCGTGAAGGCTATGTCCTGTCCTATCGGCCCGGCCTGCGGGATGTTCAGGCCGAACTCGATCGGGACCTCTGGGTGCTGGGCCCCGATGCGGCAAAGCAGTCGATCCGCGACCAGATCCCGCAGATGCGCAGTGCCGTCGCTCAGGCCTATGCGCGCGATTACAGCGCGGCCTGGGATGCCATGATCGCGACGCCGCAGCCTGCGGATTATTTTCAGGACGCCGCCGCGCTTGGCGCCATCAGCCGGTCCCCTTCGCCGCTTAAGGTGCTGTTGCTTGAGGCCGTGCACAACACGCAGCTTGGCGGCGATGGCGCCGGCGGCGCACGCGATCAGATCGATGCGGGCCAAACCATCGATGAGCATTTCCGCCCCCTCGCGGCCTTCACCGGGAGCGGCGCGGCGGATGCTCCGATCGATGCCTTCCTCAAGGCGGTCCGTCAGGCGGCAGTCGCGAATGCTGCTTCCCATGTGCCCGGCGCATCGCTGAGCGGCGGGGGTGTGCAGGGGCAATTCGCCACGGCGCTGGGGGAGCTGTCGACCGCAGGCGTGGTCGCGCCGCCCCAGTTGAGCGCTTTTGTCACCGCCGCGACCCGCAGCGGGGCAGGCGCCGCGACCCGCACCGCGCAATCCTCGCTTGAGCAGGACTATCGCGGCTCGATCCTCCCGGCCTGCCTGCAGGCGAGCGAGGGCCGCTATCCCTTTGTCACGAATGCTTCGCTCGATGCGACGCCTGCGGATCTGCAGCGGATCTTCGGCGTGAACGGACAGGTCGATGCCTTTGCGCGCGATCGCCTCACGCCGCTGCTCGACACCGCGCGGCCGGTCTGGCGATGGCGTGATGGTGATCCGGTGGCCGCCGGTTTCGACGGGGCCAGCGCCACGCAGCTTCAGCGGGCGGCGATGATGCGTGACCTGCTGTCAGGTGGCTTGCCGCTCTCGGTCGGGCTGGACAGTCTGGGCAGCGATGTGACGGCGGTTGAACTCTCCGCTGGAGGAACGCATTATCGTTTCGAGACCGCCACTCCGACAGGCCAGCCCCTGTTGTGGAACCTTGCCGTGCTTCCGGCGGCAGAGTTGACGATCTTCTCGGGCCGACGCGCGCTCAAACATGTCGAGACGCGGGGCCCCTTCGCCCTGTTTCGCCTGATGGATCAGGCCGTGCTGGAAAATGCCGGGCAGACCCGCATCCGCGCCCGCTTTGGTGATGGCACCCAGTCTGCGGTCCTGCGGATCGAGCTGCCGGGGGCGGTCAATCCTTTCGGCCATTCGGGCCCCTTCGCCTTTCGCTGCCCGAGGCGCCTGTGACGATGGGGGCCATGTCACTGCGTTTTGAAGACGGCAGCCGGACGCATGCGGGCTGCGTGAGAACCGTCAATGAGGACGCCTGCCTCACCCGGTCCGAGGATGCCCTCTGGGCTGTGGCGGATGGCATGGGCGGGCATGCCAATGGCGGCTGGGCATCGGCGCAGATCGTCGCGGCGCTGGCGGCGGAACGCTGTCCCGAAGATATCGCGGGCGCTGTGACAGCGGCACGATCCGCTCTGGCGCGGGCCAATACGGCGATCCATCGCATGTCCCTTGCGCAAAGGCGGGTGATCGGCTCGACCGCCGCCATGCTTGTGCTGCGCGCGCGGCGCTTTGCCGTGCTGTGGTGTGGGGACAGCCGGGTCTATCGTCTGCGCGAGGGGGTGCTGGCGGCGCTGACCACCGACCATTCGCAGGTCGAGCAGATGGTCGCCTCCGGCCTTATCAGCCGCGATGAGGCCGAGGGGCATCCGATGGCGCATATGCTCTCGCGCGCCATCGGCGTGCGCGAGGAGGCGGAGCTTGATCTGCGGATGGGCGATGTGCTGCCCGGCGACATGTTCCTGCTGTGCTCCGATGGGCTGACGCGCATGATGCGGGAGGGCGAGATCGCTCAGGTGCTGATGCGCGACACGCCCCGCCGCAGCGCTCAGGTTCTGGTCGAGCTCGCGCTGGAGCGGGGGGCTTCGGACAATGTCACGGTGGTCGTCGTCGGTTGCGACGAGACCACCCATGTCGTGGAGCCTTGACCTTCAGCCGCCGGTGCCGCGCTTCGCCTTCATATCGGCCATATGGCGGTCGTAATGCTGGCGAAATTCCTTGGCGAACAGATCCATAAAGGCATCGTCCGCGCCACGCACGACGCCCTCGAAGTCGCGTTCGAAGGCGTCCCAGTGCTGCGCGCGCCGGATCGTCCCGAACCAGCGGGCCATGCCGCGCGGCGCGCCCGGCCTGTCGCGGATCGCTGCCGGAGAGAAACGCGCCAGCGTCCCTTCCAGCGCGGCGCGCATCGCGCTCAGGGTCGCCATCTGATGGGCCTGCAGGTCCTGAAACGTGTCCTCGATGGCGCGTTCGGCGGTCATGAAGCCGGCCTCGGGCGTATCGAGCAGATGCAGCAGCGCGCGCTGCGGTGAGCGGATGAATTTGAGGGGATTGTTGCCGTCAAGCTCCAGCCCGGTGGCCTGAACGCCAAGCTGGGCCTTGGCGCGGGCGCGGGCCTCGATCATCAGCACAAGCCCGCCCACCAACTGACGCAGCACGCCCCCGGCGGCGGCGAGGGTCGCTGCGGGGGAGCGCCTGAGACGCTCGGCGGGCAGATGGCTTGCGGCAAGGAATGCGTCCCAGCCCTCTGCGGGGGGCATTGGCGCATCCATCACACCCTCGATTTCGGGGGCTGGCTGGCTGGCTTCCTCGATTGAGGGCACGACCGGCTGGTGGTTCGACCAATCATCATCAGGGCCGCCGATCTCCGCGAAATTGCCCCGCGACCAGTCGATGTCGCTCTCCTCGGACAAGCGGCCCCATACATCCTGCGCGGTGGGCGGCGCGGCGCGCGGTGGTTCGCTGGACCAGGCCGACGGTCTGGCGACAGGAGCGGGCAGATCCCATGCGCCCGGCAAAGGGGCGGGAGATGCGGTGGGCGCGCGCCAGGGTGTTGGTTGATCGAAGCCAGCCTCCAACGGCTCGGCCCAGCCTTCGTCATCCAGTGGTGTTTCATCCGGGTGCTGGTCGAGGCCAAAGCTGTCCCAGCGTTCCGGATGGGCCTGCGGTGATGGGGCCATTGCCACAACCGGCTCGGCACTGACGAGGATGGCGTAATGTCCGATGGTGATGCGATCGCCATCGGCAAGGCGGTGCGGTTGCTCCAGCCGCTGCTGGTCGCCGTTGAGATAGGTGCCATTCGTGCTGTGATCGGTCAGCACATAAGCGCCATCGCGATAGCTGATGTCGCAATGGCGGGCCGAGACCAGATTGCGCGGATCGGGCAGGCTCCAGTCGGCATGGGGGGAGCGCCCAATCATCGCCCCGTGGCGGTCCAGCGTGATCCGGTCGGGCTGGCCGTTGTCGAGCGTGTCTGGTTTTTCGAGCACAAGGATGATGGTCATGGTGCAATCTCCATTCGGGAGGCGAGCCGGGCGCCTTCATCGAGGGCCTGACGGAGCAGATCGGCGGGGTGGTGGGCGCGGGCTGCGGCGGCGATCACCGCCGCCCCGGCGAACCGCCCCGCCGCGCCGCGTGACGGAGGCATGGGCGGCTGTTCGGGCGGGGCGATCGATCCGCCGGTGTGGAATGCGGCCAGCGCGCAAAGCGACTCGGCCTCGGGCGGGATGATGGCGATGGCCTGTTCGCCTGCCGCGCGCCGCCGGGGCTCGCTCGGGTCGGCGAGCCAGGCTTGAGCCGTCTCGAAGGCGGAGCGGGCGGCGGGTGTGGGCGACGGGGTCAGAGCGATCATCTGCGCGGCCCATGCGACCGCCTCATAGCGTGTCAGGGCCTGAGCAAGGAACAGGGCGGCCTCGCGATCATGCTCTTCCGCGAGCAGCCATTGGAAATAGGCGGTGGGTGATACGCTTTCGTCGCCGAGCTGGCGGCGCCCGTTCAGCCGGTTGATCTGGCCTGCTTCGCTCCAGATCGTGCGGGGCCAGTGTGTGGCGGTGTCGGTGGTCATGCGATCAGTGGCGGCTTGCCGATCAGGCTCAGCAGGCCCTCGGCGGTGATGGTGGTGAGCGCGCCGGTGATCGTCTGGGTGGTGGTGGCGGTACTCGTCACGCTCAGCCCGTCGAGCGTGATACCGATTTCGCTCAGCGCGATGGTGTTGAGGCCGACCTGAAGCCTGATCCCGGTTTGGTCGATGGTCAGGCTGTTGGCGCCGACCGCAAGGGTGATGCGGTCCATGGCGGCGATGCTGGCCGATCCTTGAGCGATGCTGAGCGTATAATCGCCGGTTTCCACTTCGACCGTCTCATTGCGATGGATCTGGGTCAGCCGGTCGCGGCCGATCCGCGTCTTGCGGTCGCGGCGGATGCGGGCCTCGTCGTCCAGCATGATCTCGGCGAGGCGGTTACGCTGGGCGCGCAGATAGACCTGCTCGGCGCCGCCCTTGTCCTCAAAGCACAGCTCATTGTAGCCGGGCCCTGCCGGAGGGGGTTGTTCGGCCCCGCCATAATCCCCTGATGGGCCGATGCTGCGCGAGCGATAGAGCGAGCGGGTGCGATGCTCGGGCAGGGCATAGGGATGGGTGTGGCGCGAATTGTAGACCCGCCCGGTGATGAGCGGTCGATCGGGATTGCCGTCGAGAAAGGTGACGATGACCTCCTCGTTGAGGCGCGGCAGGGCGACATGGCCGAAGCCCGCACCCGCCGAGGACTCGGATATCCGCAACCAGCATGAGCGAGCCAGTTCGGTCGCGTTGCCCGGCGTGCCCCATGGAAAACGCACCCGCACGCGGCCGAGCGGATCGACATGCGTGTCATCGGCGCCGCCCATCACCACCATGGCGGTTTCGGGACCGGCGCGCGGGGCCGGTGTCTCCGGCGCCGAGCGCCAGGGCTGATCGGCCAGCGCGGCCTCCAGCCGGACATGGCGGGCTGCGGCCTCATGCCCGGTGCGGAAGGGTTCGGCATCGACCTTCATATGGAGCGCGGTGACGAGGAAACTGCGCCCGCGATCGAAGGCATCGCTGGAATCGAGGTTGAAGCGGCAGCCGCAGAACAGGGCGATCGTGTCGCCCTCGCCGGTGTAGAGGCGCTGGCGGGCATGGATCGCCTCGACTTCGACCCGTGCCCAATGGGCGGCGAGGGCCTCTTCCACGAAATCGCCGGTGAAGTCCTGTATCTCCTGCGTGTCGGCAGGGTTGCGGGTGCCGCCATCGGCCTGGCCATGCTTGATGCTGGTGGTCTGATAGTCGAAGCTTTGCAGCGAGACCTTGCGCTTGCCATCACTGCGCACATGCTCATGCCAGCGCCAGATGGCCTGCGTGAGCCCGCCGTTGCGGCCCACATGATCGGGGCGTAGCAGGACGGTTTCGAAGCCGGGCGCCGGGTGATGCGCGGCGGGGGCATCGCACAGCATCATCACGTGATCGTTGTCGCGATGGTCGAAGTAGTAATAGATGCCTTCGCGCTCCATGATCCGCGCGAGGAAGGCATGGTCGCTCTCGCGATATTGGGTGGTGTAGGGGCGCGGCAGATAGGTGCCGGTGATCAGGCTGTAATCGACATGCCGGCTTTGCGGCGCGAGGACCTGTTTGATGATGTCGAGGCCGGTCATGTCCTCGAAGATGCGGTTGGTTCTGTTGTGGGCTAGCAGGTGTAGCCAGGGGCGCAGCTTCAGCGCATAGTGATAGCCTTGGTTGGCCTCATCGAGGAAATGCGCTTCGCTGAGCAGCGCGTGGAACACCCGCACCCGTTGGCCCAGCTCGAACAGCTCGATCAGCACCGGCTTGCCGAGGCTGGGCAGAAAATCCACTTTCGCTGCGGCGATCACGTTGGCGTCGATCTCGAAAAGCCTGCCGATCGTTTCGTGGCTTTCGAAGCTCACGAGCTTGATCTCGCAGCCGACATCGATGGTGATTTCGGCTTGTCTCTTCATGATCCGATCCTTCGGCGCGTATTACAGATGTCATCAATCATGAGATTGCCGCTGTTTCCGCGAAGATTTACGGGCTTGGCCCGTATTCGCGTCTGAATACGGGCTCGAACATTTGCGAGGATATGATGAATCCCGATCCCGAACGTCTTCTGGTGCCGATCTCGGACAGCGACCGCGTCGGACCCGACCTTGCCTATGACCCAAGGCGACATGAGATCGAGCAGGCCTTCGCGGCCTCGGTCTCGATCGACACGAATGGCATCGGCACGATCGAGAGCGATATCGACTGGCGCCGCATCGTCACGCTGATCATCGAACAGAGCGCGCAGACGAAGGACGTTTGGCTCGCGGTCTATCTGTGCCGCGCCGGTGCGCGTTGGGGGCGGCTCGACATTGTCGAGGCAGGCTTGCGCTATCTTGCCGGACTGATTGAGCATTATTGGGAGGATTGCCACCCGCAGCTTCCGGATTACGGGCCCGAGGGACGGATCGGCGCATGCGATACGCTGACCAGTTTCAGCGCTTTCACCGGACCGCTGCGGACCATGATCCTGCTCGACCACCCGCGCCATGGGGCCTTCAGCGGTCAGGATCTTCAGCGTTTCCAGCGCGGCGGCGAAACGGAAGTTGGCTATGGCAGCTTCCGCGCCACGCTTGAGGAACCGGCCAGCCTTGGCCGTCTTGGCGAAACTCTGTCGCGGATCGAGGCGATCGACAGGCTGTTTCACGATGTCGATCTGGCGCTCGGCGAGCGGGCGGGTGGCGGTCTCGGGGCGAGTTTCGGCCCGATCTATGAGGTCCTGTCCGAGATCGCGGCGGCGGCGCGTGCTTTTCTGCCGGTTGCCGCGATCGATGAGCCGATCATCGAGGAAGTGGGAACGGAAGGCGTGCCGTCCGCGGCGCAGGGCATCCCCGCCGCAGTGCGTTCGCGCGAGGATGTGGTGCGTGTGATCGATCTCGCGGTGGATTATTACCGCCGGACCGAGCCTCATAGCCCGGTGCCGCTGCTGCTGGGGCGGGCGCGTGAATGGGTTCAGCGCGACTTTCTCGAGGTGCTCGAGGATATCGCGCCCAATGCGGTTGGCGATGCCCGCCAGCTTCTGCATTTTCGCGGCGGGGGCTGAGCGAGAGCCCGCCGCCGTCATGGTCCGGATTGGCGTGGAGTTGCGCATCGTCTGAAAATCATCTGGCCGGATAAAACTGTGAAACACGAAAAGATGACTGAGCCGATCCCGGCTTCGTTTCGATGATCATCGGGTTTCAGATGTAATATCGGGGCAGTTTCGCGAGATATCCGTCACTGCCTGATAGCGATTTCGTCGTTTGTGACAGCCGCAACACAATCCGCTCGCACTGTAATCAAGGAGAAGGTCGCCGCTGTGCATTTGATGCATCACCCGGCCCGTCAAGGGATGTGCCGGAACGTGACAGCAGTCAGACGAGGTGACCATGGTTTCGGCGAAGGGCGGCCAGCGTTTTATCAAGGAAAACCGGGCGCCGCGCGTCCACATCGAATATGAGGTCGAGAGCTATGGCGCGCGGCAGAAGATCGAACTGCCCTTCGTGATGGGGGTGATGTCCGATCTTTCGGGCAAATCCCATGTCGAGAAGAAACCCCATGCGGAGCGCGATTTTCTCGAGTTCGACATGGACAATTTCGATGAGCGGATGGAGCGCATCGCGCCCCGCGCCGCCTTCACGGTCGGGAACACGCTGACCGGCGAGGGCCAATTGGCCATCGATCTGACCTTCACGACGCTTGAGGATTTCAATCCCGGCCGGATCGCGCGCAACGTACCGGCGCTGGCCAAACTGCTGGAGGCGCGCGAGCAGCTCAATGATCTGATGCTGTATATGGACGGTAAGGCCGGGGCTCAGGCGCTGCTCGACCGGATTTTGCGCGATCCCGCCCTGCTGGCCTCGCTTGCTGCCGAACCGGCACCCGGCCTGATCGGCCATGACGATGCCGCCCCCGGCCACGCCGAGGATTGAACCCAAGCCCAACCGTTCCAGGAGTTATGGATATGGCAGATCACATGCTGCAGCCCATCGCGAGCGCCGAGGCGAGCGAGGTCACCTTCGCGGACGATTTCGCGATGCTGCTTCACAAGGAATTCAAGCCCGCCAATGAGGCGCGGCAGCAGCGCATCGAGCGGGCGGTCAAGACCCTGGCGCAGCAGGCGCTGGAAGATGCCGCGGTGGTCGGCGACGATGTCTATATGACCGTCGATAGTCTCAAGGCCGCGATCGACCGCAAGCTGTCGGAGCAGATCAACGCGATCATCCACCATGCCGAATTTCAGGCGCTGGAATCGGCATGGCGCGGGCTCTGGTATCTGGTCGGCAACACCTCGACCGGCAAGGATCTCAAGATCCGCGTGCTGAACATCTCCAAGGAGGAAACGCGGCGCCAGTTCCGCCAGTATCGCGATGCGGCCTGGGATCAGAGCCCGCTGTTCAAGAAGGTCTATGAGGCAGAGTTCGGGCAGCTTGGCGGCCAGCCTTATGGCGCGATGATCTGCGATTTCACCTTCGATCACAGCGGCCCCGATCTGGAGGTGATGAAGGGCTTGTCGAAGATCGGCGCGGCGGCCCATGCGCCTTTCATCGCGGCGGCTGGCCCCGGCCTGATCGGCATGGACAGCTGGCGTGAACTCGCCAATCCGCGCGATCTGGCCAAGCAGTTCGAGGCCACCGATTATCTGGCCTGGCGCTCGTTCCGCGCCTCCAACGACAGCCGCTATATGGCGCTGACCCTGCCGCGTTTTCTGGGGCGGCCGCTCTATGGTCCGGAGACTGATCCGGTCGAGGATTTCGCCTTCGAGGAAGAGGTCGAGGGGAATCACGACAACTATCTGTGGCTCAATGCCTCTTATGCGCTGGGCGTGCGGATCACCGAGGCGTTCAAGACCTATGGCTGGTGCACGCGTATTCGGGGCGTTGAATCGGGCGGCACGGTGGAGGATCTGCCGGTCGCGCTCTTCCCGACCGACGAGGGTGGCATCGACGCCAAATGCCCCACCGAAATCGCGATTTCCGACCGGCGCGAGGCCGAACTGTCGCGCGCGGGGCTGATGGCGCTGGTGCATCGCAAGAACACCGACCATGCCACCTTCATCGGCGCGCAGACGCTGCATGCGCCCAGGGCCTATGACGATCCGGACGCGACAGCCAGTGCCAATCTGTCGGCACGCCTGCCCTATATCTTCGCGAGCTGCCGTTTCGCGCATTACCTCAAATGCATGGTCCGTGACTGGATCGGCGGATCGCGTGAGGCGCCGCAACTGGGTCGCGATCTGCAGAGCTGGATCATGCAATATGTCGATCTTCAGCCCGAACATTCCGACGAAACGACCAAGGCCCGCAAGCCGCTGAAACAGGCTTCGGTCGAGGTCATCCCCGACCCGGAGAACCCCGGCTATTATCGCGGCCTGTTCCGCATGGTGCCGCATTATCAGCTCGAAGGCATGGATGTGTCGCTGAGCATGGTCTCGCGCCTGCCCAAGACCGCTGACTGATCCCCCATCTTTCTGACCTTATTCGATAAAGGAGTGCGGCATGGCCGTTGAAATGTTCCTGAAGCTCGCCGGCTGCGATGGCGAGTCGATCGCCTCGGGCCATGAGAATGAGATCGAGCTGCTCGGCTGGAACTGGGGCGTGACCAATCAGGGCAGCTCCAGCATGGGCGGTGGCTCGGGCACCGGCAAGGCCTCGTTCCACGATCTGAGCATCACCAAATATGTCGACAAGGCCACCGCCACCATTCTGGGCAATTGCGCCAAAGGCAATCACTTCGCCACGGGGGTTTTGGTCTGTCGCAAGGTGGGTGGTGACAGCCCGCTCGAATATCTCAAGATCGAGATGGATCAGGTCTTCGTCAGCGGCGTGCAGCACGGCGGCAGTCCGGGCGACGAGCTGACGGTGGAGAATGTCACCTTCAACTTCGCGAAAATGAAGGTGGTCTATACGCCGCAGAGTGCCAGCGGCTCGGCAGCCGGCAACGTTCCCTTCAACTGGGATATCCGCAAGAACCAGTCGGCCTGATCGGCGGCTCTGCCATCAGCATCGATCCAGTGGAGAATGACGATGCCATACAAGATGCCGACGGCTGTGCGGCAAAGCTTCGAAGCGCGGCGCTGGGTGGTGCGGCAAAGCGATTACTATTTCGACGGGAGGGGCGGCACCGCCCACCCTCATCTTCATATGAAGATCGAGGCGCGCGGTACCGTGCGGGATGGCGTGGCAGACCAGCAACTGCCGGGCGATATCCGCGGCGCGGTCAAGATGCTCGCCTGGAGCGATGGCCAGCAGCATCAAGGTGGCGGCGGGCGTAGCCTGATCCGCGTGGGAGGCATGGATTTTGTGCAGGCGAATGTCCCGTTCAATGAGGCCAATCAGGCTTTCATGGCCGCTGATGTCTCGCTTTATCCCCATCATTTCCATGCCTTGATGGCAGGCAATGAATCCAACCAGGATCTGAAAGAGGAAATGGGCTGGATCTGGACCTATTTTCGCGGCCGATGATCCTTGCCGTGACCCCGCGCATCAACCCGACCCTGTTCGACAAGCTGATTGCCGATACCGGCGATGATGGCGCCTGCGAGCATGCCGCCGGACGCCTCCCTCATACAGCGGCACGGATCGAGCGCTTCAATGAGGCCGCGCTGCGCAGCACGCTGCTGCGCGAGCTGGACTGGCTGCTCAACACGGTCAATCTGGACGCGGTGCAGGATCTGTCCTCGTTCCCCGAGGTGCGCGGTTCGACGCTCAATTACGGCCTTGGCGATCTGAGCGGCACCTTGCTCACCGGCAGGGGCGTTCAGGCCCGCGCCCGCGATATCCGCGAGGCCATCCTTCGCTTCGAGCCGCGCGTGGAGCGGGGCAGTCTCGATGTGGACCCTTCGCTTGAGGATGCGCGGCCCAACAGCGTCAGCTTTGTCATTCGCGGCGATGTGACGGCGGCGGTGCAGGCCATGCCGGTCGAGATCCGCACCGATGTCGAGGTCGATACCGGCACCGCAAGCTTTCGGGAGCATTGATGGATCCGCGACTTCTCCAGGCGTATAACGACGAACTCGTGCATCTGCGCGAGACGGCAAAGCGTTTCGGCGAGGATTATCCCTCGGTCGCCGGGCGGCTGGGGCTGGGCGCGGCGGCGCAGGTCGATCCGCATGTCGAGCGGCTGCTGGAGGGCGTGGCCTTTCTGGGTGCGCGGGTTCAGCTCAAGCTGCAGGACCAGTTTCCGGAATTCACCCAGCATCTGCTCAGTGCCATTCAGCCGCATTATCTGGCGCCGACGCCCTCGATCTGCATCGTCGGTTTCGAGCCCCATGAGGGCGACGCCGCGCTTACCCAAGGCATCGAGATCGAACGCGGCACGCGACTGCAGGCCGTCGCCGCCGATCGTGATGCCACGCCGGTCACCTTCCAGACCGGCCATGCGGTAACACTCTGGCCCTTGCGGGTCGAGGCGGTGGAGTATCTTCCCTCGCGCAGCGCGGTGGCGCCTTATCTGGCATCACTGCAGCCCGACGCCGCTGTCGAGGCGGGCCTGCGCATTCGCCTGCGCACCACCGGGGGCGCCAGATTGGGCGCGCTCTCGTTCACTGCCTTGCCGCTCTATCTCGATGGCGAGGGGGCAGTGGCTGGAGAACTCTATCGCCAGCTTGTTGCCGATGCGGTGGCGGTTGTGGCCACAGACGCATCGGGCACCGGCAGCATGCCTCTGCCTCTGCCTCTGCCCCTGCCGGTGCCGCATGGCTTCAGCGAAGATTGCGCGCTGCTGCCCGCCGAGCGGCGCTCGAACCGTGGCTATCGCATCCTCAGCGAATATTTTGCCTGCCCCCAGCGCTTCCAGTTCGTCCGGCTGGAGGGGCTCGACAAAGCCTGCAAGGCGCTGGCCGAGGCGGAGGCCTGCGACATCGTGATCCTGTTCCGGCGCAAGGCGGAGACACTGGAAGGCGCGGTTTCAGCGGTCAATCTGCGCGCTTTCGCCACGCCCGCGATCAACCTTTACGAGAAGCAGCTCGATCGCGTGCAGATCACGGCCTTTGACCATGAACGGCTGGTCGTGGCCGATCGCGCGCGTCCGCTCGATTTCGAGATCTACCGCCTCCTCGATGTCCACGCCCATGGCCGGCAGGGCAGCGAGCCGCGCGAGGTGGCCCCGATCTACGACTATTCCGGCCAGCTCTATGACTGGAACGAGGCGCTCTTCTATGTGACCCGCCTGCGCCACCGCCGCCTCTCGACACGTGAGCAGCGGATGCGCCGCCGCAGCGATTACACCGGCAGCGAAACATGGATCAGCCTCACGGCGCCGGGGCGGCCAGACCGGCTGGATGATATCAGCGAACTGTCGCTTCGCGCGCTGGTCACCAACCGCGAGCTGGCAGGCAGGATCCGCATGACCGGTACGCCTCTGGCAGCCGAGGGGATTGCGGCGCGCAGCATATCCTTGCTGCGCGCGCCCACGCCGCCCCGCTCGCCGCTGGGGCTGGGCGATGCGGCCTGGCGGGTGATCGGCCATCTGACGCCCAATTACACCGGTTTCGCCCGCGACCCTGCGGGCAGCCCGGATGTTCTGCGCGCCCATCTTTCGCTCTATGGCAGGGTCGAGGACCCGACCCTGCAGCGCGAGGTCGATGGGGTTCGCGAGATCCATGCTTCGCCGGTCTCGCGCCGCCTGCCGGATCGCGGACGGCCATCCTTTGTGCGCGGCCAGCATCTGCGGATCGTGCTGGATGAAGGCAATTACGAGACCGGGCGCAGCGTGCTGTTCGGCGCGGTGCTCGAACGCTTTCTGGCCGAGTTCGCGGCCATCAACAGCTTCGTCGAGGTCAGTTTCGACAATCTCCAGCAGGGATCGATCGTCCGATGGCCACCGCGCCTGGGCCAGCGCCCGACCATTTGAGCTATCTGCGCCGGGCGGCGGCCCGGATCGGCAGCATCGCGCCCCTCGCTTTGCTGCGCGGCGTGGAGGCGCGTGCGCGTCAGGCGCCGCCGATCGGCACCGCGAAGCTGCCTGCCGATGATGTGGTGACGCTGGTTCACAGTCCCTCGCTCGCCTTTCCGGCCGCGACGCTGGCGGCCATCAGCGTGGAGGGCGACCGGGCGGTGGTCGAGGGCCATTGGCTGGGGCTGACCGGAGCGATGGGGCCGCTTCCGCTGCATCTCACCGATTATGCCGCCAGCGAAGGGCGTGGCAGCGCGCACAGGCCTTATGGGCGCTTTCTCGATGTGCTGGCGGGGCGGATGCTCCAGCTTTTCTACCGGGCATGGGCGTCTGCCGTCCCGGCCGCGAGCATCGATCGGCGCGGGAGCGATCATTTTGCCACCAGGATTGCCGCTTTGACCGGGGCGCAGGATGGCGCGGCTAACCACATGGCCTTTCCCGTGGAGGCGCGCTTGCGCCATGCGGGGTTTTTCGCCTCGCCGCGCAGCCCGAGCGGTCTTGCCGATGCGCTGAGCGGCGTGATCCGGCTGCCCGTCAGCATCGTCGAGCATGTCGAGCGCTGGCGCGACATCGATCCTGCCGAAAGGACGGTTCTGGGCGGCGGCTTCTCCCGGCTCGGGGGCGATGCGGTGGCCGGGTGCCGCATCTGCACCGTGGAGGATGCCTTCAAGGTTGTGGTGCAGGTGGCCACCGCGCGGGACTTGCGCGATCTGCTGCCCGGAGGAAGCCGTTACCGCATCCTAGTCGAGGCGATCGACAGTTTCGCCCCGCCTCACCTCGACTGGGAGATCGAACTGGCAACCGCGGGCGAGGCCATCCGCCCCTCGCGGCTGGGCGCCTCCGCGCAGCTTGGCTGGTCGAGCTGGAGTGCTGCCGCCCCGGTCGGCAGTGTCCGGTCCGATGCCCGCCTTGGCGCCCATGCCCGTGGGCTGGGCACCCTTTTGATTCAGCAGGATGAAGCGTGAGAACCATCGATGGATAGATCGGTCGAGCAAACGACACTGGCCGGTGACGAGCCTGCGATGGGGCGGCGCCCGCGCGATGCCGCGCTGGCCGCGGGCGACATGCTGAACGGCATCTACAAGGTCGAGCGCTTCATCGCCCGTGGCGGGATGGGAGAGGTTTTCGAAGGCGTCAACGTCGAAACCGATGAGCGGGTGGCGATCAAGGCCATCCGCAGCCATCTGGCGAGCGATCCCAGGATCGTGGCGCTGTTCCGCAAGGAGGCGCGGGTGCTGACGCATATCGCGCATCCGGCCATCGTGCAGTATCGGGTCTTTGCCCGCGATCCGCAGCTCGATCTGCATTACATCGTCACCGATTTCATCAATGGGGAGCCGATCACGCGCTATCTCGACCGGGAGCGCCCGAGTTTGAGCGAAGTGGTGGTGCTGGCCCGGCGGCTCGCCTCCGGTCTGGAGGCGGCGCATGACCATGGCGCGATCCATCGCGATATGTCGCCCGACAACATCTTGTTGCCCGATGGCAGGATCGATCGCGCGAAGATCATCGATTTCGGCATCGCCAAAAGCCTCGACCTCAGTGCTGAAACCGTGGTGGGGGAGGGGTTCGCGGGCAAGCTGGGCTATGTTGCGCCGGAACAGTTCGGCGATTTCGGGCGCCAGATCGGCCCTTGGACCGACGTCTATTCCACCGCTCTGGTGCTGTTGGCCTTTGCGCGAGGCAAGGCTCCGGCGATGGGGACGACCCTGTCGGATGCGGTCGAGAGGCGCCGCGTTCCGGTCGACCTGTCCGACCTGCCGGTGCCGATCGCGCCCCTGATCGAGCGGATGCTGGTGCCCGAGCCCACGGGCCGGATCCGCTCGATGCGCGAGGTTCTGGTCGCGCTCGATGGCATTCGCATCGCCGCCGACCAGCCGCTGGCGCGTGGCAAGGCAGAGCCGCGTTCAGGATCGCTCAAAGAGGTTCATGCGCCCCGTGTAAAGCCGCCCGAGCCCGCCGAGACCACCTACGCGCCCGCTCTCGCGCCAGAGGCCCAGCCTGCCGGGCAGGTCGAAACGCCATCGGACCCCAAGCCCTTGCCGAGCAAGGCCCCCTCCGTCGGACGCGGAAAGGTCGGGCATGGGCGACGCCTGATCCTCGCGATCATGGCCGGCCTCGCCATCCTGTTCTCTGGTGTGCTGCTGTACCGGCATGCGCCGGGGGCTCAGGCTGTTCAACAGAGCGCCGCTCCAGTCCCCCTTGCGGCGCAAGCACCGATGCTGGCGTCTGACCGCGTGGCCCAGTGGAATTTGGCGGTGCGTGATCTGCCCTGTGCGTGGATCACCGCGCGGGCCACCACCGAGGATGGCCCCACCGAGCTTTCTGGCGGTTCGGGCGATCTTCCGGGTTTACCCGCGCGGCTTGCGGGCAAGCCGCGCAACTGGGGCAGCGTCGATGCGAAGGCGGTCGAGCCGCTGAATGTGACCCAATGCGGGGTGATCGATGCGCTGCGACCCTATCGGGCCAAACCGGGCGAGCAGGGGGCGGGCGTGCTTGCGCTTTCGACCTCGCGGATTCTTCTCGACCATCCGGGGCCGGCCTGTCCCGGAGGAGGCGTTGCTGAAGTGACGGCTGCCAACCGCGATCCCGACAGGGAATGGGCGCTGATCGGGCTTGAGCCGGATGGGCGCCTGCTGCAGATCGCCGGGTCCAGGGCGGAGTTCGCCCGGCTCGCCCGAGCGCACAGCGAAGGCTTCAGCATCGGGGCCGACCAGCTCTACCATGTTGCGCTGTGCCATGCGCTGCCCGGTTCTTCGGCGATTTTCCTTCTCGAAACGAAGCATCCTGCCGATCTTGGCCTGCGGACCGGCCGCGCCTCGTTGCCGGGCGCGGATTTCGCGCAGCGTCTGGCCGATCAGGGCCGAGATCAGGGCATTCGCGTCTTTGCGCAATGGGCGAGGATCGAGCGGGCACCGGAAGGCGATCGCGCAAAACCATCCATGGCGCCCCCGACGCCAATGGCTGCATCGCCAACGGTTTCCGGGCGGCGTCCGTTGGCTGAAGCCGTCCCGCAGCATGAGATCAGCCGCGCGCAATCCGTGCTCGAAACGGCCGAGCTGAACCGCCGCGAACTGGCACGCATACAGGATATGCAGGACCCGAACCGCCATGCGGATCTCTGCCGCGCCTATGACGGGCAGTGGCATGATGTTGGCCAGTTGCCGCGCGATGCCTGCCTTTCTCAGGCCATGAAGGGGCGCTGCAAGGTGAGCTTCGCCCTGTTCAAGAGCCGCCTCTACCGGCGCCAGAATGGGCAAATCCAGGAACAGCGCGGCAATCGCTGGAAGGACTTCTTGCGCGATGAAGCGTGCAGCGCGGGCGGGTGATCGCGCTGCCCGAGCGATGTCATGATTTGCCCTTTATGGACGCGGGTCGGTTGCCCTGAGCGGGAAAGGGATCATGCCAGCCGCCACCCAGCGCGCGCACCAGCGCCACCGACGCGGCAAGGCGGCGCGTTCTGATGTCGAGCGCTGCCTGTTGCGCCTGAAGCAGGGCGGTCTGGGCGGTCACCACATCCAGGAAGCTGGTGGCGCCATTGGTGTAAAGGCTCAAGGCGGCATCGCTGGTCTGCTGCGCGGCGGTGACGGCCTCTTGCGAGGAACCGGCCTCCTGCGCCAGTCGGGCCAATTGCGCGCGATTGTCTTCCACCTGCTGGAACGCGGTGAGGACGGTGGCGCGATAATGGGCGGAGGCTTCCCGCAGATTGGCCTGTGCCTGCGCGAGCTGCGCCTTCAGCTTGCCGCCCTGAAAGATCGGCAAGGTCACTTGCGGGCCCAGAGCCCAGAACAGGTCGCCGACCTTGAAGGGGTTTTCGCCCTGACTCTGCACGCCGCCCAGCGCGCCCAGGGTCAGGCTGGGATAGAAGGCGGCGCGGGCGATACCGATGCCCAGATTGGCCGAGGCGACGGCACGCTCCGCCGATGCGACATCGGGGCGGCGCTCCAGCAGCGTCGCGGGGAGGCCGACGGGCACATCGGGCAGCGGCGGCGCGGCGGCGGGGGCCAGGTGGAAGGTGGAGGGTGTCTCGCCCACCAGCACAGCCACGGCATCCTCCATCACCGCCCGGTCGGCGCGGGCCTGAGCCGCGGCGATACGGGCGTTGTCGAGCTGCACCTGCGCGCGCGACACATCCATCTGCGCCGCGATCTTGCCGTTGAACAGCGTCTGGGTCAGCGCATGGCTGCGGTCATAGGAGGCGACGGTCAGGTCGAGCAGGTGAATCCGGTCGTCGAGCCCCCGCAGGGTCACGTAATCGGTGGCGAGCTGCGCCTCCAGGCTGAGCTGCATTGCCGCGCGGTCGGCATCGCTGGCCTGCGCCATGGCCTGACGGCTGCGCAACTGGTTGTGCAACCGGCCCCAGAGGTCCACTTCATAGCCGATCACGCCGTTGATCTGATCGGCGCCATAGGTGTCGGGCTGGTCCGTTCCGCGCAGCGGGCGCTGCTGCGATTGCCGGTTCTGCGACGCAGAGCCCTGAAGGTCTGCCGAGGGCAGCAGCGCGGCGCGCGCCTGCCCGGCATAGGCCAGCGCCGCGTCATGGCGGGCCACGGCGGCGGCCAGATCGGGGTTGGCGCCATCCAGCCTTTGTTCCAGCCCGGCCAGAACGGGGTCGTTGAACAGGCTCCACCATGGTCCCCGCGCGGTCATGTCGGCCGGCGCGGCCTCCTGCCAACCGGGGATCGGCTTGTAGCTGGCGGGAACCGGCGTGACGGGCGGGTGATAGGCGGGCGCGAGATTGCACCCGGCCAGCATCAGCGAGGCGCCCATGGTCAGCATGAGGCCGTGTCTATGGCGCAGGCGTTTCATGCGCCTGCTCCCGCGCCCAGACGCACATGGTCGCCGTCGCGCAGCGTTTCGGGCGGGCTGTCGATCACGCGGTCGCCCGGTGCCAGACCGGCGACCACATCCACGGCATTACCATGATCGCGGCCCAGCGTGACGGTTTTCAGCCGCGCGATGTTGCCGGGCGTCAGCACCGCCACCTGCTGCGATCCGCTGTCATGGGCGATCAGCGCCGTGGCGGGGATGCGCAGAGCATTGGCGGCGCCTGCCTCCTTGAAGATCAGCGTGCAATAGGCCCCGGCGTCGATGGCTCCCGCGGGGTTGGGGGCCTGCAACTGCACCAGCATGGTGCGTGTGGAGGGATCAAGCGCATGGGATATGGCGGCGATGGTGGCGTGGCCGGTCTGGCCCGGACTTTCGGGCAGGGTGAAATCGACCTGCTCGCCCACCTTCAGCTTCGAGGCGAGGGTCTGGGGCACCTGCACATAGATGCGCAAACGGCTGAGATCGGCCACCTCGAACAGCTCCTGCCCGCTGGCACCCGCGTTGATCAGCGCGCCAATGTCGGTCTTGCGCGCGGTGACGATGCCGGTGAAAGGGCTGGCTATGCGCTTGTAGGCGGCCAGCGCCTCGATGCTGCGCAAGCGGCCCAGCGCGGCGGCGACGGCGGCGCTCTTGGCGTCGCTGTCTCCGGCCTTTTCGTCGATCACCTGCTGCGAGACGGCGCCGCTGGTCTGCAAGGCCTTCCAGCGCTGGGCGGTCAGCGCGGCCAGTTTCGCATTGGCGCGCGCCACGTTCAGGTCGCCGCGCGCCTGCGCCAGTTGCTGGTCGAGATCGGGCGTGTCGACCACGGCCAGCGTCTGCCCGGCGCGCACCGGTGTGCCGATGTCAGCCTGCCATGACCGCAGATAGCCGCTGACCCGCGCATAGATCTGCGCTTTCTGGAAGGGCTGTACCGTGCCGGGCAGGTCGATCCGGCTGGCCTGTCCGTTCTCCACTTTCGCCAGCGAAACCGAGGGCACCGACTGGACCTGCGACCATTGCGCATTGGCATGAGCCTCATGCGCGCGGCTGGCCAGACCGCTGATGGCCAGGGCGATGGCCAGCCCGGCGCCGCCGAGTCCGGTGACAAGAAGAACGCGATGGCTGGGCATTCTGGCTTGAAGGGTGTTGGTCATGACAGCACCTCAGTGTTGCGCGGGCTGGGGGGAGCCGGCGTCTGTTGCTGGTGTGGGGGTGGGTTCGGGTGAAGGCTTGCGGTGGACCATGCTGAACAACGTGGGCACCAGGATCAGCGTGGCGCAGGTGGCAAACAGCAGTCCGCCGATCACAGCGCGGCCCAGGGGCATGTTCTGGCCCGGCTCGATGGCCATGGGGATCATGCCCAGGATCATCGCGGTGGCGGTCATCAGCACCGGGCGGAAGCGGGCGATGCCGGCCTCCCGTGCGGAGGTGAGGGCGTCCTCTCCGGTGGCCATGTGCTCGCGGGCGAAGGCGATCACCAGAATGGAATTGGCCGTGGCCACGCCCATGCACATGATGGCCCCCGTGAGTGCGGGCACCGAGAGCGGCGTTCCGCAAGCGAACAGCATCCACACCATGCCGGCCAGCGCGGTGGGCAGGCCCAGCACGATCACCAGCGGGTCGAGCCAGCTCTGGAAGTTCACCACGATCAGCAGGAAGATCAGCACGATGGCGGCGGCCAGGCCGAGATAGAGCTGGCTATAGGCGCTGTTCATCGTGGCGACCTGACCGCGCAGGGCAATGGTGGCACCCTTGGGCAGTTGGGCGGCGGTGTCCTTGACGACCTTCTGCACATCGGCGGCGACCGCCCCCAGATCGCGCCCCTGCGGCGAGGCATAGATGTCGATCACCGGGCGCACATTGTAATGCGAGGTGACGGCATTGCTGCGGGTGCGGTGGATCTGCGCCATGTTGCGCAGCAATTGCGGCGCGCGCCCATCGGCACCCGCCGGCGAGATGGCGGTGTTTTGCAGCGCATCGAGCGAGGAGACCGCGCGCTGGGGCGTCTGGATCGAGACCGGGTAGGACACGCCGGTCTTGGGGTTGAGCCAGAAGGTGGGGGCGACCTGCGTGCTGCCCGCGTAATTGGTCAGCAGCGCATCGGCGGTATCCTTTTCGCTCAGCCCGACCATGCCGGCAAAGGACCGGTCGACATCGATGTTCAACTGCGGCTGCTGGAAAGCCTGCTGGATATGCGCGTCGGCAATGCCGGGAATCTGGCGGATACGGGCCAGTATCCTGTCGGCATAGGCGCGGTTGGCGGCGGTGTCGCTGCCCACGATCTGCAGATCGATGGGGGCGGGCGTGCCGAAGTTCAAAATCTGGCTGACCATGTCTGCGGGCAGGAAATCGAACTCCACGCCGGGGAAGCGGCGGGGCAGTTCCTCGCGCAGCAGCTTCACATCTTCGGCGGTGGGGGCATGGTTGGCCGAAAGGGTGATCTGCAGCGTGGCATCCTCATTGCCGATGGTGCCGGCATTGTCATAGGCCATGTTGATGCCGCTGATGCTCAGCCCCATGTTGCTGACCACACCCGCGACCTGTCCCGGCAGCAGTTGATGGATGGCATCGCTCACGCGGTCGGCGGTGCGGGTGGTTTCCTCGATCCTTGTGCCGGTCTGGGCGCGCATGTGCAGGCGGATCTGCCCGCCATCGAGCGGCGGGAAGAAATCCTGCCCCAATTGCGTCACCAGCAGCAGGGAAAGCAGCGAGAAGCCCAGAAAACCGCCCACCACCTTGCGCCGGTTGGCCAGGGCCAGATCGAGCAGGCCCAGATAATAGGCATGGATGGTCTGGAAGCGCGCCTCGAAACCGCGCTGGAAGCGGGTGAAGATGTTGGTGGGGGCGGCGTCATGGCTGGGTTCATGGATCAGCCAGTCGGCCATGGCTGGCACCAGCGTGCGCGACAGGATGAAGGAGGCGATTAGCGAGAAGACCACCGCCTCGGCCAGCGGCAGGAACAGATTGCCCGGCACGCCTTTGAGCAGAAGCATGGGCGCAAAGGCGATGCAGATGCACAGCAGCGAGACGAAAGCGGGTTGGGTCACTTCCTCGGTGCCGCGGATCACCGCGTCACGCACCTTTTCGCCGCGTTCCAGGTAGGCGTTGATGTTCTCGATGGTGACGGTGGCATCGTCGACAAGGATACCGACCGCCAGTGCCAGACCGCCCAGAGTCATCACATTGATCGTCTGGCCGAAGGCCGCAAGGCAGCCCAGCGCCGCCAGAATGGAGAGCGGGATCGAGACGGTGATGATCAGCGTCGAGCGCCAACTGCCCAGAAACAGCAGGATCATCACGCCGGTCAGCCCCGCCGCGATCACGCCCTCGCGCACCACGCTGGAGACCGCATCGGTGACGAAGACCGACTGGTCACCCGTGGCAAGCAGCTTGATGCCGTCGGGCAAGGTGCTGCGGATCTGGGGCAGCAGGTTCTTGACGCCCGAAATCACCGCCAAGGTCGAATTGGCGCCCGATTTCACCACGCTGAGCAGCACCGCATTGCCGCCGTCGACATGAACGACATTGGTCTGGGGCGGGTTGCCGTCATGCACGAAGGCCACGTCGCGCATATAGATCACCGCGCCCTTCACCGTGCGGATCGGCAGATCGTTGAAGGCGGCGATCACATCGGGGGAGTCATTGAGTTTCAGCGTATATTCCAGCTTGCCGATCTTCTGCGTGCCCACCGGGGTGATCAGGTTCTGCGCGGCGAGCGCGGCGGAGACATCATTGGCCGACAGCCCATATTGCTGGAGCGCCTGCGGATTGAGGTCAGCCTGGATCTGGCGCACCTTGCCGCCATAGGGCAGCGGGATCGATGCCCCCGCCACCGAGGCCAGCTGGGGCCGGATAAAGCTGGAGGCCTGATCGTTGAGCGCCGTATCGGGCAGCGTCTTGCTGGACAGCGCGAGCTGCAGCACCGGTACGCTCGATGCATCGAAGCTGAGAATGGTGGGCGGGGTGATGCCCGGCGGCATCTGTTTGAGCACCGTCTGCGATGTGGCGGCCACTTCCGCCAGCGCGGCGTTGATGTCCACCGAAGGCTGGAAATAGATCTTCACCACGCCGTATCCGGGGATCGACTGGGATTCGATATGCTCCACATTGCTGACGCTGGTGGTCAGGGCTCGCTCGTAATAGGTGACGATGCGGCCCGACATTTCATCGGGCGACAGGCCGTTGTAGCTGAAAACGGCGCTGACCACCGGCACCTTGACCGGTGGAAAGATATCGACCGGTGATGTCAGGATCGCCATGATTCCGGCGATCAGGATAAGGATCGACATCACGATCACCGTATAGGGGCGATCGAGTGCGATGCGGACAATGCGGTTCATGCGCTCTGCTCCGGATCGGGGGTGGCAGCCGAGCGGCAGGCGATGGCGACCAGCTCGACCAGAAAGGCGGCGATGGCGCGGGCGTGCGGTCCGGCGCCATCAGGCAGAAGGAGGGTGCGGATGTCGAACCCTGCGCGGCGCAGGGTGCGGATGGTCTCGTGGAACTGCCGGTTGTCCGGATCTTCGGATAAGCGGTGTTGCACGAAGCGCAGCGAGCAGGTCGCGTTCTGTCTGCCGGGCAGCAGGGGCGCTTCCATACAGGGCAGATCCGCCAGAACGGCATGAGGGCACAGCGCTGACGAGCGGGCCACCAGACCCAGCGTCCACAGGGCAGCGCGCCCTTCCGCGATCATCACGAGCTGGCCGTCATGCAGGCCCAGATGCACCATATGGCGCCGGATGAGGGCATGAAGCGCGGAATTGCTCGCCGGTGTCGCGCCACCTGCCACATTCAGCGCCGCAAAGGCGCAGCGCGGCACGATGGCTTGCCATGCCAGAGCCCGGCGTCGCGCCATGGGCAGCTCTCCCGCCGTGCAAAGATGCAGCACGAGCGCCTCTGGCTGGGTGTGGCGCTTGCCAAGCTCATGCCAGGTGAAGGTGGGAAGGGGGCTTTGCGTCATGCCCCTCCATTGCTCTTGCGCCTTCTATTTCTCCAACGCATAGTGTGAATTCATACATGCATCAGATGAATGATGAAGGGTTTGGCCATGGATCGCATGGACCTCAATCTGCTGGTCGTTTTCGAAGCGATCCTGCGTGAGCGCAGCATCACGCGCGCCGGGCAGCGCCTCGGGCTGAGCCAGCCCGCGATGAGCCATGCGCTGAACCGGCTGAGGCATCGGATGAAGGATCAGCTCTTTGTCCGCTCGCCTCAGGGCATGGTGCCCACGCCGCTGGGCGAGCGGCTGGCCGATCCGGTGCGCCATGCGCTGACGGAGTTGCGCAGCGTGCTGCATGGCGAAGAGTTCCTGCCCGAAACCGCGCGGCAGCGTTTCGTGATCGCGGTCAGCAATTATGCGGCCATCGCCTTTGTCGGGCCGATCCTGCAGCGCGCGCGGGCGCTGGCGCCGCAGGTGCGCTTCAGCTTTCGCCCCAGCGGTACGCTCGATGTGCCCGATCTGCTGGACCGGGGGGAGCTTGATCTGGCGCTGGTGGCCCATGCGCCGCTGCTGCAGCGCTTCCAGTCGCGGCAATTGATCGAGGAGGATTTCGTCGGGGTGGCGCGCCGGGGCCATCCCGTGCTGGAAGGCTCGCCCGATGTGACGCGTTTCGCGGCCATGGCGCATCTGGCCATTTCATCGAGCGGCGATGATCTGACCCGGCTGGACGCCTTGCTGGCCGAAAGGGGCTTGTCGCGGCAGATCGCGGCGGAGGCGCCCTATCTCTCGGCGGGCGCGGTGCTGACCCAATCGGACATGGTCGCGGTGGTGGCGCGCCATATCGGCGAGGAGTTCCAGCGTGCCTATCCGGTGCAACTGTTCGAACTGCCGGTCCAGCCTCAGCCGCTGGTGGCCACCATGGTGTGGCAGAGCCGGTTTCAGGACCAGCCCGCACATCGCTGGCTGCGTGAGCTGATCGGCACGACGGCCGCGGAGCTTTCATCGGAACGCGGGGCGTGGCCTGCTTAAAGACGGGCGCCCCATATCAATACTATAAAATTTTAATTACGAAGAATCACATGTTTACATCTTCCAATTATGGTAAACAAAATCCTTCATCCATCATCGACGATAGCGTGACGATGTGGAGTAACGAAGGTGAAGGATGTTGGTCAGCTTTCCCCGGCCCCGCTGCTGGACGGTGAGAGAAGCACCCTCGATCGGGCGTTCGATCTGCTGAAAGGTGACCGGCCGAATCCGATTCAGGCCACCATGGCTCTGCTCAAGGCTGAGGGTCTGACGCTGGGTGGTGCCGAGGCTCAGCCCTTGCTGGCCGAACTGCTGGTCGATGTGCTCGACGATCTTGAGGCGGATGCGCTGGCGCCCGAAGCCTTGAGCTTCTTTGATGGGCTCGACCCCGCCACCGCCGATCTGGCCTCCAACATGCTTTATTTCGCCAATTTCCCTGACGGGCAGGGCGAACTCAAGGCCTTGTCCGATGCCACGGTGCTTTGCATGGCCCATCTGCTGGGCGCGTCCGGTCAGCCCGAGAACGGCTGCGACCTGCTAACCAAGGCCGCACAGAGCCGCCATAACCCACGTTTCGCGGCGGCGGTTCATGCCACGCGCTGCCATCTGCTGGGCATCGA
This sequence comes from Novosphingobium sp., assembly GCF_039595395.1. NCBI lineage: Bacteria > Pseudomonadati > Pseudomonadota > Alphaproteobacteria > Sphingomonadales > Sphingomonadaceae > Novosphingobium > Novosphingobium sp. The sequence goes on along the minus strand of NZ_JBCNLP010000006.1, from coordinate 1,287,570 downwards.
CAGCGCGATTTCCGCTCTGTGGCCGTCGCGGTTGAAGGTGACGGTCGATCCTGAAAACCCGGCTGGCAGCGTGGATGCGAGGCCATTGGATGTGGCGGCGCATCGTGCTTTCGCCCGCCATCTGGCCGAGCAGGCCCGCTGGCGCGAGGCCATCGAAGCGCTGGCCGTGGCGATTGCCCTGCCCATCGACCGTGCCAGCAAGGAAGGGATCGGCGCGGATTTCGCGGTGCTGGTGGCTTTTCTGCAGGCGGTGGGCTTTGGCGGCATTCCAACCATCTGCGGCGGTATCGCTCCGGCGCTTCATGCCTATCCCGCTGTGGCGCAAGAGGCGCTCGATTGTCTGGAACGTGGCCTCACCGGCCCGGCTGCCGCCAGCGTCGAGGCGCATCATCTTGCCGGCGCGCGCGCCTATTTCGCGCCTTTCGTCGAACAGTCTGTCCCCGCCTATCCCGTGCGGCGTGATCGCCCGCATGTCGACATCGTCTGGCTGGAGATCACCAACTACTGCAATCAGAAATGCACCTTCTGCCCGGATATGCATCGCGAGGATTCGCGGCAATGGCAGCCCTTCGACCAGATCAAGCGCACCATCGATGATCTGACGGAGAATGTCAGCGTCGGCTCGATGCAGCTCAATGCCTATGGCGAGCCGCTGCTGCATCCCGATATCGACCGGATCCTGGCCTATTTGCGCGAGAAAGAGGTGCCCTGGCCGACCTATTTCACCACCCATGGCATGACGCTGGTGGACAAGAAGCTGAAGCAGCTTTCGCACAATTATCCGCAAGGCATCGCCGTTTCGCTGCATAATGACAGTCAGGAGTCCTACGCCGCGACCCGCAGCGCCAAGATCGGCGACTATGATACGCTGGTGTCGCGGGTGACTGGCCTGCTTGAACAGATGGTCACCGACGGCGCCGCAACGCATATGCGCCTGTATCAGATGGTCTGTAACGGCGCCGAGGACCCCAATGTCGCGGCGGAAACGCGCGGGGCCTTCCCCGACACGGTGGAGCGCATGCTCACCCATGTCCGCAAATGGGAGGCCATTGCCGCCAGCATCGCGCGGAACGCCCCTGCGGAGCGCCGGGCACAGGCCGAGGTCAACAGCCGTGAGATCGTCGAAAAGGCCTTCTACAAGGCTTCGCATCACGATGGCGTGCATCTGCCCATTCTGCGCTGGCACGATGAGGCCGGGCAGGAGCAGCAGGCCTTCATGTCGCCGCGCCCGGTTTCGACCTATGCCAATCTGCTGCTGGAGTATGACAAGGGCTGGGATGTGAAGCGCAAGCTGATCAACAAGACCCGTTGCGGCTTCACGCTGGCGCCCTCTTTGGCGATCTTTGCCACCGGCAAGCTGGGCATCTGCTGCATGGATATGAACAGCACGGCGACCTTCGGAGAGCTGTCCGATTTTGCGAACCTGCGCGCGGCGCTGGAAAGCCCGCAGGCGCGCAAAATCTTTGCCGAATTGTCGAACGGCATTGCCGCCAGCCGCGGTTGCCAGATCTGTCTGGCCAGTGATGAGCAACTGTGCCGGACGGCAGCTTAGGCAAGCCGTCCAGCATGGCTTCTCCCGCCGTTATTTCCGTTTGAAAACGTAGATGAACTGGTCGGTACGGCCACGGATCGAGGGATCGAAGACCAGCGCCGTATGGGGATCGGCCGGATTGCGCAGGGCATGGCTTTCCGCGACGAAGGTAAAGCCGGCGGCGGCCATGTCGGCCTTCACCACAGCAGGGTCGATCCGATGTGTGGTGTTGGTCGCGGCAAGTTTCGAGCCTTCGGGGGCCACATGGTCGACGATGACGAATCGGCCACCGGGCTTGAGCGCCCGGTAGACGGCCTTGTTGAACGCCGGGACATCGACCGGGCCCATGAAGGGATCGTAGAGATCGTGGTAGTTCTGCCGGATCCAGATCACATCGACTTTCCGGGGCAGGATCATCTCGGTGGGGGCGGTGCTGACCGCAATGACATTGGGATGGCCCGCCACCGGCATGGAGCCATTGGCGGGCGTCGCGACCTTTTCCGCCTTGTCAGCCACAGGCAGATGGACCGCGTAAACCGTCCCCTTGGGGCCAACGGCTGTCGAAAAAAGCCGGTCCCAATAGTCGCCGGGCCAGATGTCGGCGATGGTATCGCCGGGCTTGAGGTTCAGGAATGTCAGGATCTCCGCCGGGTGGCGGTTCGCGTCCAGAGCACGATCGTCAGCGGGGCGGCCTGGGTCGGTCACCGCTGCCGGAACTTCGGCGCCCGTGGCTGGCGTGCTCAGGACTGCGAATGTGATTCCCATGGCGGCGGCAGCCAGCGTGGTTTTCACCTTTGCCTTCATCGAAACCATGACCATATCCTCCCGCTGTTCTGGCGATATATTAGCCCTTCTGGAGCCCGGAGCAAAGCCATTTGCACCGTGCCGGCTTTGCCGAGGAGAGGGCTCTCGGGCAGCGGGCGGGGGATGCCCGGCGCTGTCGGTTCGGCACGCTTTTGCTTGCATTTGTAAATCATATTTATATTTTCGAACCGAAGCAGAAAACGAAGGCAGAGGAAGGATAAATTGGCCCGCGCGAGCGGGTTAGCCGTGTGCACGGCGCAGCCATGCTGCCTGTTGCACGGTTTCGCCATTTTACCTGTTCGCAGACGCCATGTTGATGCAATGAGGCATGGGTTAGCGATATCCTAAACCGCGGCATGGGGTCGGAGCATCTGGAAGGGACGTTCGAAGGAAAATGAGGCATTCGAATGGACGCAACGAACAGGACGATGCCGGAAACCGGCATACCATCGCGAGCCGGGCCTCGGAGACGCAACCACGCCTGTCCGGCACCAATCTGGAGCGCGCGGCCGATCACAACCAGCGCATCACGCTGCATGCCATCCGCGTGCTGGGGCCGCTCACCCGTTTCGACCTCGCGCATATCACCGGGCTGACCGGCCCCGCCATCGCCAACATCACCAAGCGCCTGCTGCAGGACGGTCTGATCGAGGAGGCCGGGCAGCGTCGCGGCGGGCGCGGCCAGCCGCCGACGAAGCTGATCGTGAAGCGCGACGCCTGCTATTCGATCGGGGTCAACATCGACCGCGACCATATCACCATCGTGCTGGTCGACTTTTCCGGCGAGACTCTGGCGCGCGTGTCCGAGGAGGTGGATTTCGCGCTGCCCGATCAGGTCCGCGCGCTTTATCGCAAGTCGATCCGCAACATGCTGCGGCGCACGAATGTCGAGGTGAGCAAGGTCGTCGGCCTGGGCGTGGCGATGCCCGACGATCTCGGGCGGGTCGATCTGCCGGGCCGCCCGGAGGCCTATGCCGCCTGGGAGAACATCAACATTCCGGCGCTGTTCGAGCAGCCGCTCGACCTGCCGGTCTTCGTCGAGAATGACGCCGCCGCCGCCGCCATGGGCGAGATGCAGCTTGGCCACGGGCAGAGCAACAACAGCTTTTTCTACATCCTGATTTCCTCGGGTCTGGGTGGCGGTCTGGTGATCGACGGCACCTATATTCGCGGCGCGGACGGGCGAAGCGGCGAGCTGGGTTTCATGCGCTCGCCCCATCACGATGCCACGCCGGGCGAGCAGATCCAGACGCTCGTCTCGCTCTCGGGTCTGTCACGCAGCCTGGAGCGTGAGGGCTATGCGCTGGCCGATGTGATCCGGGGGGCGAGTGAACCGGGCCTGCTCGCCTGCCTTGCCGACTGGACCGAGCGCGCGGCGCAGCAACTGACGGTGCCGCTCGACGCGATCAACTGCCTGATCAATCCGGCCGCGATCCTGCTCGGCGGACGGCTGCCGACCGCGCAACTCGATGCGCTGGCGGCGCGGATCGCGGCGCTGATGCAGGCACGCGCGCCGCTGCTGCCGGCGGTGGCGCCTGTCGCGCGCGCGGCCCTGTCGGAGGATGCGCCCGCCGTCGGCGCGGCGATCCTGCCCTTCAGCCATTTCCTTTTGCCCAAGCCGGGCGCCTTGTGGAAGACCTCGGGGCAGGGGGAAGCCCGCGATCCGGTCGGCCCCGCCTGATCCTGAAGGGCGGGCCGACCGTTTCGGGGTCAGAGGGGGCTGGCGAGAAGTGCGGGTTTGCGCTGCAGCGTATCGAGGATCAACTCGCCAAACAGGCCGTTCGCCCAGGCGAACCAGGGCCGCGTGAAGGTGTTCGGATCGTCCTTGTTGAAGCTTTCATGCATGAAGCCGGTGCCGGCATGCGTTGCTTTCAGCCAGCGCAGGCATTGCAGCACGGTCGCATCGTCATCGCTGTTGCGCGCGTGGACCATGATCGACATCGGCCAGATCATGTCGAGGCCGACATGCGGGCCACCGATGCCCTGCGCGGCCTTTCCTTCGAAAAAGAAGGGGTTGCGCGGGCTCCAGGCCAGCGCTGCGGTGCGCCGGAACAGCGGATCGTTGCGATCCGCCGCGCCGAGCAGGGCAAGACCGCACAGGCTCGGCACATTGGCGTCGTCCATGAAGATCGAATTGCCGAAGCCATCCGTCTCATAGGCCCAGACCTCGCCGCCCTGACCATCGGGCATGCGGCCATAGGCGTTCAGCGCCGCCTCGACCTCGGTGGCGAGGGTCAAACAGTCATTTGCGGCAGCAGCATCACCCCGTGCCTCATTGTGAACCTGCGCCAGCATCCTGAGCGCCGAAACGGCGAAGAGGTTCGAGGGGATCAGGAAGGGCAGCACCGTGGCGTCGTCAGACGGGCGGAACCCCGAATGGATCAGCCCGACCTTGCGCGTCGGCGTACCGTAACCGTCCAGCATCAGCGTCTCGGTCGGCGATTTGTCGACGCGCTGGAAATGATAGGGGCCGGGGCCCACCTTGCGCTGCTGCTCGCGGAAGGTGGCGACGGCGCGCGCCATCGCCTGTGCCCATAGCGCATCGAAAGGCGCCTTGTCGCGCGTGGCGCTCCAGTACCCATGGGCGAGGCGCATCGGATAGCAGAGGGAGTCGATCTCCCACTTCCGCTCCGCCACGCCGGGCTTCATGTCGGTTTTGTCGCCAAGTGCGGACAGGCTCGATGGCGCGGTGGGGTCTTCCATAAAGGCGTTGGCGTAGGAATCGATCAGGATGCAGCGCGCCTGCCGCTGGATCAGCCCGTGGAAGACACGGCGCAGATCCGCATCCTGCGGGGCCAGATGGACATAGGTCTGTATTTGCGCCGAGCTGTCGCGCAACCATAGCGCATTGATGTCGCCGGTGATGACAAAGGCATCGGGCTTGCCATCGACTGTGCCGAGCTTGACCGTGGTGTCGAGCGTGTTCGGATAGCAATTCTCGAACATCCAGGCGAGTTCGGGGTCGGCGATCTGGGCGCGGACCCGCAGGATTTCCTGCTCGACCGCGCGGCTGGTGAAACGGCGGGCGCTGGGGGGAGGGCGCTTCGAAATCAGAGGCTCCGCCGCGCGCAGCGGCATCGCCGCCGTCACCGCCAGCGCGCCGGCCCCGATCATCACATCACGACGGTTCATTTGCGCCCTGCCTGCGCGGCAGGCGCGCTCATCGAGAAGGGCGCATCGGCTTTGGCCGCGCCCCATTGCTTGTTGGGCGTGGGGCCCATCACGAAGCGGATCGTGCCGCCGCCCTGCAGTGCCTCGCGCGTGAACCAGGGCTTGGCATGGGCCTTGCCGTTGAGCGTCACCGACTGGATATAGACGTTCTTCGGCCCGTTGTTCTGTGCCTCGATGGTCAGCGCCTTTCCGCCCGGCATCGCCACCCGCACCGAGCGGAACAGCGGGCTGCCGATGGCATATTGCCCGACGCTGGGCGTCACGGGATAGAAGCCGAGCGCGGAGAACACATACCAGGCCGAGGTCTGGCCATTGTCCTCATCCCCCGGATAGCCGTCGGGCGTGGCCGAATAGAGCTTGGCCATCACATCGCGCACATGGCTTTGCGCCTTCCACGGCTGCCCGGCCCAGTCATAGAGGTAGATCATATGCTGGATCGGCTGATTGCCATGGGCATATTGGCCCATGTTGACGATCTGCATCTCGCGGGTTTCGTGGATCACCGTGCCGTAATAGCTGTCGTCGAACAGCGGGGCGCGGGTGAAGATCGAATCCAGCTTGTCGGTGAAGGGCTTGTCGCCGCCCGACAGGTCGATCAGCCCCTGCACGTCCTGCATCGCCGAGAAGCTGTAATGCATCGCATTGCCTTCGGTGAAGGCGTCGCCCCAGGCATTGGGGTTGAAGGGCGCCATCCAGCTCCCGTCCTTGTTGCGGCCCCGCATCCAGCCCGATTGGGCATCGTAGACATTGCGGTAATTCTGCGCCTGAGCGGCATATTTGCGCGCATCCTCGGTCTTGCCCAGAGCGGCGGCAAAGCGCGACAGCGAGAAATCGGCGGTGGCATATTCCAGCGTGCGCGCGGCGCTCTCATTGATGCCGACGTCATAGGGAACATAGCCCAGCTTGTTGTAATATTCGACGCCCTCGCGGCCGACCGCGCTGACGACATTGCCGCTCTTGTCGCGAGGGCGCCCTTGTGAGGTGGTCGCATTCTTGACCATCGCCTCATACAGCGTTTCGGCATCGAAGCCGCGCACGCCGTTCAAATAGGCGTCGGCAATGATGTTGCCCGAGTTCGAACCGATCATCACATCGCGCTGGCCGGGGCTCATCCATTCGGGCAGCCAGCCGCCCTCCTTATAGGCATTGGCGAGGCCCTGCATGATCTGGCTGTCGAGATCGGGGCGCACCAGCGCGAAATAGGGGAAGACCGCGCGCCATGTGTCCCAGAAGCCGTTGTCGGTGAACATCGGGCCATCATGCACCTTGCCGTCATAGGGGCTGTAATGGACGGTCTTGCCGCTGGCATCCACTTCATGGAACATGCGGGGGAACAGCAGCATGCGGTACATTGCCGAATAGAAGGTGCGGCGGTTGTCGATGCTGGGATCGCTGACGGTGATGCGGCCCAGCTCGCTTTCCCATGCCGCCTTGGCCTTGGCCTCGGTGGCGGCGAAATCGTCCTTGCCGATCTCGCTGTCCAGATTGCGCTCGGCCTGCTCCGCGCTGATGAAGGAGGAGGCGACCTTGACGCCCACCTGTTCACCAGCCTGCGTCTTGAAGCTGACCACCGCGCCGACATGGCCGCCCTCGCGCGTCAGGTCGGCGGTCATCTGCCAATTGTCGTCCCAGGTGCGGCTGACGGTGAAATCATGGTCGAACTGGGCGACGAAATAATTGCGGAAGTTGTCCGGCACGCCGCCGTGATTGTTGCGGACATAGCCGGTGATCCGGCGATGCACCGGGTCGATCGTCACCATCGATCCGCCCGCCAGCCCGTCGAGCAGGATATGTGCGTCGTCGCTCTTGGGGAAGGTGAAGCGGAACTGCGCGGCGCGGTTGGTCGGCGCGACCTCGGCGGTCACGTCGTAATCGGCGAGATAGACCTTGTAGCTGTAGGGATGGCTGGTCTCGGCCTTGTGGCTGAACCAGCTTGCGCGTTCATCTTCCTTCAGGCGGACCGGGCCGGTCTCCGCGAAAAGCGAGAAGGCAGCGTAATCGTTCATCCACGGGCTGGGCTGATGGGTCTGCTTGATACCGTTGATCTTTTTGTCATGGTACATGTAGCCCCAGCCGCTGCCGGGCTTGCCGGTGACGGGCGACCAGAAGTTCATGCCCCATGGCACGGCAACCGCCGGATAGGTGTTGCCATAGGACAGTTCATGGTCGGAATCCGTGCCCATGAGCGGGTTGACCAGATCGGCGAGCGCCTCCCGCTGAGGCGCTGCATCCCGCGCGCCATCCCGAGCAAGGGCCAGCGTCGGTGCAACAAGGGTGGTGCTGGCGAGAAGGGCAAGCAGCGTGCGAAACGGCGTCTTCAACGCAGGTCTCCTTTGGGGGAATGCTGGATCGGGCGCGGGGACACGCCCTCATGGGTCATCACAACGGGTTTGATCGTGCCGTCGGCGGCAAAATTCATGTGCTCGATGGCGATCTGGCGATGTTCGCCCTTGTCGTCGCCGAGCGGGCGGCGGTGGTAGACGATGTACCAGTCATCGGTGCCCGGCACATTGACCACCGAATGATGCCCGGCCCCGCGCGCAATATGGAAATCCTGCGCCAGGATCTTACCCATCGGCTTGAAGGGCCCAAGCGCGCTCGGCCCCATCGCATAGGCGACGCTGTAGTCCGGGCCGGTCCAGCCGCCCTCCGACCACATCAGATAATAGACGCCCTTGCGCTTGACGAGGAATGAGCCCTCGACATAGCCGGGCGGGGTGATTTCCTTGTAGGTCGAGCCATCCGGGAAGGGCAGCACGCTGCGCAGATCCGCGCTCAGGCGCACGACATTGCAATGGCCCCAGCCGCCGTAATAGAGATAGATCTGCCCGTCATCGTCGCGATAGACGAAGGGGTCGATCGGCTGGGCGCCATTGTGGAAACTGCCGATCAGCGGCTTGCCCAGCGCATCCTTGAAGGGGCCGCCGGGCTTGTCCGCCACGGCGAGGCCGATGCCGCCAAGCTCGCCGTCCTTCTGGATGTCATTGGCGCCGAAGAACATGTAATAGCGCCCCTTCTGCTCGATCACCGTGGGCGCCCAGACCGCATAGGCCGCCCATGGCACATCCGCCACGTCGACGACATGCGGATGCTTGGTCCAGTGGACCAGATCGGGCGAGGAAAAGGCGTTGAAGAAGGTCTGCTGCACGTAGGAGGGGCGTACCGTCTTGACCTTGCGTGCCTCCACCTGCGCGGGGGTGAAGCTTTTCGAAACGTCTGGCGCGCCGTCATCGTCGGAATAGGTGGGGTAGATCCAGTACTGCCCGGCGAAGACCCGGATCTCGGGGTCGGCATACCAGCCCGGCACGATCGGATTGGCCGCCAGGGCGAGCCCGCTCCCCGCCAGCAGCGCGAGCCCAAATGCCATTCGGAAAATCTTCATGCAGCACTCCGAAAGGAGGGAGGTGGCCCCCGGAAAGGACCACCTCCAAGGTGTGAGCCAGGGGGCTGGCTCATTCATGGAACCGTTGGATCAGAAATTCCACTGCACACCGACATAGGCGCGGCGGCCGGTGTAGGCGCTCGAATAGAAGCGGGCGGTGGTGTCATTCCCCAGATGCGCGGTCTGGGTCGATTTGGTCAGGTTGATGACCGAAGCGGTGAGCGAGATGTTCTTGGTGATGTAATATTGCGCGTTGAGGTCAAACTGCTCGTAAGGGTTGTTGTAGATGTTCAGGCCCGAGACGATGCCGCCAACCTGCTCGCCCTTGCGGTTGTACGACAGGCGCAGCAGGACACCGTGCTTCTCGTAGAAGACCGAGGCGTTCCACTGGGTCTTGGCGCTGCCGACCAGCGGCGAGGTGCCGATCTTCTGGCCCTCGAGCGACACATCGGCGGTCGAGGTGTGGTTGTAGGTGAAGTTCACCTGAGCGCCCAGACCCATATCCAGCGTGTGCTGGGCATAGAGTTCGACGCCTTCCGACACCGCGCTGGAGCCATTGGCCTGCGTCGAATATTGCTGCACCACCACGGTCTGGCCCTGCACCGTCTGCGGCAGGTCGAGCACCAGCGGCACGACGAAGTTCTTCACATCCTTGCGGAACAGGGCGAAGCCCAGCACCGATCCGCGATGGAAATACCATTCCGCGCCAAAGTCATAGGCCCATGCCGAGAAGGGCTTCAGGTCGAAGTTGCCGCCACTGCCGAACCAGCCGGCCCGCTCGCCGAACTGGGCGCGGTCGAAGGTATAGGCGTCGGAGTGGAACGTCAGCGAGCGCGACGAGGCCAGATCGTTGAAGGCGGGCCGCGCCACCACCTTCGACACGGCGGCACGCACCAGAATGTTGCTGGTGGCATCCCAGGCGATGTTGAAGCTGGGCAGGAAGTCGGTGTAGGACTTGCTCTCGCTGACCGGGGCATAGACCCGTTGTTCGCGCTGGGCCTGCGGGATCACCTGGCAATTGCCGTCCGGACCCAGCGGACGGTTGGGATCGAAGGGACCGCCGGGGCCGTCAACGCAATAGTCGTTCTCGAAATAGAGCGTGTCGGTCGAGCGGCCCGTCTGCTGGGTGTTGGCGATGCGCAGGCCGATGTTGCCGCGCACCGGGCCGGTCTTGTAGTCGATCTGGGCGTAGCCGGACCAGATCTTCTCCCCGATGTCATAGAGGTTCTGCGGCTGGGGCACCTCCACGGCGTTGCCATAGGTGTTGTTCAGATAGTTGAGGTAGCTGGTGAGATTGATGCCGGGGAAGGAGCTGGCCGTAAAGCCGCCCGGAATGTTGCTGATCGGCGAGCTGTAGAAGAACGAGGGCTGCGCGACCGCACCGGCCGGCGTGTCCTGGAAACGCAGCAGGGTTGAGGGATCGGCGTACCAGTCCAGCTCGCCCGTTTCGCGATGGATCTTGCCGTCACGCCATTTTGCGCCGACGCGGATCTTGTCGATGAAGCTGTCGAAATGCCGGGTCAGATCCACCTGAGCATAGGTCTGCTGAATGCTGCTGTTGGTGAAGCCCGAACCGGTGCTGCCGGTGTCGATCTGCGCCAGACCGTTCATCAGATTCTGCTGCAACTGGGGCGAGAAGGTCATGTTCAATCCGCCACCGCTAAAATCCCACGAACTCAGATAATTGCCGTTCTGGGTCACATTGCCGGTCAGGCGCGGCTTGGCCGCGACGGAGAACTGTTGCGAGGGCCCGCCCGTGCCGCGGGTCCTGCCCACCACGAAGCTGGCTTCAAGCCGGTCATGCGTCCATTCGCCATGCAGGTCGAAGGTGTTCGAAACATCCTTCTCCTTGGAATAGACACCGGAGATCTGCGGCGTCTCCATGGTGCAGATCGGCGTGTTGTTCAGGCATGGCGCGCCTGTCACGTCGAAGGTTGCCGATTGCATGATCGTGCCGCTCTTGTCGAGCTTGGCGCCGGTGAAGAAGTTGTCATAGCCCCATTCGGGGATCTTCAGAACGTTCGACTGGGTGTTGCTGTTCAACTGGAAGCGGAAGTAATTGGCGGTCAGGTGCAGGTTCTCGAAAGGTTTCCATTCCACCGTCGCCTGAATACCAAGCCTTTCACGCTGCGAAGTGACGATCGATTCATCGACCGACTGCGGCGCCCAATAGCCATTGTAATGCGTGCCGCTGCGCGTCGTCTCACCCTTGTTCTGCGACCAGTAGGTGACCGAGGAATCATTGGCAAAGGTCTTGCCGTTGACGTCGGTCGCCTTGATGCCGGTGGCGCGACCGCCATCGGTCCACCACTGCCAGCTCTCGGTCGAACCGTCCATCTCGCGGTTGGTGCGCTTCTGATAGGTCGCGCCGACCAGCACGCCGAAGGTGCGATCCTTGTTGTGCCAAGAAAGCTGGCCGGAGATCTGCGGCTCGACCTTCTCGGTCACGTCGCCATAGGTGCCCTCGGCCGAGATAAAGCCCGACCAGGGCTTCAGGTCGAGCGGCTTGCGGGTCTTGAGGATGACCGTGCCGCCGACGCCGCCTTCATCGAGCCGCGCTTCGGGCGACTTGTAGACCTCGACGCTGCCGATCATGTTCGAGGGCAGCAGCAGATAGTTGAACGAGCGCGAGGGATCGCCGCTGTCGGCGGTCGCGATGAAATTGCCGTTGAGCTGGGTGAGCGTCAGGTCCGACTGCAAGCCACGGATGCTGACGCGGCTGCCTTCGCCGCCGCTGCGCTCGATGACGACGCCCGGCACGCGCTGCAGTGAATCCGCGATGTTCTTGTCGGGGAATTTGCCGACATCTTCCGCCGTGATGACATCGATAAAGGCATTGGCAACCCGCTTTTGCGACAGGCTGGCCTCGATCGATTTGCGATAGCCGTTGACGACGATATCCTTGTCGGACGTCGTCGTGTCGGTGGATTGTGCCTGCGCATCATTTTGCGCGGGCTGCGGGTTTGGCGCGGTGGGCGCAGTCTGGGCATGCGCCACGCCCGCAAGCGCAACCACCATGCTGGCCGACGCCAGCAACCTCCCCCATGCACGCGTGTGCCGAACCGACGCATCAGCCAATTGAACAACCATCCCTGTTTCCTCTCCGCCATATGGGGCATCCTGCGACCGGATTGTTCTTGGTGGTCGTCGATGCCCCGAATGCCTGTGTTGAACCGTTATTCCAAAACCAATTTTCTAATGAAATTGCGGAGCGGGCGGCGTTCCCCCCGTTGCGTTTTCAACGCCGCGCTTCAGTTTTTACGCTTGTCCCACAAGGGGGCGGCCAGCCGCGCAAAGTCCTCGACCGGGGCCTTGGCGACCTCGCGGTCATAGGTCAGCAGGCCGTTGATCTCGCCCTCGACATCGGTGGTCTGGGTGTAGACCGATGCGCTCAGGCCGTGCTCCTTGGCCTGTCGCACCACCTCGTTGAACTTGCGGGCATAGCGGGCCAGATAATCCTTGGGATCGCTGGTGACCTGATAGCTCCAGCGCTTGTCATCGCGCCACAGATGCCCGTCGATCGGCCTGCCAACACCGCCATATTCGCCAAGCGCGATGGCACGGGTGCTCTGGCGCGTGGGTGTGTGGGGCACATCCTCATAGGTGTGAATGTCGAAGACATCCGACACGCCCGGCGCGACATCGAGCCAGCCGCTGTCGGCATTGACCAACCGGCTCGGATCGATGCCCTTCACATAGCGCGCAAGGGTGGCGGAGTCATACTGCCCCCAACCCTCATTGTTGACGACCCATAGCACGATCGAGGGGAAGGCGCGCAGATCGCCGATCATATGCGCCAGCTCGTTCTGCTGCTCGGCCATCACGTCGGAAGAGAGCACCGCCTGGCTCTGGCTGTTGCCGGTGACGAACTGGTCCTCGCCCCCGCCCGAGGGCATGTCCTGCCAGATCAGCATGCCAAGATGGTCGGCATCGTAATAGTAACGCGCCGGTTCGACCTTGATATGCTTGCGCAGCATGTTGAACCCGGCCTTCTTGAGGAAGACCATGTCGCTGCGCGCGGCTTCCTCGGAGGGCGGGGTCAGCAGCCCATCGGGCCACCAGCCCTGATCGAGCACGCCATTCTGGAAATAGGGTTTGTTGTTGAGCAGCATCTGCGGCTGCCCGGTGACCGTGCCGGGACCGACCGAAATCTTGCGCATCGCGAAATAGGCGTTGACCTTGTCGCGCGGCGTGCCGGTGATCTGGGCGGCGGCATAAGTCGCGGTTTCGCCTTGCGTAAAGCGCGCGTCGTAAGCGCTGCGATCCCGCTCGGTCTTGCCCGCATAGGGATCGCGCACATCCACCAGTTCGGCGGTGAGATCGTAAAGGAACGGGTCCTCGGGCGACCAGAGATGCGCGTCAGGCACGGAAAGCGTGGCATGGCGGTTGGCGCGGGTTACCGTGGAGGCGATCACCTTCCCGCCCGAGCGCACCGTCAGCCGCACCGCGTCGGTGTCATTCGCCGATCCGTTCAGCGCAACATCGATGTCAACCTTGCCTTGGTCGATATCGGGCGTGGCGCGCACATCGGCGATATGCAACGCCGAGACCGGCTCGATCCACACCGTCTGCCAGATGCCGCTAACCGGCGTGTACCAGATGCCGTCGGGGTTCAGGATCTGCTTGCCGCGCGGCTGGCTGCCCGCGCTGGTCGGGTCCTCGACCTGCACCACCAGTTCGTTCGCGCCCGGCTTCAGGAAAGCGGTGATGTCGAGCCCGAAGGCGTCCGATCCGCCTTCATGCGCGCCGACGATCGCGCCATTCACCCAGATCCGCGCGGCATGGTCGACCGCGCCGAAATTGAGCATCACATGCTGCCCGGCCCAGTCCGCAGGCACGGTGAAGCTGCGGCGATACCAGATGCGATCCTCCGGCAGCACCTTGCGCGCCACGCCCGAGAGGCGGGATTCCACGGGGAAGGGCACCAGGATCTTGCCGTCCATTTGCGTTGGCATGGGGGCCGCCGCCTTGGTGATCGCATAATCCCACTGGCCGTTGAGGTTCTCCCAGCGCGCGCGCTCGAGCTGCGGGCGCGGATAGCTGCGCCAGGCGTTTTCCGGCGTCACCGCCTTGCCCCAACGGGTGATCATCGCGCCGCCGGTGTAGGTCGAATCCGGGCGTTGGGCTGGTGCCTCCTGCGCCGTTGCAACGCCGCTCCACGCGCAGGAAAGGGCCAGCAGTGTCAGAATTTTACGCATCATGTCCCTCTTAATGTCGCGTGATCGACGGCGGCGCATCACTTGCCGCGCTGCCCCAGGCCGGATTGGGCTTGGGCCCCATGGTCAGCACCAGACTGGCACCCTGCGCGATATCGGCGTGGCGGAACCATGCCTTGGTCCACGGCTTGCCGTTCAGCGTTGCCGACTGGATGTAGAGATTGTCCGCCGAGTTGTTTTTGGCGACGATCTCCAGCGCCTTGCCATTGCCCATCTTCAGCACCGAGCGGTCGAACAGCGGGCTGCCCAGCACATAGACATCGCTGGACGGATCGACCGTGTAGAAGCCCAAGGCGCTCAAGGCATACCAGGATGAGGTCGCGCCCTGATCGTCCATGCCGGGATAGCCATAGCCGCTCGCATCGCTGCCATAGAGATCGCGCAGGATGCGGCGGGTCAGTGCCTGCGTCTTCCAGGGCTGGCCGCTCCAGACGTAAAGATAGGGCGCCTGCTGGTCGGGCTGATTGCCCTGGACATATTGCCCGATCACGCCGGTGCAATCGCGGCAAATGCCCTTGGGGTTGTAGGGCGTGGTGAAGAACTCATCGAGCTTGGCGTTGAACTTCGCGCGCCCGCCCAACTCGCCGATCAGGCCTGCCACATCCTGCGGCGCGAGCCACAGTGTCGACCAGCCCGAGGCCTCCTTCATCATGAAGTTGTAATAGGGCTCGCGCGGATCGAAGGGGGCGATCCATTTGCCGTCGGCGGTGCGGCCACGCACGAAGCCGATCGTCTTGTCGAAGACATTGCGGTAATTCTGCGCGCGCTTGGCGAACATTGCCGCATCGGAGCTATGGCCAAGCTTGCCGGCAAACTCCGCCATCGCCGCATCGTCCCACGCATATTCCAGCGTGGTGGCGGCGCCCGCCTTGCCGCCTGCATAAGGAGGGCTGGGGTTGCCCGCCGGGATCTCGTCAGCGATCCAGCCCTGCTTGTCATATTCGGCAAGAAAGGCGCGGGGCCCGGCAGGATCCGTCGCGTTCTTGCGCAGGAAAGTATAGGCCGCCTCGTAATCGAAGGGAATGCCGCGCCGCATCGCGCCCAGATAGAGAAACACCGCATTGTCACCGTGGAACGAGGTGTTCATGAAGCCCCGCTCGCGCGCCATATCGAGTTCGGAGCGCATGATGTTCACCGTCGCCTCGGGCTCCAGCAATTCGAGCAGAACGATCTGGTTGCGACCGGTATCCCAGAACGGCACCGGGCCGTAGCGGTCATAGGCGGCGGTCTGCGTCTGGCCGTTGGTGTCGGTGAAATTCTCGCCCTTGCGCGCGACCAGGCGCGGTGACGCAAAGGACTGGAACAGCGTCGAATAGAACAGCATGCGCTGCTTGGCCGTGCCGCCACTCACCTGCACGCGATCGAGCAGGGTCGACCATGCGGCACGCGCCTTTTGGTGGATGCCCTCGAAATCCCAGTCGGGACTTTCGCTGCGCAGCCGCTGCTCGGCGGCCTCATAGCTTGGTCCGTGGGCGATCTTGACCAGCACGGCCTCGCCCTCGCCGGTGGTGAAGTCGAGGTAGGAGCCCGCGAAATTGCCGTCGATTGTCCGCGCGGCGGGCAGCACATCCTTGTCGCCGATGCCATAGCCGCGCTCGGCGCCGGGCGTTTTGCGGAATGTGCCGAAGCTCTTGAACGGCTTCGAGAATTCCGCGACGAAATAGCGTCCGTCGCGCGCATCATTGTCGTTATGCTGCGCAGCAATGCCCCGCACGACATGGTCGCCGACGATCTCGACCGACCCGCCGCGCCCCGGCAGATTGAGGATCACATGCGCGCGCTCGGTCGCCGGGAAGGTGAAGCGCATCAGCGCGGTCGATTGCGTTGCGGTCAGTTCTACCTTGGTCTTGAACGTGTTGAGCCAGGCCGAATAATAACCGGGCGCCGCCTTTTCCTGCGCCTTGTCGTAATAGGCTTCGGTGTAGGCGGGCGGCACGGTCCAGTCGCCGACCACCGGCATCAGGATCGGCTGAGCGCGCGCGCCATAGGTCGGTCCGCCACCGCCGGTAAAGCCGATCATGGTCGGGTTCGTGTAGTAATAGGGTGTGGCAACGCCGGCAGGATAGCTCAGCTCGACATTCAGATTGACCGGTGCCGCCTCGACCGCGCTATGCGGCAGGCGCGCGCCGGGGGAGGTGATGCCGGAATAAAGCGGCTCGCCGGCGGGGGGCGCATTGCCGATCCACTCGGGCTTGTCGAGCGGCGCGGTGCCGACCAGAGGATTGGCTTCATCGACCGGCGCCGTGTTCTGAGCCGCCACCATGGCGCTGCCAAGCAGCGCGGTGGCGATGATGGTCGTCTTTGTCGCGCGCCATCCGACGCGCCTTGTCCTGGATAACCTGCTTAAGGCCATTGCCGATCCCCTGCCCTCGCAGCCGATGCGCTTGTCCGCATTCGGTCTGGTGCCGCCTTGTCGGCGTGCTGATGGGATCTTCGATTAAATAAAACATTTTGTCAATCGAATTAATCTGACAAGTTAACCTTTTGATTTATCATGACCATGGCGTGCCGGATAAGGCAGCTAATCTCATGATTATCCTTCTGTTTCCGGCATTATTGGGCCGCGTTGGGCCATGCGGCCAGATTGCAAGATGGTAGCGCAACCAAATTTGATCTTGGCTGAAACGCATCGATCCGGTGAATTTATCAGATGTTTGAGGCGTGCCGCTCAACCTGCCACGACGAATCCCGCCGCCGTGCGCGGCCGGATGATCTCCCCTATCCGGGCGATGGCTGTCGGGAAGGGCGTTAAAAAGCGCCACCAGCATACTTGACTGATCATTCCATAATCCCCATCTACGTTTTATGGCAAGACCCAAGGAATTCGATTCGGACACCGCGCTCGATGCCGCCATCGAGGTGTTTCGCGCGCATGGCTTCGCGGGGACCTCGGCGGGCATGTTGACGCAGGGCATGAAGATCGGCCGCCAGAGTCTCTATGACACCTTCGGTGACAAATGGCGGCTCTATGTGGCGGCGGTGGGCCGCTATTCGATGGTCGAGGTTCAGGCGCATCTCGATGCCCTGCGTGGTGGCCCGACCGCATGGGACGGCCTCTTCGCGATGATCGAGCGCGTTGTGGAGCAGGCGGATCGGCCCTGCCTCGGCGTCGGTTCGATCTGCGAATTTGGCGATCAGCATGAGGATCTGCTCAAGGCCCGCGAGGCGGCCGGGCGCATGCTCACCAGCGGCATGGTGACGGCGCTGCGCGAAGCGCAGGCGGCAGGTCAGGCCAGTTCCGGGATCGATCCGGAGGATGGCGTCGCCTTTCTCAACAGCAGCATCGCGGGGATCCGCATTGCGGCGCGCGGTGGCGCCGGGCCCGAGCAGCTTCGCGCCTTGGGGCGTCTTGCCCTGAGAGCGATTGGATAAAGATTTGCGTAATTTTGGAATGAATGTTCAAGAAAGGATGGAGCGATGAAAGCAGTGGTGATGAACGCTATTGGCGGCACGGAGGTGATGGCTTTCGCCGACCGCCCCGATCCTGTGCCGGCTCCGGGCGAGGTGCTGGTCGAGATCAAGGCTGCGGGCGTCAATTTCATGGATATCGGCGTAAGGCAGGGCAGGGCCTGGACCGAACACGCCAATCCCAAGATCCTTGGCGTGGAAGGCGCGGGCCGCGTGCTGGCGCTGGGTGAGAGCGTGGCGGATTTTCAGATCGGCCAGCGTGTCGCATGGGTCTATCACCCCGGCAGCTATGCCCAGAAAGCGGCGATCCCGGCCCATGCTCTGGTGCCTGTGCCCGATGCCATCGACGATCGCACCGCCGCCGCCGTGATGATGCAGGGCCTGACCGCCAGCCATTTCGCCAGCGATTTCTACCCGGTGCAGCCCGGCGATGTTGCCTTTGTCCATGCGGCGGCGGGCGGTGTCGGTCTGCTGCTGACCCAGATCATCAAGCTGCGCGGCGGCAGCGTGATCGGGCGGGTGTCGTCGCAGGACAAGGTGGCCGTGGCAAGAGCAGCGGGGGCCGATCATGTCATCGTCGACCGCGAGGGCCAGTTCGCCGCCGAAGCCCTGCGCCTGACGGAGGGCGAGGGCGTTCATGTCGTCTATGACGGCTCCGGGCCGACGACCTTTCGGGGCTCGCTCGATGTGCTGCGCCGCTCGGGCACCTTCTGCTGGTACGGGCCGGTACTGGGCGGGCCCGGCGCCCTGGACATCATGAGCCTGCCGCGCAGCATCAAGATCGGCTATGCCACCTTCTTCGACCATATTCCCACCCCGGCGCTGCTGCGCCAGCATGCCGCCCGACTGTTCGACTGGATCGCCCAGGGCCATCTGACCATCAATTTCGGTGGCGACTATGCTCTGGCCGATGCCGCCCGCGCCCATGCCGACATGGCCAGCCGCGCCACCACCGGCAAACTGCTGCTCATCGCATGAGCCGCGTCGCCCTTGTCTTCGGCGGGTCGCGCGGGATCGGCGCGGCCATTGCCCTGCGCCTGGCGCGCGACGGTTTCGACGTGGCCCTGACCTATGTCTCGCGCCCCGACAGCGCCGAAACTGTCGCCGCCGAAATCCGCAGCATGGGCCGCAAGGCGCTGCCCATCCGGGCCGACAGCGCTGATCCCGGCGCGATCACGGCGGCGGTGGAGGAAGCTGTTGTCCATCTCGGCATGCCGGATGTGGCGGTGATCAATGCCGGATTGCTCAGGCTCGGCTCGGTCGAAGGTTTTCCGCTCGCGGATCTGAACCAGATGCTGGCGGTGAATGTACGCGGCGTCTTTCTGGCGATCCAGGCCTCTGTGGCGCGGATGCGCGATGGCGGGCGGGTCATCACCATCGGCAGCAACACGGCGGTCCGCACCGGATCGCAGGGCAGCAGCGTCTATGCCATGACCAAGGCGGCGGTGGCGGGCATGGTGAAAGGGGTGGCGCTCGATCTGGCGCCGCGCGCGATCACCGTCAACAACATCCAGCCCGGCCCGACCGAGACGGATATGACAGCAGCCATGGCCGAGCGGTTGAAGGAGATCGTTCCGCTCAAACGGATCGGCCAGCCGGCCGAGATCGCGGCTCTGGCCTCCTGGCTGGCCGGGGATGAGGCAGGCTATATGACCGGCGCCAGCCTGACCATCGACGGCGGTTATGTGTTGTGAGAGGAAGGCCTGGACAGACGGCCCCGCCGCGAGGAACCGGCTGATACGCTGGCTGCGCATGCTCTGAACATGCTGCTGACAGGAAAAGCAACGCTTGCAAGGGCTTGTGCCCGATGTCGGGCAAAGGGCGGCCTGTCGCGCCACGCCAGTAGAATTACAGCAAATTTATTGCACTTAAACAGCAAAATTATGCGCTGAATATTTGACCCCCGGCTGGGATAAGGGGGCGCCATTCCACAATGGCTGACCCCAGAACCATGACCCTCTCCCCCGGCGCAAGGCGCACGGCGCCGCCTGCGCCGCTGATCGACCCGCAAAAGCTGCTCTTTTCGCTGAGCAGCTTTCTTGCGGCGTCGCTCACGCTGGTCATCACCTTTATGGCCAGCCTGCCCCGGCCGTGGTGGGCGCTGCTGACGGTCTATGTCACCGCGCAGCCGATGGCAGGCGCCTTTCGCCCCAAGGTGCTCTATCGGCTGGGCGGGATCGCGCTGGGCGCGCTGGTGACCATCGCGCTTGTGCCCAATCTGCAGAATTCGCCCGCGCTGCTGGTGCTGTGCCTGGCCTCATGGACCGGCTTGTGCATCTATTTCGCGGTGCTGGACCGCACACCGCGCGCCTTTCTGTTCCAGATGTCGGCCTTCAGCGCGGCGGTGATCAGCTTTCCCTATCTCGACGATCCGGGCAACATCTTCGACACGACCATCGCCCGCGTGCAGGAAATGACCATCGCCATCCTGAGCGTCACGGCGGTGCATGCCGTGCTTCAGCCATGGAGCGCCACGCCGGTGATCCGGGGCCGTGCGCAATCCTTCCTGACCCACGCACGGCAATGGATGACCGAGGCGATCGGCGAAGACCACACGCAGCTTGAGAACGACCATCGCCGCCGCCTTGCCGCCGATGTGACCGAGCTGGGCATGCTGGCGGTGCATCTGCCCTTCGATCAGCGCTGGGCGCCCGCCACCCGCCAACGCATTGCGGCCTTGCAGCAGCAACTGGCCCGCATTCTTCCGCTGGTCTCTGCGGCATCAAACCGGCTTGGTCTGCTGCGCAACGGATCTGCACTGCCGCCCGTGCTTGAACGCCTGCTCACGGACATCACCGCATGGCTGGGGGATCGGGGCAGCCGCGCGGGGGAGGGCTTCGCTCTGGCCCGGCGCTGCACGCATCTTGCCCATGCCGCCGAGGCGCAGCGCGATTGGCCCTCCCTGCTGGAGGCCAGCGCCTGCATCCGTCTGGCCGAGGCGCTCAAGGCCATGGCGATCAGCCGCCGCCTTGCCGAGCGGATCGGCATGCCCGGCCGCCCGCGTGGTGGCCAGACGCCCGCGCCTTTCTCTCTGGCGCGCGATCATACCATGGCGGCGCTGGCCGGATTGGGCACGGCGCTGGCGATCATGCTCTATTGCGGTTTCTGGATCGTGCTGGCCTGGCCCAATGGCTCGGCCACGGCGGCCTTTGCGGCGCTGATCACCTGCTCCTTTGCCGCGCAGGACGATCCGGCGCCCACCATCACGCGCTATCTGCTGGCCACGCTCAAGACCTATCCGCTGGCGGCGCTCTATCTCTTCGTGATCCTGCCGCGCGTCGATGGCGCGGAAATGCTGATCCTCACTCTGGCGCCCGCCCTGATCTGGATGGGCTATATTCAGGCCGACCCCGCCCGCACAGCGCAGGCCCTGCCGATGTTCTCCTGCTTTATCGTGGCGATGGGTTTTCTTGCCCGGTTTCAGGCCGATTTCGCGAATTTCGTCAACACGGGGTTTGCGCAGATGGGAGGCATCGTCACCACGCTGGTGGTCACCAAGCTGTTCCGCTCGACCAATGCGCTGTGGACGGCGCGGCGCATCGCCCGCGCCAATTGGGCCGATATGGCCGAGCTGGCCGATATCCGCCGCCCCTTCCGCCCCGCCGACTGGACCGCCAGAGCGGTGGACCGCCTCGGCCAGTTCGCGGCAAGGATCGCGCTCGCCCCGCCGGGCGATGTGCTGCACGGCGTGGACGGGCTGGCCGATCTGCGGATCGGGCGCAACATCATCCCGCTGCGGCGCGCGCTCTCCCATGTGCCGCATGATCTGCGCCACAGTCTGGGCGTGGTGCTGGGCGATCTGACGCAGGCCTATCACGCGCAAAGGTGTCAGGGTATGGCGCTGTCGCCGCCCGCCGCGCTGCTGGGGGGCATCGATGATGCCCTGAGCGGCCTGCTGACGCTGCCTTCCGATGCCGCGCGGCAAGAGGCGGTGCGCGCGCTGGTCGGCATGCGCTGCAACCTGTTTCCGCAAGCCGATGATTTCACCGTGAGGGTTCCGTGATCGAGGAAGTGCATCTCTGGGGCATCTACATGCCCGCCGCGCTGGCATGGGGCGTGCTGGCCGCGCTGCTGGTCTACGCCCTGCGCCCGGCCTTGCAGCGTTTGCCCCTCGAACGCCTGCTCTGGCACCCAAGTCTCGCCGAACTGGCCCTGTTCTTTCTGCTGTGGTGGGGGCTTGGCGCCCTTGCCGACAGGCTTCCTGCCGGATGGTTCACATCGTGATGGTCTATCGTCAAACTCTGCTGCGTTCGCTGGCCACCTTGCTGGTCATCCTGATCATTCTGGCGGGCATCTATGCGCTTTGGCTGCGCTATCAGGTCGAGCCCGTCACCCGCGACGGCAAGCTGCGCGCCGATATGGTGCCGGTTTCGCCCGACGTCAGCGGGCTGGTCACCGATGTGCGGGTGGCCGACAATCAGGTGGTGAGGAAGGGCGACATCCTCTTCGTCATCGACCGGCCGCGCTATCAACTGGCGCTCGATCAGGCCGAGGCGACGCTGGCCCTGCAACAGACCATGCTGGCGCAGGCCGCGCGCGAGGACCGCCGCAACCGCGCCATGCCCGAGGTGGTCGCCGCCGAAGTGACCGAGCAGGGCAGCGCCAAGGTCAATGAGCTGCGCGCCACCATCGGGCAGGCTCTGGCGACCCGCAATCTGGCGCGCTTCAACCTGAGCCGCACCATCGTGAGGGCGCCGGTGGATGGCACGGTGTCCAATGTCGGCCTGCAGCCGGGTGTCTATCTGACGGCGGGCAAGCCGGCGCTGGCGCTGGTCTCCGACAAGACCCTGCGTGCCGAGGGCTATTTCGAGGAAACCAAGCTGCCCGATGTGCGCATCGGCGATCCGGCCAGCCTCTATCTGATGGGCGTGGCCGACCGCATCGACGGCCATGTTCAGAGCATCGCGGGCGGTGTCGAGGATCGCGAAAGAACCGGCGCGGATGGCCAGTTGGCCAATGTGAACCCCTCCTTCACCTGGGTCCGCCTCGCGCAGCGCATCCCGGTGCGCGTCGCCATCGACAAGGTGCCGCCCGGCGTCCGCCTGATCCCCGGCCAGACCGTGACCGTCATCGTGCATCCCCGCAAGGATGGACGCAGCATCCACAGGAGCCTGCCATGGTAAGGCGCGCCGCACCGCTGCTGCTGGCGACGGCGCTGGGCGCCTGCACCACCGTGGGGCCGAATTACCGCGTGCCCGATGAGGCGGTGGTGAAGGCGCCCGAGGCACAGGGGGCGTTTCTCTCCACCGCGGCGGGCACCATGGCGCAGGCGCTGCCCGATCGCTGGTGGGCGCTTTATGATGACCCCAGGCTGGATGCGCTGATCGAGCAGGCCCTGAGCGCCAACACCGATCTGCGCGTGGCTCAGGCCAATCTGGAGCGCAGTCTGGCCCTGCTGGGCGAGCGCAACGCGAGCCGTGAAATTCAGGGCGGAGTCGACGCGGAAACCACCCAGTCGCAGCGTTCCGCAGAGGCCGAGTTGCAGCATGTGCAGCCGCCCCGACGCGAGCTTTACAACATCGGCCTGTCGGTCAGCTATGATTTCGACCTGTTCGGCGGGCTGAAACGCGCGATCGAGGCCGCCCGTGCCGACAGCGAGGCGGCAGAGGCCGCGCGCGATCTGGTGCGCGTCAATGTCGCGGCGGAGGTGGCTCGGGCCTATGCCGATATCTGCAACAGCGGCCACCAGCAGGATGTTCTGGACCATGCCATCGCGGTTCAGGAGAAGGGCGTTGCTCTGACCCGGCTGACCATCCGGCATGGCCGCACGGCGCCCTATGAACTCGATCGCCGTCAGGCTCTGCTGGAAGGCACCAGTGCCCGCCTGCCGCGTCTGGCGGCACGGCAGCGCAATGCCCTGTTCCGCCTGACAGCCCTGCTGGGGCGGGTGCCCGCTCAGGCCGACACGACCCTGCTGCAATGCCATACGCCTCTGACAATCCGGCAGGTCATCCCGGTGGGTGACGGACAGGCCCTGCTGCAACGCCGCCCCGATATCCGCATCGCTGAAAGACGTCTGGCGGCCACGACAGCGCGGATCGGCGTGGCCACGGCGGCGCTCTATCCCGATATCACCTTTGGCGCGACGGCGGGTTCGACCGGGGCGCTCACCGATTTTCTCTCGCCGCTGACCAACCGTTTCGGCTTTGGTCCGGGGATCAGTTGGACGCTCAACCGCCATGCCGCCCGCGCGCGGATCGAGGCGACGCAGGCGCAAAGCCGGGCCGATCTGGCCAGTTTCGACGGAACGGTGATCAAGGCCCTGCGCGAGGTGGAAACTGCGCTCAGCAGCTATGAGGCGGGCCTTGTGCAGCAACAGCGGCTGGAGCAGGCGCAGGCCGATGCCGCCCGCGTGCTGCAGCGCACCGCCCAGTTGCGGCGCGGCGGGCGGATCGCCGCCTTCCCAGCGCTGGATGCGGAAAGAGATGCCCTGGCCGCCGAACAGGCCGCCGCAGAAGGGCAGGCCGCCGTCAATGACGACCAGATCAGCCTGTTTCTGGCACTGGGCGGGGGATGGAGCGCGCCGAAATAGGCGTCAGACCGTGATCGCCGCCGCCACATGCAGGCCCGAGCGCACACGGTCCATCACGCCGGAATCGGCCTTGGCGGAATGGACCATATAGGCTGAATAGGAAAACTCCGGGCTGCCCGGCACCAGCACCAGCCGGCCTTCCTCCATATAGGGGCGGATAAAGCCCTTGCGGAAATAGCCGCTGCCGCCCGTCGCCAGAATATAGTCCAGCGCCAGCGGGCCATAGCTGATCGAAACCACCGGATTGGGCTGATCGGGGAAGGCTGCCTGATAGCTGGCGGCAAACTCGTCGCCCCAGTCGATCTGCACATGGTCCTCGGCGGAGAGGGGGGCGCTGGTCGGCGTGGTGCGCACCAGCACCAGCTTTTCCTCGAACAGCAGCTCCGCGATGATGCCCGGACGGCTGGGCGCGGCATAGAGCACGGCCACATCGAGCGTACCGTCCTGCACCTGCTCCATCAGCCGCTCAGAGACGTCGATCTGGGTGCTGACGGCAATCTCCGGGCATTCCCGGCGCATCCAGAGCAGCCAGTGGCGCAGCAGCGGGTTCCACAGGCTGAGTTCCGCCCCCACCGTCACCACGGTCTCGCGCCCCGGCGGCAGGGCCACCGCCCGCTGGGCCCGCGCCCAGACCTGCACCAGCGTGGTGGCGAAGCGCAGGAACTGCTCGCCCGCCGGGGTCAGCCGGGCCCCGGCCTTGTTGCGGATGAAGACCGGGCGGTCGAGTTGCTCTTCCAGCACGCGGATGCGCGCGCTGACCGCCGTCTGCGTCAGGTTGAGGTTGTTGGCCGCCCCCACAAAGCTGCCGGTCTTGACGACCTCCAGAAAGGTCCGCGCGACGCTGATATCCATTCAATCAATTTTCTGCATGGAATGGCACATTCCAGCACTTTTACTTGGATCGCCCATGGCTCTCAAGGGAAGAATGTCCGCTCACGACAGGGGCGTGTTGTGGCGCACCGCCTCGACCGTGCTCTGCAGGGTGGCAAGGTCGACGGCGCCGGGCAGCAGATAATGCCCGATGATGATCCCCGGCGTGCCCGACAGCCCCGCGAGCCGCGCGAAATGATCCGTGCGCTTGAGCGCCGCATCGATCGCCGGGCCATGGCTCTTGAGATCCGCCTGCAACCGCGCCCAGTTCACGCCCGAGGCATCGGCGGCGCGGCGCAGGTCGTCGGCGTTGAGCTTGACAGGTCCGCGCGCAATGGCGTCATCAAAGGCGGCATGCTTGCCCTGATACTGCGAGGCCATGGCCGCCCGCGCCGCCGCCTGCGACATGGGGCCGAAAATGGGCCAGTCGCGATAGACGATCCGCACCTTCCTGTCGCGCGCCATCAGTTGCGCCAGTTCGGGGTGCAGCTTGCGGCAATACTGGCACTGGTAGTCGGCGAAAACGACCACGGTGACATCATAGCCCTGCGGGGCCACACTGGGCAGGGCGGGGTCGTTTTCCAGCGCCTGCTGCAGACGGGCGCGCTCGGCGGAGGGTTCCTCCGCGCTGGCCTTGCCGGTCAGCGTGGTGGTTCCGGCCATGCCAAGCGCCGCGAGGGCGGCCACGGCGGCGATCCCGATCCCGAATTTCAGCATGCTTGTTCCTTTGCGCCTGTATCTGCGCGGCCGCATGCCAGACCGGCGCCGTCAGGGCCAGTGCTGCAATGAAAATAGGATGCGCCATCCGATCATGGCAGGCGTTGCCCGTGACCGGCACGGGCAACGCCGCTTTTCCTCAGTAGAAGGTCCAGTTGTCGGTCTGCAGCCACAGCTTCTTGCCGCCGGGGCAACTGGCGCCCAGCTCGACCTGCGTGACATCGGTGCCGGTCCATGGTCGGGCACGCTTGCCGTCGCCATGCAGGCTGGTGAAAGGCACCTCGATCGTCTGCCATGTGTTGCTCACGGTCACCGCCGCGCTCCAGCTCGCGGCGGCCACGCCGTTCAGCGTCACCCGCGCCTGACAGTCATTGCCCCGCACATCGAGCCGCACGCCATGCCAGCCCCGCAGATCCGCCGGGCGGATCGATCCGCGCGACAGCGGCACCGCTGTCCCGGCATAGGCATGCTGCTTGACCGCCATGCGCGCGGTGATCTCCAGCGCATGACCGCCGCCCCCTCCTTCGCCTGCGCGCAGCACGGGCTGGCTGATCTCCACCGTGCGGTCGATGCCGCCATCGGGCGTGTCGACCCGTAGTGTGTCGAGCTGCGAGCGTCCATCACCCCGCTCGAAATCGTCGATGGCGGCGGGCACCTTGACCGGATCGAGCTGCCGCGCGGCATTGGCGGCGGGCAGGGGCGGCGCGCCCAGGCCATAGATTGGCTTGCCGTCGATCATCGTCAGCGCCAGCTTGTGAATGTCGGCGATGTTCTCCCAGGGCTTGCCGTCGAAGAGCAGGATGTCGGCGCGCTTGCCCGGCGCGATGGTGCCGCGATCCCCGTCCTGAGCCAACAGATGGGCGCTGGTCTGGGTTGCGGCAACCAGCGCCTGAGCGGGCGTGAGCCCGGCGCGCACCAGCAGTTCCAGCTCATGCAGGGTGGAGGGGCCATGCGGGGTTTGCGGCATGCCGGCGTCGGTGCCCAGCGCGATGGGCACGCCTGCGTCATAGAGCAGTTTGACGTTTTTCAGCGCATTGTCGAATTTGCGCAGCCGCTGGGCATCGGCGGGCTTGGAGGGGTCCTTGTTGGGGTCATAGACCGCCAGCGTGGGGATTTCGGCCATGCCGCTGGCCTTGATGATCTGCACCTCATCGGCGGTCAGCACGCGGTCCTGCAGGCCATGCGCCAGCGAATCCACATTGGCCTTGGCGGCCACCAGCCCGCGCTCGACGGTGACGGTGTGGGTGACGACCTTGAGATGCTGCTGATGCGCCGCCTCGGTCAGCGCCGAGAGCGTCCAGCCATCCATGCTGGTGTTGTCCGGCGCGGCGCCATAGCGCCAGCCATCGGTGAAGACCTTGATGAGATCGGGCTTGTAGGCGGCCAGACTTTCGACGGCGCTGCGCGCCGCCTCGGGCGTGTTGACCCATTTGGTGGTGGCCTGATCGGCCCAGTCGGCACCATGCCCGCCCGGCGTCGAAATGCGCGCGGCGAAATTGACATGCGGCGCGGCCAGCGTGCCCAGCCATTCACGCAGCGGGGCATAGGCCTCGGGCGCCTCGTTGAAATCGTTCACCGTGGTGATGCCCGCCTTCACATAGGCGGTGGCGATGGGTGGGAAAACATCGGGCTCGCCGCCAGCGGTCCAATGGGTGTGCAGATCGTAGAAGCCGGGGGTGAGCGCCTTGCCGCGCGCCTCGATCACCTTCGCGCCCGAGGGCACTTTCACATCGGCGCCGACCGCGATGATGCGGTCGTCCTGAATGAGCACGGTGGCCGGGTGGGGCGCGGCGCCGGTGCCGTCGAACACGATTGCGCCGACGATGGCGGTGGTGCGGGGGGCAGCTTCCGAGCGGGTCGCGGTGACGGCGAGGCCGGCAAGAGCGGTGCCGACGGCAAGAGCGCAAAGGAAGCGCTTGGTCATGATGGTCTCCGAAAACAGTCTTTGGGCGCGTGATGTCGCGTGAACGACAAAGCAGCGATCATGAAGAGGGTGAAGGACGTATAGATTGCTGCGTCAAGGTGATCATAATTCGATGATAAATTCCAATACTATGGATTTTATATGCGGCAATATGGTCATGTCGATGATCGCCGTGATTGACAAGGTCATTCGTTCAACGCTTAAATCCTATAAAGTAAATAGGAAATCAAGATTGACTTGTGTGGTATGAACATTTGCTGCGTTTGGGGCGCGGTCTTTGTTCTCCATGCTGCACGCACGGGCTGGGGTTTTAGCCCAACGAAACGGGGACTATCATGATCAAGCGACACAAACGCGCGGGGCTGATCGCGCGTGCCAGCAGCTTTGTGCTGGCCATGGCGATGTTCACCCAGGCGGCTCAGGGGCAGGACGCGCCCGCCGCCGCACCTTCCGCCGATACGGCGCCCAGCGAGGGCGAGGCAGCAGCCATCACCGTGGTCGGCTCGCAGATCAAGGGAGCCAAGCTCAACGCCGCTCTGCCGGTCACCGTGGTCGACCAGCAGCTTATCGCCGCGAGCGGCGCGGTGAATGGCCAGGACCTGTTCCGCTCGATCCCGCAGATGGGCGATGTGACGTTCAACGCGCAATATACGGCGGGCAGCAGCAATTCGGCGCGCGGCGACGTCAATTCGATCAATCTGCGCAACCTTGGCGTCGGCAACACGCTGGTGCTGCTCAACGGGCGCCGTGTCGTCACCCACCCCACCAGCCAGGCCAATGACCAGCTTGTGCCGGTGCTGGGCTACAACAGCAATGCCATCCCCGTGAACGGGCTGGAGCGACTGGAGGTGCTGCGCGATGGCGCCGCCGCCATCTATGGCGCCGATGCCGTGGCGGGCGTGGTCAACACCGTGCTGAAGACCAATTTCAACGGCGCGGATATGTCGGTGCAATATGGCGGGGCGGAAGGCACCCGCCTGCGCGAGTTCAACGCCAGCGGCCTGTTCGGCAAGAATTTTGCCGAAGGGCGCGGCAACATCACGCTCAACGCCACCTATGACCATGGCACGGGCATTCTCTCGACCGATCAGGCCTATACGGCCTCTTCGAACAAGACGCCGCTGTTCGCGGGCACGGCTTTTGCCACCGCCACCTCGCTCGATGGGCGCAGCACCACGACGCCCTGGGTCTCGGCGGCGACGCCTTCCAGCTTCGGCACGATCCGGCAGGGCACCACCGCGCTGACCAGCGCTTCGGGCGCCTTCCATATCCAGCCCACCACCAGCAGTGGCTGCGCGATCGCCATCGGCAACGGCCTGTGCGATGCCACCGGCGCGCTGGCGACATCGGGCGTCAACCGCAATCTGCGGCTCGACAATGCGGCTGGCGGGCTTTCGGTGCTGCCTGCGCTCAACCGTGTGAACCTGTTCTCCAGCGGCCATTACGACATCAGTGACCATGTCACCGCCTTCTTCGAGGGCGGCTTCTATTACGCCAAGACCCATGCGCAGCAGAGCCCGATTTCGACGCTCTCCTCGATCCCGATCACGGTTCCGGCCAGCAATTACTACAATCCGTATGGTGCGGCGGTCTTTGCCAATGGCACGGTCAATCCCAACCGCATCGCGGGGACCAATGTGCCCGCCGCTGGTCTGCCGGTGACGATCACGGGCTATTCCTTCTCCGATCTGGGCAACATCAACGTCGATGTGACGAACAAGCAGTTCCGCCTGCTGTTCGGCCTGCGCGGCAACTGGGACAGCTGGAACTGGGAAAGCGCGCTCAGCTATTCCGAGGCGACCGTGCGCGATGTCAGCGACAACATCTCGCGCAGCAAGCTGCAGGCGGCGCTCGCCCTTTCCACGCCCGATGCCTATAATGTCTTCAACGGCGGCACGCTGGGCAATCCTTCGGTGGGGGATGGCACGCCCAACAGCCAGGCCACCATCGATTCGATCCGGGAAAAGCTGACCCGCTTCGACAAGACGACGCTGGCCACCTATGACTTCCGCGTGTCACGGCGCGATCTGCTCAAGCTGCCCGCGGGCAATGTGGGCATCGCGGCGGGGCTGGAAGCGCGGCGCGAAAGCCAGCTCGACGATCGCGATTCCGGCATCGACGGCACGGTCAATTTTGTCGATCCGATCACCGGTGTGGTCGCCAGCAATTTCGTGCCCAACAGCATCAACCCCGACACGCATGGCACGCGCGAGGTGTTCTCGCTTTATGGCGAATTGGCCATTCCCGCGATCTCGCCCGAGATGCATGTGCCGCTGATCCACAATCTGGAGTTCCAGGCAGCGGGCCGTTTCGAAAGCTACAGCGATTTCGGCCCGGTGGCGGTGCCCAAATTCGCGGGCGCTTGGGACATTGTGAAGGGCATCCGTTTCCGCGCCTCCTGGGCGAAATCCTTCCGCGCGCCCAATCTGGAGCAGACCAACGCCTCGCTGGTCACCCGCACCAACACGCGCACCGATTACGCCTTCTGCGAGGCGGATCTGCGCGCCGGGCGGATCTCGGCCTTCTCGCAGTGCACGCGCTCCAATTCGGTGACCGCGCAGCGCGCCGGCAACCCCGATCTGCAGCCCGAGCGTGACACCACCCTGTCGATGGGCGTGGTGCTGGAACCGCCGCTGCCGCAGGGGCTGGGCCATCTGACGCTGACGGGCGACTATTGGCAGGTCAAGCAGAAGGGGCTGGTCGGCGTCTTCGGTGAAGGCAATGCGCTGATTCAGGACTATCTGCTGCGCCAGAGCGGCAGCTCCAACCCCAATGTGGTGCGCGCCGCGCCGACCGCCGACGACATTGCGGCCTTCGCGGGCACGGGGCTGACCCCTGCGGGTCAGGTGCTTTATGTGAAGGACCAGTATGTGAACCTGCTGCCGCAGACGGTGCGCGGGCTCGATATCAATGTGGTCTACAACACGCCGCGTACCCGCATCGGCAGCTTCAATGCCTCCTTCAATCTGTCGCATCTCTTCCGCTATTATCAGGATCCCTCGCCGGGCATCGCGCAACTGCTGGCGGCCCGCGCGGCGGGGCAGATCAATGCGGGGACCACGATCACGGGCGGCGGCGACCTGCTGAGGCAGAACGGCAAGCCCGCGTGGAAATGGTCCGCCGCGCTGACCTGGTCGCTGGGCAATCTCACCGTGGGCGGCTTCACCCAGTTCATCGGCAGCGTGGATGACACCAGCCTGCTCGATTCGGTGGGCAATGCCTGGGTGGTGCAGAGCCAGATCACCGGCAATCTCTATGCGGATTATCGCCTGACCGAGGGCACTCTCAAGGGCACCAGCCTGCGCTTTGGCGTGCGCAACCTCACCAATGAGCAGCCGCCGCTGTCGTCTTCGGGCTATATGGGCACGCTCTATGCGCCTTATGCCCGCTACTGGTATGCCAGCGTGCGGCATAAGTTCTGACATCCATGCTACGGAGGGCGGACAGGCCGCCCTCCGCTGTCCTGTTTTGCGAAAGTCCATCATGCCCTTGAAGCCGGTTTCGTCACGATCAGTTCTGCGGTGTGTCTCTGCCATGGCGGCGCTGGCGATGGCCTGTGCGTCACCCGCGCGGGCTGACACGCCGCTGTTTCCTATCGTGGCCGATCCGGGCGGGCAAAAGCAGGTGATCCGCCTGCCCGCCACCGGGCCCGACAATGTGCTTGGCCGCTTTCTCTACACGCCCTCGATCGCCAGCGGATTGGGCGTGACCGGCGTGGGTCTGGACCGCGCCCTGCTGGGCCAGACCCAGATCATCACCTTCCGCCGCATCGGCAAGAAGGTGCTGGCGCAGTTCGACAACAGCCGCTTCCGCGCCCTCGATGGCGATCGCGGCGAGGAAGAGGCGGTGCGCAGCTCCTTTGCCCCCTCCACGATCTGGGCGGGGGATATCATCGAGGACAGCGCGGGCACGGTGTCGGTGGACATCGCCGGCCTGCTGACCCGCGACACGCTGGACATTGCCGGGCGCCTGAAACGCGGCAAGGCCGGAACCTACCGGCAGGTGCCCGCGCTGGGCTATGTCGATGCGGCGCAGAGCCAGACCTTCCCCGACAATGCCGAGTTCCAGACGGTGGAAACCTTCGCTTCTGAGGATCCGGGCCCGGCGCTGCGCCGCTCGGTTCCCGATCCGCGCAGCATCACCGTGGCGGTGCATCACAGCTTTATGCGACTGCCCGATGACGGCTTCCGCCCGCGCGAGCATGATCCGCGCACCGGCACATCGGTTCAGGTGATCAGGGGCAATTACGCGGCGGCGGTCGATCAGCCGATCGTTACGCGGCTGGTCCGCCGCTTCCGGCTGGAGAAGACCGATCCCGGCGCGGCGCGTTCACGGGTGCGCAAGCCGATCATCTTCTATGTTGACCGCGCCGCGCCCGAGGAAATCCGCAATGCGCTGATTGAGGGCGCGCGCTGGTGGGCGCAGGCCTTTGACGCGGCGGGCTACATCGATGCCTTCCGCGTCGAGCTGCTGCCCGAGGGCGCCAATCCCGCCGATGCGCGCTACAATGTCATCGCCTGGGTGCACACCGATACGCGTAGCTGGTCGACTGGCGCGACCATCGTCGATCCGCGCACGGGCGAGATTCTGCGCGGCGTGGTCCAGCTTGGCTCGCTGCGGGCGTGGCAGGACCGGCTGATCTTTGACGCGCTGGTCGGCGCCGGGCGCGAGCATACGGGCGGGGCGGATGACCCGCTGGTGCTGGTGCGCGCAAGGCTGCGGCAGCTTGCGGTGCATGAGGTCGGCCATGCGCTGGGTCTGGCGCATAATTTCGCGGGCAGCACCTTTGCCGACCGCGCCTCGGTGATGGATTATCCGGCGCCGCTGATCCGGGTCAACAAGGGCCAGCTCGATTTCTCGCAGGCCTATGCCACGGGTGTCGGGGCGTGGGACCGTTTCGCCATCAAGTGGCTCTATGGTGTGACGCCTGCCGGGGCCGACGAAAAGACGGTGCTGGATGGCTGGGCGCGTGAGGCGCAGGCCAAGGGCTATCGCTTTGTCAGCGATGGCGACACGCGCGGCGCGGGCGATGCCCAGCCCTGGGGCAATATGTGGGATAATGGCACGGATCCCGTGGCCGAGCTGACCAATGTGCTGGCGGTGCGCCGCATCGCGCTGGCGCGTTTCGGGCTGGACAATCTGCCCAAGGGCTCGGCGGCAGCGGATCTGCGGCGAATGATCGTGCCGCTCTATCTGTTCCATCGTTATCAGGTGACCGCCGTGTCGAAGCTGATCGGCGGGGTGGACTACAGCTATGCGATCAAGGGCGACGGGCATGAGCGCGCCCCCGTGATCGGCGCGGCGCAGCAGCGCGCGGCGGTGAGCGCCTTGCTGGAAACGCTTGATCCCGCGCAGCTTGATCTGCGCGACGATCTGCTGGGCGTCTTGTCTTCGGTGCAGCCGGGCACGGCGGACCCGCAGTTCGAGATCGAACTGCTGCCATCGCGCACCGCCGCCGCCTTCGACCTGCCGAGTGCGGCGGAAGCCGCGGCGGATATCACGCTGGAGGCTCTGCTCGATCCGGAGCGGCTCAACCGGCTGGTCGAGCAGGCAAGGGTTGATGGCGGACAGCTCTCGCTGACGGAACTGCTCGACAGGATTGCCGCTACCCTCGGGCCGCAGGAGGGCGGTGCGCCGCGTCAGGCCGAGATCCGTCGCCGCATCCGCGCCCGTTATGCGGTGCGGCTGGCCGGACTGCTGCGTGACAAGACGTTGTCCTCGACCGCTCTGGCGGTGGTGCGCGGCGGGGCGACGCGCTTTGGCAAGGCGCTGGCGGGATGCAAGGGCGATGCCGCTGAAATGGACAGTTGCGCCTATCTGGCAAACCTGTTGACCGCCGCGCCCGATCAACTGGCTCTGCTGGCCGAGCCTGCCGTGACCCCGCCCGAAATCCCGCCCGGCGCCCCGATCGGGAGTGATGAGGATAGCTGGTTCAAGTGAGGTCGATGAGGGCGGGGCTCAGCAGCAGCGTCCGCCCTTCTTGCCCTGATAGCGCGCCTGCTGGCGTTCACGGAAAAAGCTCTTTTCGTCCATGACCGGGGCCTCGGGGTGGCAGGCCGCCATATGGGCGAGATAGGCCGGATAGGAGCTTTGCCCCACCATCAGCCGCGCCGTTTCCGCCAGCTTGCCGAGAAGATCGCGCAGCAGGCTCATGATGCTGCGGCGGCGGCAAGCGCCTCATCCATGGGCCCATCGCTGGCTCTGGCCGCCAGACAGGCGCGAATGCCATAGGCCAGAATGGACAGCACCACGAGCATGAAGACCAGGGTCAACCCCGCATCCACCCTGTCGTTGAAGATGATCGCCTGCATATCCTGCAGGCTCTTGGCCGGGCCCAGCAATTTGCCGTCCGCCAGCGCGCCCTGAAACCGCGAGGCATGGGCCAGAAAGCCCACCGCCGGATCGCTCGAGCCCACCTTCAGACTGCCGGCATAAAGCGTGCAGATCAGCAGCCAAGCGGCGGGCAGGGCGCTGACCCAGGCATAGGCCTGCCGCTTCATCTGGAACAGGAACACCGTCGCCAGCGTCAGGGCAATCGCGGCCAGCATCTGGTTCGAAATGCCGAACAGCGGCCACAGCGTGTTCACCCCGCCCAGCGGATCGGTCACCCCCTGATAGAGAAAGAACCCCCATGCCGCGACACAGAGCAGCGTGGCGCTGAGCGAAGGCACAAGGCCCGTCGCATTGCGGAAGCTGGGCACGGCAAGGCCGATCAGATCCTGGATCATGAAGCGGCAGGCGCGTGTGCCCGCATCCACGGCGGTGAGGATAAACAGCGCCTCGAACAGGATGGCGAAATGATACCAGAAGGCCATCATCGCCTTGTTGCCGAACAGGCTGCTGAAGATCTGCGCCATGCCGACTGCCAAAGTCGGCGCACCGCCCGCGCGTGAGATGATCGTCGTCTCGCCCACATCATGGGCCACGCCGTCGATGGTGCTCGCGCTCACCGGAAAGCCCATGGAGGTGACGGCATGGGCCGCGCTGGCCGAGGTGGTGCCCACGACCGCGGCCGGGCTGTTCATGGTGAAATAGACTGCCGGATCGATCACGCTGGCGCTCACCAGCGCCATGATCGCCACCATGCTTTCGGCCAGCATCGCGCCATAGCCGATGGAGGTGGCATGCCCCTCATTGGCGATCAGCTTGGGCGTGGTGCCGCTGGCGATCAGGGCGTGGAAGCCTGAGACCGCCCCGCAGGCGATGGTGATGAACAGGAAGGGGAACAGCGACCCCGACCAGACCGGCCCGCCGGTGCTGGCAAAACCCGTGATCTGCGGCATGCGCAGTGGCGGCGCGGTGATGACGATGCCCACGGCCAGCGCCAGAATCGCGCCGATCTTGAGGAAGGTGGAGAGATAGTCACGCGGCGCCAGCAGTGCCCAGACCGGCAGCACCGAAGCCAAAAAACCATAGCCGATAAGGATATAGCAGAGCTGCTTCGCAGTGAAGGTGAAGAGCGGCGCCAGCAGTGCCGATTCCGCGACATTGCGCCCATAGACCAGCGCCAGCATCAGCCCGATAAAGCCCAGCACCGACACTTCGCCGATCTTGCCGGGCCGCAGCCAGCGGCTGTAGGCGCCCATCAGCAGGGCCAGCGGAATGGTGGCCGCGATGGTGAAGGTGCCCCACGGGCTGTTGGTCAGCGCCTTCACCACGATCAGCGCCAGCACCGCCAGAATGATGACCATGATCAGGAAGGTGCCGAAGAGCGCGATCACGCCGGGCACCGATCCCATATGCATGCGGATCAGCTCGCCCAGCGAGCGCCCGTCGCGCCGCATCGAGATGAACAGCACCATGAAATCCTGCACGGCGCCTGCCAGCACCACGCCGGCCAGAATCCACAGCATGCCGGGCAGATAGCCCATTTGCGCCGCCAGCACGGGCCCGACCAGCGGCCCGGCCCCGGCGATCGCCGCGAAATGATGGCCGAAGAGCACGGCTCTGTCGGTGGCCACGAAATCCAGTCCGTCGGCCTTGGCGATCGCCGGTGTCGGCCGTCGGGGATCGAGCCGCAGCACCTTGTCGGCGATGAACCGGGCGTAGAAGCGATAGGCGATCAGATAGACGCAGACCGCCGCGACCACGACCCACAGGGCATTCACGGTCTCGCCATGCAGCCAGGCCACGATGGCCAGCGCGGCGGCGCCGAGCAGCGCGATGGCGCCCCAGAGAAGTGCTTTGAACAAGGGTTAGGATCCTCTTTTCCCGGCCTCTCCTGCGGGCCTCTGCTGCGTGACCCTCATGACGGCTGGCCTTGGTCGTGCCTATACAAAACGATACGCCTTGCCCTGGCGGCGGGCAGGGGCAGATCACCTTTCGGACCAGCCTTCCGTCCTCGCCAGCGCGCGGCGCATCCGAGCTTTCCATAGGGTTAGCGGCGAATGACAGCCTCGTCTACGCCCCGCTTGCCGTCGATCCGGCCGGTCGTCCGGGATGGACGATCTGTCACAGGCGATGGGAGCAGGCGCGCCGCCGGGCGCGGGGGCATCCGCCTTTACGATCTATCGAGGCCGGCATCATGTCGGGCCGGTGCCGTGCCGAAAATGCGCTTTCGCGCATGGCCCCAACGGCCTCCCGGCCCTTAATCTGCCGGTGGAGGCGTCGAGGCGCTGGAGGTGGCCGGCGTGAAGCTTGCGATGATGGCATGCATGTCGGCAGGGTAGGTGAAGCGCACGAAGGTGACCGCCGCCCCTTCATGCCAGGTGCGCCGCTGGACGACCAGGCATGGTGCGCCCTCATCCACCTCGAGCAAGGCGGCGTGCTCCGCATCGGCTCCCACGGCATAGATCTTGTGTTCGGCGGTGGTCCAGGGGACTTGTCGCTGCAGCCACTGGCCGGGCGCATGGTGGGCAAAGTCGATGTCGCCAGCCTCGGGGACGACATTGAGGTTGATCAGCCGGTCCTCGGTGCAAAAGGGGCGGCGTCCAGCAAAATGCACGCAGGAGATATCCAGAACCTGGCTCTTGCGTTCCGGGAGGAAGGCGGCGGCGTCAGCGGCGTTGGCTTTGCGTGTGGTGCGGCTCACCAGCCTGAAGCGGTATTCGCGGTTCAGGCTGCGGACTTCGGCTTCGATATCGTGAATTTCCAGAACGGCCGACTGCACCCGTGGTTGCGCCACAAAACTGCCGGATCCTTTGCGCCGCTCGATCAGGCCGTTGTTCGCAAGGCGGGTCAGCACCTTGTTCATCGTCATGCGCGAGACCTGATAGGATTTGGCCATCTCGATCTCGATGGGCAGTTGATAGCCGGGGCTCCATTCCCCCGACACAATCCGCCTTTCGATGTCGCCCAGAATTTGCTGGTGCAGCGAGATGGTGGCTGGTGACGTCGTTTTCATCCAAAATCCTGCATGCGCGGCGAGTTTTGCGCTTCGGGGCCGGCGGTCTGCTCGGGCATCACGCGAAGTCGTGAAGAAGGTCCTTCATCGTCTGGCGGTATTGCGCTGAAATCCTGTCACGATCAACATGGCGGCCTTGAGAAACCCGTTTTTTGCCCAGAACCCAGACACTGTCGATCCCCACCCCATCGCCGAAGATCCAGTGATCAAGCACGGCCTCGGGTGCCAGATAGGGCACGGCGCTGGTGTCGAGCGCAACGAAGCTCGCCTCCCCACCGGCCTTGAGGGCGCCGCCGCCATGGATCGATTGCGCGCCGCCGCTGACGGCTTCGGCCAGCAGGCGCGCGCCGGTCGACTGCCCCGCATCGGCGATGATGTTGCGTGAGCGCAAGGCCAGCCGCTGCGAATATTCGAGCATGCGCAGCTCCTGCGTCAGCGAGATCGCGATGTTCGAATCCGACCCGATGCCGAAACGGCCGCCCTGCTGCAGAAAGGGCGGGACCGGGAAGATGCCGTCGCCCAGATTGGCCTCGGTGATGGGGCACAGGCCCACAACGGCTTTGGCCCGGCCCATGCCGGCAATTTCGCGCTCATCGACATGGGTCGCATGCACCAGCGTCCAGTCCCGGTCGACCGGCGCATTGGCCAGCAGCCATTCCACCGGGCGCGCGCCCAGCCTGACGATGCATTCCTCGACCTCTTTGACCTGCTCGGAAATATGGATGTGGACGGGGCCGCCTGCCTTGAAAGCCAGAATTTCGGTCAGCTCTTCGGGCGTGGCCGCGCGCAGGCTGTGGGGTGCCAGGCCAACACGGCCGCCCGGCATGGCCTCCACGGTCGAACGGCACGCCGCCACCAGACGGCCGTAGCCATCGACCGAGTTGATGAAACGCCGTTGCTGCGGTGAAGGGGCCGCGCCGCCGAAACCGGAATGGGCATAAAAGACCGGCAACAGCGTCAGCGCGATGCCCGTCGCCGCCGCGGCCGCTGCCACGCGCTCGGCATGTTCGGCGATGTTGGCATAGGGCTGGCCGTCCTGATCGTGATGCAGGTAATGGAATTCGCCGACACGGGTGAAGCCGGCCTCCAGCATTTCCATGTAGAGTTGCGCCGCCACCGCCTCGAGCTGTTCGGGCCGGAAGGCGAGGGCGAAACGGTACATCACCGTCCGCCAGCTCCAGAAGCTGTCGTTGGTGGGCCCGCGCGTTTCGGCGAGTCCGGACATGGCGCGCTGAAAGGCGTGGCTGTGCACATTGGGGGTGCCCGGAACCATGATGTCATGGTGCTCATCGTCGGGATGGGGCTGCGCATCGGTCTGGATGCTTCGGATGCAGCCATGTTCCAGCTCGAAGCGCACGCTGTGTGCCCAGCCTGTTTCCAGCAGCGCCGACTTTGCAAAGACACTCGTCACCATCGCCTCCATCCGCTTCGGGGCATCCTGCGGGCTGCCATATTTATCACTTGCTATGGCGATATTATGTATATACATGTTTGCGGCAAGGAAAGAGAAAAATAGGGAAAAGGCGTCGTGTCTCGCTTGCAAAAAACCCTGCTCGCCAATGCCAGGATCGCGACGCTCGCCCCTGACCATGCAGGTCTGGGCGTGGTCGAGAATGGCTCCATCCTGATCGATGGCGGTACCATCGTTGCCATCGGGTCGGACGGTCGCCTGCCCGCCGGGGATGCCACGGTGATCGACCTTCAGGGGCGCTGGGTGACGCCGGGGCTGATCGATTGCCACACCCATCTGGTTTACGGCGGCGACCGTGCGCGCGAGTTCGAGATGCGGCTCAATGGCGCGACCTATGAAGAGGTGGCGCGATCCGGCGGCGGGATCGCCTCCTCGGTGCGGGCGACCAATGCCCTGTCGGTCGATGAGCTGGTGGCGGCCACGCTGCCGCGTCTGGATACGCTGATGGCCGAGGGTGTGACGACCATCGAGATCAAGTCGGGCTATGGCCTCAACATCGATGCCGAGCTGCGCATGCTGCGCGCCGCGCGCCGCCTTGAAACGCTGCGCCCAGTCCGGGTGCTGACCACCTATCTGGGCGCTCACGCCACGCCGGTCGCGTATAAGGGCCGCAATGCGGATTATCTGGCACAGGTCGTGCTGCCCGGCCTGGAGGCCGCCCATGCCGAGGGTCTGGTCGATGCGGTGGATGGCTTTTGCGAGGGCATTGCCTTTTCCCCCGCTGAAATCGCCGTGCTGTTTGAAAAGGCCCGCGCTCTCAATGTGCCGGTCAAGCTGCATGCCGAACAACTGTCCAACCTGGGCGGGGCGAAATTGGCGGCGTCGTTCGGGGCCTTGTCCTCGGATCATCTCGAATATCTCGACGCTGAAGGGGCCGCCGCCATGGCGGATGCCGGCAGTGTCGCGGTGCTTCTGCCGGGGGCATTCTATGCGCTCAATGAAACGCGCAAGCCGCCGGTAGCCCTGCTGCGCGAGGCGGGTGTGCGCATGGCCCTGTCCACCGACAGCAATCCGGGCACCTCTCCGCTCACCTCGCTGCTGCTGACCATGAATATGGGCGCGGTGCTGTTCGGCCTGAAGGTCGAGGAATGCATCGCGGGGACGACGCGGGAAGCAGCGCGTGCGCTGGACATTCTGGACCGCACCGGCACGATCGAGGTCGGCAAATCCGCGGATCTGGCGGTGTGGAACATCGAGGCCCCGGCCGAGCTGGTGTACCGGATCGGTTTCAACCCGATCCACATGCGCTTTTTCAAGGGACGGCCGGGCTTTGTCTGAGAGACTGTTTGGAAATTCGGCGAAGCCGAATTTGCGGCACCAGCCCACTCCCCCGCCCGGCCACCCATCGGTAGTATCCTGTGGGTGGCCGGGCGGGGGAGTGGGCCGGCGCCGCGCTGAAAATGCGCGAAAGCGCATTTTTCAAACGGGCTCTGAGCGGGTTTCGGTCTGCGACCAAGAGGGTTCTGACATGACTGTTTGCGACATCGAGCGCGGCGCCTCGCCGCTGATCCTGAGCTTTCCTCACACCGGCACCCATGTTCCCGAGGCGATCTGGAACCGGCTGAACGACAATGGCAAGCTTCTGGCCGATACCGACTGGCATGTGCACCGCCTCTATGCCGGATTGGTCGAGGGGGCGACGACGGTGCGCGCGACCTTCCATCGCAGCGTCATCGATGCCAATCGCGATCCCTCCGGTCACAGCCTTTATCCGGGGCAGAACACGACCGGGCTGGTGCCGGATGCGGATTTCGACGGGCGCGCCATCTGGCAGGAAGGCCAGGCGCCGGGCGAGGAGGAGATTGCCCAGCGTCTGGCGACCTTCCATCAGCCCTATCATGCTGCGCTGGCCGCGGAGATCGCGCGGGTGAAGGCGCTGCACGGCGTGGCGATCGTCTATGACTGCCATTCGATCCGCTCGCATGTGCCCTTTCTTTTCGAGGGCAAGCTCCCCGATTTCAACATCGGCACCGACAGCGGCAAGACCTGCGCGGCTCTGGTGGAGCAGACGGCTCTTGCCATCGCCACTGCGGCGCAGGGCTATGATGCCGTGCTCAACGGGCGGTTCAAGGGCGGCTGGAGCACACGCCATTATGGGCGTCCGGCGGATCATGTTCATGCGATCCAGATGGAACTGGCTCAATCGACCTATCTCGGATCGGAAGTTCATCCTTTCGACTATGATGAGGAAAAAGCGGAGAAACTTCGCTTTCACTTGCGGAAGATCCTCAACGGGATCGTCGGGCTTGCGCAAGACCTGATCTGAACCCCTCAACACATGTGACAGGAACAGGAAAATGGCTTCGAATCCACGTTACAATGAACGGGTGATCCGCGCCCCGCGCGGCACTACGCTGAATGCCAAGAGCTGGCTGACCGAAGCGCCGCTGCGCATGCTGATGAACAACCTCGACCCGGAAGTGGCGGAGAACCCCAAGGAGCTGGTGGTGTACGGCGGCATCGGCCGCGCCGCGCGCAACTGGGACTTCTACGACAAGATCGTCGAGACCCTGAAGAAGCTGGAAGACGACGAGACCCTGCTGGTGCAGTCCGGCAAGCCGGTCGGCGTGTTCAAAACCCACACCAACGCGCCGCGCGTGCTGATCGCCAACTCCAACCTGGTGCCGCACTGGGCCACCTGGGAACACTTCAACGAACTGGACGCCAAAAGGGCCTGGCCATGTACGGCCAGATGACCGCCGGCACGTGGATCTACATCGGCAGCCAGGGCATCGTGCAGGGCACCTACGAGACCTTCGTCGAGGCGGGCCGCCAGCATTACGACGGCAACCTGAAGGGCCGCTGGGTGCTGACCGCCGGCCTGGGCGGCATGGGCGGCGCGCAGCCGCTGGCCGCCACCCTGGCCGGCGCCTGCTCGCTGAACATCGAGTGCCAGCAGAGCCGCATCGATTTCCGCCTGCGCACCCGCTACGTCGACGAGCAGGCCAAGGACCTGGACGACGCGCTGGCGCGGATCCAACAATACACCGCCGAAGGCAAAGCCATCTCCATCGCCCTGCTGCGGCAACGCGGCCGAAATCCTGCCGGAGCTGGTCACGCCGCGGCGTGCGCCCGGACATGGTCACCGACCAGACCAGCGCCCACGATCCGCTCAACGGCTACCTGCCGGAGGGCTGGAGCTGGCCGCGTGGAAGGAGAAGCGCGTCAGCGATCCCAAGGCGGTCGAGAA
This sequence comes from Novosphingobium sp., assembly GCF_039595395.1. NCBI lineage: Bacteria > Pseudomonadati > Pseudomonadota > Alphaproteobacteria > Sphingomonadales > Sphingomonadaceae > Novosphingobium > Novosphingobium sp. The sequence goes on along the minus strand of NZ_JBCNLP010000006.1, from coordinate 1,246,011 downwards.
GGCCGCCCGTGCCCGTCGATGGCCGAGCACGTCAAAGCCATGCTGGCCTTCCAGCAGAGCAGGGCGTGCCGACCTTCGACTACGGCAACAACATCCGCCAGATGGCCAAGGAAGAGGGGCGTGGACAACGCCTTCGACTTCCCCGGCTTCGTGCCGGCCTACATCCGCCCGCTGTTCTGCCGCGGCATCGGTCCGTTCCGCTGGGCCGCGCTGTCCGGCGACCCCGCAGGACATCTACAAGACCGACGCCAAGGTGAAGGAGCTGATCCCCGACGACGCGCACCTGCACCGCTGGCTGGACATGGCCCGCGAGCGCATCGCCTTCCAGGGCCTGCCGGCGCGCATCTGCTGGGTTGGCCTGGGCGAGCGCGCCAACGCCTGGGCCTGGCCTTCAACGAGATGGTGCGCAACGGCGAGCTGAAGGCGCCGATCGTCATCGGCCGCGACCACCTCGACTCCGGCTCGGTGGCCAGCCCGAACCGCGAGACCGAAGCCATGCAGGACGGCTCCGACGCGGTGTCCGACTGGCCGCTGCTGAACGCCCTGCTGAACACCGCCAGCGGCGCGACCTGGGTGTCGCTGCACCACGGCGGCGGCGTGGGCATGGGCTTCTCCCAGCACTCGGGCATGGTGATCGTCTGCGACGGCACCGACGAAGCCGCCGAGCGCATCGCCCGCGTGCTGCCCAACGACCCGGCCACCGGCGTGATGCGTCACGCCGATGCCGGCTACGATATCGCCATCGACTGCGCCCGCGAGCAAGGGCCTGAACCTGCCCGCGATCCTGGGCAACTGACCCACCCTGCCGCAGGGCTCTCGATCGCGAGAGCCCTGCGGTTCTTTTCGGAGAGAGCCGTGAAACTGCTGCTTGCGGAGGATTATCACCTCACGCCCTGGAAAAACGGCGGCGGGGTCACCCGTGAGGTGGCGGCCTGCTATCCGCAAGGCGGCGACGGCCAGGATTTCCTGTGGCGGGTCAGCATCGCGACGGTGGCCGGCAACGGGCCCTTCTCGCATTTCGCGGGTATCGACCGCACGATCGCGGTGCTCGATGGTGGGGCGATGGTGCTGGCCGGGGCCAATGGCGGGGTTATCCTCTCCGCGCAGAGCGAGCCCTATGCCTTTCCCGGCGAACGGGCCATTCATGCAACGGTTGAGGAACCGACCACCGACCTCAATGCGATGACGCGGCGCGGCGCCTGTGCGCATCGTATGGAACGCGTGCGCTTCGATGGCAGCGTGATGGTGCTCGCAGATGCCGGGACGACGATCCTCGTGTTCAACAGCGCGGTGACGGTCGCAACGCCTCGGCAATCGCTGGCCGTGCGCCGTTTCGATGCGCTGGTCGATATCGAGCCGGGCACATCGCTGAGGCTGACGGCCGATGGGCAGGGGGAGGTGTTGATCATCCGCTTCCTTGAAGATGCGTGATCGGGCGGTCCTGCCCCATCGGCAAGACCGGTGTTCATGAGCCGCGCTTGCGGTTCCTTTTGGGGCGCAGCGCGTCACGCATGGCGAAGCTGGAACTGATCCGGGTCACACCGGGCAGGCGGGAGAGCACCTCGCCGTGGATTTCCTCATAGGCCGCCACGCTGTCGGTCCGCAGACGCAGCCAGTAATCGACGTGGCCGGTCATCAGGAAGCATTCCCGCACCTCGGGGCATTGCCGCACGGCGTGTTCGAAGCGGGAGAGGTAATCCTCGGTCTGACGGTCGAGCGTGACCTGCACCACGATATCGACCCCGCGTTCATCATCGTTTTCATTTCCGGTGATCACCGTATAGCCGGTGATCACGCCGCGCTGCTCCATCATCTTGATGCGGCGCAGGCAGGCCGATGGCGAGAGTGACACCGCTTGCGCGATCTCCGCATTGGGGCGCCGCCCGTCCATGCGCAGGATTCGCAGGATCGCACGATCGAGATCGTCGAGTGTGGATGGCATAATCTGCAAAATCCTCGCATGATCGTGATAAAATCACCCGTTTCTTAGTCGAACATGCGCGTGTTTCGCAATTCATTTGACGGATCATGCGTTACAAGAACCTCACAAGAGGGAGGGCGGCATGATTGGCGGAGCACGTCTGACGATCGATCTGGAAGCGCTTGCGGCGAATTATCGCCTGATCCGTGACCGGGTCGGACCGGCCCAGGTCGCCGGGGTGGTCAAGGCGAACGGTTATGGGCTGGGTTCAGCCGAGGTTGTGCGCACGCTGGCGGCGCAGGGCTGCCGCCATATCTGTGTGGCCGTGCTGGGCGAGGCCGAAGAGTTGGTCGGCACTTTGGGAGCCGATGCCTGCCGGGGCCTCGACATCTATGTGCTCAATGGTCTTTTGCCCGGATCGGAAGGGCTTTGCGCGCGTCTGGGCGTCATCCCGGTGCTCAACTCGCTGGGCCAGATCCAGAGCTGGTCTGCGCAGGCCGCCGCCATGGGACGCCGGCTGCCCGCCGTGCTTCAGGTCGATACCGGCATGTCGCGCATGGGCCTGCCGGAGGATGAGCTGGCCCTGCTGCTGGACACACCCGCCCTGCTCGAGGGAATCGATCTGCGGCTGCTGATCAGCCATCTGGCTTGCGCCGATGAGGGCGACGATCCGGCCAATGCCATGCAGTGGTCGCGTTTTCAGAAGGTGGCGCGGCGTTTCCCCGATGTCCCGCTCGCCCTCGACAACAGCGGCGGGGCTTTCCTTCGCCGCGCGCATTTCGATCTCGTGCGCGCGGGGATCGCGCTCTACGGCGGCGCGCCGCATGATGGTGCCAATCCGATGCGTCCGGTGATCGCCCTTGAGGCAGCCATTGCGCAATTGCGCAGCATTCCGGCAGGCGCGGGGGTGGGCTATGGCCTGACCTTCCGGGCCGACCGTCCGACGCGGATCGCGACGATCCCGGTCGGCTATGCCGATGGCCTGCCGCGCAGCCTTGGCAATCGGGGCGCCGGCTGGATCGCGGGCGTGCGCGCGCCGATTGCCGGGCGGGTCTCGATGGACAGCATCACCCTCGACGTCACCGATGTCCCCGAGGATGCGCTGTATCCGGGTGCTCCGGTTGAGCTGATCGGCCCCCATCAGACGCTCGATCAGCTCGCGGCGGACGCGGGCACCATTTCCTACGAAATTCTCACGCAACTTGGTCGCCGTTATCAGCGGGTTCTGCTTCCCGCCGAGGCCGACGCTCTTAGCTGGAACACTGCCCCATGAAAATTGCCATCCTCGGAAGCGGGGTGATCGGTGTCACCTCGGCCTGGTATCTGGCGCAGGCCGGACACGAGGTCACCGTCATCGACCGTCAGCAAGGCCCGGCGCTGGAAACCAGCTTTGCCAATGCCGGGGAGATTTCTCCGGGCTATGCCTCGCCCTGGGCGGCGCCGGGCATCCCGATGAAGGCGCTGCGCTGGCTGATGATGGAGCATGCGCCGCTGATCCTGCGCCCCAAACTGGATATGGCGATGCTGCGCTGGCTCACCGCCATGCTCGGCAATTGCAACGCGCGCGACTATGCGATCAACAAGAGCCGCATGGTGCGCCTCGCCGAATTCAGCCGTGACCGGCTGATCGAGCTGCGTCAGCATAACGGGATTTCCTATGACGAGCGCAGCCAGGGCACGCTGCAACTGTTCCGCGAGGAAAAGCAGCTGGCCGGGATGGCCAAGGATATCGCCGTGCTGGAGCAGGATGGCGTCCCCTTCGAGGTGCTCGATCGTGCCGGCTGCATTGCGGCGGAACCTGGGCTCGCATCCAGCGCCGCCAGCATTGCGGGCGGCCTGCGTCTGCCCAATGACGAGACCGGCGACTGCTTCAAATTCACCAATGCTCTGGCAGAGCTGGCCATCGCGCAGGGCGTGCGTTTCGACTATGGCACCGCCATCCATGGGCTGGTCGAGCAGGGCGGACGTGTCACCCATGTCCGCACCAGCAAGGGCGACATGGCTGCCGACGCCTTTCTGGTGGCGATGGGCAGCTTCTCGCCGCAATTGCTGGCGCCGCTGGGGCTGCGTCTCCCGGTCTATCCGGTGAAGGGCTATTCGCTGACCGTGCCCATCGTCGATGAGGCACGCGCGCCGGTCTCGACCCTGCTCGACGAAAGCTACAAGGTGGCGATCACCCGTCTGGGGGACCGGATCCGGGTGGGCGGCATGGCGGAGATCTCCGGCTTCAACAATGATCTGCCCGAGGCGCGGCGCGCCACGCTCGAACACAGTTGCGGCACGTTGTTCCCCGGCGCGGGCGATCTTGGCCAGGCCAGCTTCTGGTCGGGCCTGCGGCCGATGACGCCGGACAGCACGCCGGTGATCGGGCCGACGAAGATCCCCAACCTTTTCCTCAACACGGGCCATGGCACCCTGGGGTGGACGATGGCCTGCGGTTCGGCTCATGTGATCGCCGATATGATGAGCGGGCGCCGCCCCGCCATCGAAACCGCCGATCTTGCGATCAGCCGCTATCGCGCATAGGCGCGGGTTGCACATATTCATCCCAACCAAGGACCAGCCCATGACCATCACCCGCATCGACCAGGGCCCGCGTTTGAGCGAGGCTGTCATCCATGGCGATACGATCTATCTTGCAGGGCAGGTCGGCACGCCCGGCGAGAGCGTCGCGGCGCAGACCAGGGAAGCCCTCGCCGAGATCGAAGCTTTGCTGGCGCGCACCGGCAGCAGCAAAAACCATCTGCTTCAGGCCACCATCTGGCTGGCGGATATGGCGGATTTCGAGGAGATGAATGCTGCGTGGGACGCATGGGTCGCCGATTGCGCGCCGCCCACCCGCGCCACCGGCGAGGCAAAGCTGGCCGATCCGGGCTATAAGGTGGAAATTATCGTGATTGCCGCCGTAGCGAAGCCGTAAGTTTCAATCGCGCTGAGATCCGCAGCATTCTGCGGATCTCAGCCGTATGGCTGAGGGCGACGAACCTGCCAATGAAAACCATGGCAATTTTTAACTGTGTCTGGATTTGCGGGCAGAGGTCGATCTGGCGCCCTGCCTTTGCGGGCCGGAGATCGGCAGTCTGGCGAGCGGGCCTCAATAATCTGGAGTTAGCCCCGGCGGGTGATCCGGGAAGGTGACTTTTCGAGGTCGGGAGTGACGTGACCAAATTTGGCTCAGTCTGTCGAATGACCGGGCAGTCGTGGTGACCGGAAGGCCCGCTTTCAGATTTGGCAAGAGGAAAGTCGCCCTTTATTCATCATGCAGCTCTTTCGGCCCAACCTTTGAGATCGTGGCGTGACGGCTGAGAGCACGCACAAGAAGAGCGAACCTACAGCACGCTCAAGTCGATGTCCCCGTGTCGGTCCAGCCACTTGTCGGCCGGCGGCATGGGATATTTGAGGCCGGTCGCGCAGTTGAACAGCACCGTGCGCTCTTCCTCATCGACCAGCCCGTCCTTCACCGCCTGACGATAGGCAGCCAGGGTCGCGCCGCCCTCCGGGCATAGCAGCAGGCCGTCCTTTCGGGCAGCCTCGTCCACCGCCGTCAGGATCGCGGGATCGCCCACCGCCAACGCGCGACCGCCCGATTCCCGCACTGCGCGCAGGATCAGGAAGTCACCTACAGCGCGCGGCACCCGGATACCGGCGGCGACGGTCGCGGCATCGTCCCAGCGCTCGGCGTGTTCCTCGCCCGCCTCGAAAGCGCGGACGATCGGCGCGCAGCCCGAGGCCTGCACCGCGTACATGCGTGGCCGTTTGGAACCGATCCAGCCCAGTTTCTCCATCTCGTCGAAGGCTTTCCACATGCCGATCAGGCCCGTGCCACCACCCGTCGGATAAAAGATCGCGTCCGGCAGCTCCCAACCGAACTGGGCGGCTAGCTCCAGGCCCATCGTCTTCTTACCCTCGATCCGATAGGGCTCTTTCAGCGTCGAAAAATCGAACCAGCGCCCCTCTGCGGCTCCCTTGCCGACGATCGCGCCGCAATCATCGATCTGCCCGTTCACCCGCCAGACGCGGGCACCCTGCGCGGCGATCTCGCGGACATTCACCTCCGGCGTCTCCTCCGGGCACAGCACCAGGGTCTCGATTCCGCAGCGCGTGGCATAGGCCGCCAGCGCCGCCCCGGCATTGCCATTGGTGGGCATGGCGATCCGCGTCACGCCCAGTTCGCGCGCCATCGCCACCGCCATCACCAAGCCGCGCGCCTTGAAGGAACCGGTCGGCAGCCGCCCCTCGTCCTTGACGATCGCGCCCGGCCCGCCCGAGCGGGGGATCGGCACCAGCGGCGTCTCGATCTCCCCCAGCGAGACGATGCTCTGCGTGCGGCGGACGGGCAGCAGTTCGCGCCAGCGCCACAGATCGGTGGGGCGCGCCGCAATCGTGTCGCGCGAGACAGCGCGGCCCAGGGCATCGAGATCATAGCGCACCAGCAGTGGCCGCCCCACCCGCGACAGGCCGTGAAGCTGGTCGGCCTCATACCGTTCGCCCGTCATCGAACATTCGAGGTGGCTGACGAACGTCGGGCGGTTTTCAATCAGATTGGCGTTCATAATTTCCTCGAATCCCGGAGCAAACCAGACCACCTGGATCGGAGCCCAACCGCCAAGTGTAAAGGCGTTCCGTCAGGAATGTGCCACCTCATGGCGCACAGCCGGTCACGCAAGGGGCATCAGCCAGCCAGGCCCCCTTGGATCATCCGCGCCGCTTGGCACTGAAAGCAGCGTGTACAGTGCGCGATTGCAACGGGAAAGCCGGCTCGCGCGGGCAGCAGGCTGCCGTTTCATGAATGATGTCCCACAGCGTAAATCCGCAGACCTCTGAATAAATGAAGGGCAGCCCTTGGTGGTCCGGCCCTGGGCCTGGACCGTCTATTTCATCATCTATGGCGCAATCGGGAAATTCCCTGGCGTGTTGTGCCAATGCAAGGAGGCGCTGTTGCGCGTTAGGAAGGAGGGGCAGGTGGCTCGCGGGTCGCCGTGCTTTGCCAAACCTCCGCATCAACAGATGGAACAATCCATGCCAGATCAAGTCATACTCGTCACCGGCGCTTCTTCCGGCATTGGAGAGGCCACCGCGCTCAGGCTCAGCCAGATGGGCCATACGGTTTATGGCGCCGCGCGCCGGGTCGAGCGTATGCGGCATCTGGCTGACAGCGGCATTCGGGTTCTGGCGATGGATATCACCCAGGATGCCTCCATGCAGGCCGCGATCGAGACCATCATCGCTCAGGAAGGGCGTCTCGATGTCCTTGTGAACAACGCCGGTTATGGTTCTTACGGCGCGCTGGAAGATGTGCCGATGGAGGAGGCCCGCGCCCAGTTCGAGGTCAATGTGTTCGGCGCGGTCCGCCTGATCCAGCTTGCCTTGCCGCATATGCGTGCCCGGCGATCGGGCACTATCGTCAACATCACCTCGATGGGCGGCAAGATCCATACGCCGCTGGGCGGCTGGTATCATGGCACCAAATTCGCGCTGGAGGCGATCAGCGATTGCCTGCGCATGGAGCTTCGCCCCTTTGGCATCGATGTCGTGGTGATCGAGCCGGGCGGGATCAGGACCGAATGGGCCGGTATCGCCGCCGATCAGCTGCGCAAGACTTCGGGCCATGGCCCCTATGGTCCGCAGGCCGAGGTCATGGCACAATCCATGACCGGTGAGGCCAGCCTCGGACGTCAGTCGCCACCGCAGATCATTGCCGACACGATTGCAAGGGCGGTCAAGGCCAGGCATCCCAAGACCCGCTATGCGGCGGGTTTCGCTGCAAGGCCGACGATCTTTCTGCGCTGGCTGCTGTCGGATCGCGCTTTCGATGGCGTGATGCGGCGCGCGACCGGTCTGTCGAAGGTGGCGTGAAAAGGGAAGCGCATGGTTCAGGTCGACCGATGCAAAGTGCCTGCGGCGTTCTGGCGCGCTGCCGAGCAGATGGGGGTTTTGCCGCCCGCGCTCCTGCGGCTGGCGCGCCTGCCTGCCTCGCTGCATGTGGGCGGGCAGGCCTATGTGACCACGGCCCAGTATTTCGCGCTGCTGACCGGCCTGGAGGCGCTGACCGGTGACCCCACGCTTGGCCTGCGCATGGTGCGGGAGGTCGAGACGGCGATCTACCCACCTTCCAGCCTGGCCGCTTTCCATGCCCGTGACTACCGCGATGGCCTGGCGCGGCTGGCCCGTTTCAAGCGGCTCTGCATGCCTGAGCAATTGCACATCACCGAAGCGCGGAATGAATGTACAATCCTTGCGGAATGGCCTTTTGCCACGCAGGCAGAGCCGGACATCTGTGTGGACATCACCTTTGCCTCGCTGGTCGAGCTGGGACGCCGGGCGACGGGCAGGCCTATCGTGCCCCGGCGGATTGACTATGCCCGCCACGGAGCCGCGCATCCGGCGCATCAGGACTATTTCGGCTGCCCGATCCGCATGGGCATGGCGCGCAATCTGCTGGTGCTCGACCGCGCCGATCTGGATCATCCTTTCCCTGGGCACAATCCCGACATGCTGGAGATGCTGACCCCGGCGCTTGGTGCGGCGCTGGGAGAACTCGATGCAAAGGGCTCGGTCGCGCAGCAGGTCACGATCATGCTCAAGCGCAGTCTGGCGAGCGGGCAGCCCAGCCTGTCGGACACGGCCAAGGCGCTGGGCATGAGCGAGCGCAGCCTGCAGCGCCGCATCACGGAGGAAGGCTTCACCTTCCGCGACCTGCTGGCCAAGGCGCGCCATGACCTTGGACGCCGCCTGCTGGCCGATCCGGCCGCGGATGTCGATGAGGTGGCATGCCTGCTGGGCTATCAGGACACGACCTCCTTCTATCGCGCCTTCCGCGAATGGGAAGGCATGACGCCCAATCGCTGGCGTGAGGTTCACGGAACGGACAAGGCGTTTCTGCATTGAGGGTTTCACCATGAGTCTAAGCATTCTTCTGGCAGGCAGCACGGGGCTGATCGGGAACCTTGTAAGCGGCAGGCTCCCGGCCCGGTCCGGCGTCGATCTGACCCGTCTTGTTCGGCAAGGATCCCCCGCCAATGGCAGTGCCATCGATTTCGAACAGCTCTGCGCGGCGCCTGAGGCCACGTTGCAAGGCCATGCCCCCGCGGGGGCCGATGTCGCGATCTGCTGTCTTGGCACGACCATCCGCACGGCCGGGTCGCAGGCGGCCATGCTCCGCGTCGACCGCGATTATGTGCTGGCGTTTGCCAGAGGCGCCCGTGCCCTGGGCGCGCGTCAGTTCATTCTCGTCAGCTCCGCAGGGGCGGGCGGCCCAGGCTTCTACCTCCAGACCAAGGGAGCGGCTGAAGACGCGGTTCGCAATCTGGGGTTTGATCGCGTCGATCTGATCCGCCCCGGCTTCCTGCTGGGCCAGCGCTCTGAGCGGCGGGTATGGGAAGCCATCGGCCAAAGACTGTTCGCATGGCTTTCGCCGGTGCTGGTCGGTTCGCTGTCACGCTATGGCGCCATTGGCGCCGACACTGTTGCCGATGCCATCGTGGCGCTGGCAGGCCGTGAGGGAGCCGGGGTTTATGTCCATCACAATGCCGATCTTCGTCATATTGGCCGCCACTCTGCCCCGTCATAGGTGGAGGGCGCGCAGGAGATCACGTCCGGCCTTCCGGCTCACATCCCTCCATTGATGTGTTCAGGCGGGCCGCGCATTGCGGTCTCTCGGGGGTGTTCTGATTTTTGCAGTGATACATGAAAATGATTGCGTTTGATCGCACGGGGCAGCGCGGCCATTCTCTCTCAACCCACTGAGAGTTTCTGACCATGGCCACATCTTCCGTCTCGCTCCTCGCTCCGCCGGAGCCCGAACTGCCCCGCAACTGCACTTTCGACGGCGGCGACTGGGCCATTCTTGCGCAGCACTGGTATCCCATTGCCCTGGCGCGCGATGTCGGGGACAAGCCGCTTTCCACCAAATTGCTCGATGAGCCGCTGGTGATCTACCGCGCCGGGGCGGAGCTGGTCGTGGCGCGCGACATCTGCCCGCATCGCGGCGTGCCGCTCAGCATGGGCACGCAGGTCGAGGGCGGGGTCACCTGCGCCTATCACGGCCTGCGCTTTGGCGCCGGGGGGCGCTGCAACCATGTCCCGGCCCATCCTGATCGCGATATTCCCGCGCGTCTCAACCTCAAATCCTATCCCCATGTCGAGCGCTACGGCTTGATCTGGACCTGCCTGCTTCATGATGGCGGCGCTCCCGTTATCCCCGACATGCCGCATTGGGACGAGGCCGAGTTCCAGCAGATCGTCTGCCCCACCATCGACATCTTCGGCTTTGCGGGCCGCCAGATGGAGGGCTTTCTCGACGTCGCCCATTTCGCCTTCGTCCACACCGACACCTTCGGCGATGCCAACAATGCCGAGGTGCCGCCCTACAAACCGGCCAAGACCGAACATGGCTTCGAGGTGGAATATCGCAGCTCTGTCGGCAATTACCCCATCGGCGTGACCGACCGGGGCAAGCCGGGCTTTGAATGGCTGCGCCACTTCCGCACCCATCTGCCCTTCACCGCCACGCTGGAGATCCACTTTCCCGACGCGGCGCGGCTGGTGATCATGAACGCCGCCTCGCCGGTCTCGGCCCGCGTGACCCGTCTTTTCGCGCCCATCGCCCGCAATTTCGACAAGGACCTGCCGGTTCAGGACGTCTATGATTTCAACCGCCGCGTCTTCGAGGAGGACAAGGCCATCGTCGAGGCGCAGATGCCGGAATGCCTGCCGCTCGACCCCATGATGGAAGCGCATATTCCCGCCGATATGAGTTCAATGGCCTATCGCCGCGGGCTGCGCGATATGGGATTGAGCCGTTTCTTCACGGCGTGACGGAGATGGGTCTTTGGTGAGTGACAATGTGGGTGCCAATCACGGTGATCGTGCCAGCCATGCGATGATCGGGGACTTCCACCCCACCGGCTGGAGCGAAGAGCAGATCCGCGACAAGGCCCTTGCGCAGGGGCTGAACCTGCCGGACGCCTGCCTGCCCGGCATCAAGGCCAATCTGGCGCTGCTGGAAGACCGCTGGGCCACGGTGGAGGCCGCGCTGACCGCCATCGGGGATGTGCCATGAATGTCACCCTCGCGGCCCTGTCCTCCGCCACCCAGATCGCCCGCGCCGTGCGCACCGGCCGCGTCCGGGCGGTGGAGGTCGCCCTCGCCACGCTGGAAGCCATCGCCGCGCGGGATGGAGAGATCAAGGCGGTCAACACGGTGCTGGGCGATCGTGCGCTGTACGCCGCCGCCGCCATCGATGCCGCTGTCGCACGCGGGCAGGACCCCGGCCCGCTGGCAGGGGTTCCCATCGGCCTCAAGGCCCTGTTCGATGTGGAGGGCCAGCCCACCACCGCCGGCGCCGCGATGCGCATCGATGCTGCGCCTGCCTTGCGTGACGCTGCCCTGCTGCGCCGCCTGACCGCCGCCGGAGCCGTGCCCATCGCCGTGCTGAACATGGACGAATATGCCTATGGCTTCGTCACGGTGAACGCGTATTTCGGCACCACATGCAACCCGCGCGACACCGCAAGGCTGGCCGGTGGCTCCAGCGGCGGATCGGCGGCGGCGGTGGCGGCGGGGATGCTGCCGCTGAGCTGGGGGTCGGACACCAATGGCTCGATCCGCGTGCCCGCCTCGCTTTGCGGCGTCTGGGGCTTTCGCCCGGCGCATGGCAGCGTGCCGGAAGACGGCAGCTTTCCCTTTGTGCCGATGCTCGACACGCTGGGGCCCTTTGCCAACACGCTGGACGATCTGCGGCTGGCGGCAGAGGTCGCGCAGGGCGAACCCATCGCCCCCATGACGGCCCGCCGCGTGGCCCGGCTGGGCGGCTGGTTCGTCGATCACGCCATTCCTGATCTCTACAAGGCCTTCGCGGGGATCGAGGCGCTGCTGGGCGTGCTGCCCATGGCCGAGCTGCCTCAGGTGGAGGCCGCCCGCGCCGCCGCCTTCTTGATCACCGCTCATGATGGCGGGCGCCTCCACCGGCAGGACCTGTCGAAACGGGCGCTGGCCTTTGACCCCGAAACCCGTGACCGGCTGCTGGCGGGCAATCTGGTGCCGACGCCTCTGCGCGATCGCGCCGTCCGCTTCAGGGACTGGTTCCGCAAACAGGCGCTTGCGCTGCTGCAACGCTATGACGTGCTGATCGCCCCGGCCACGCCCGATGTCGCGCCCCTTATTGCCGATCCGGTGATCCATACGGGGTTTGGCCCGGCGCCGGCGCGCGCCAATCTGGGGATGCTGGCTCAGCCGATCAGTCTGGCAGGAGTGCCGGTGCTGTCGGCGCCCTTGAAGCGGCCGGGGCAACTGCCTTTGGGGCTGCAGTTGATCGGGGCACCGGGGCGGGAAGGCTTGTTGTTCGATCTGGCGGCGCGGCTGGAGGTGGCCGGGGTTTTAGGGATTTAGATGGAAGAACATTAAAGGGTGAATGCGAGGGTGTTACACCCTCGCGCTCCCATTATTGTCTGCGTTGCGCTTCGGGTTCGGCCTTTGGTGCATCCCGGTCGTGGGCGAGGTCACCTGCAATATAGGTGCGCGCAACAAAGCGGTCGTCTCCCAGAATTTGCATGGCAAACAGGCGTTCGGCCAAGGGGAGATGGGCGCAGCGGCGGGCGGAGAGCGGCGTGGCTGCATGGTCGAGAAGGAGGAAATCAGCTTCCTGCCCTTCCATCAGCGCCCCGACTTGCGTACCCATGCCCAGCATATTGGCGCCGCCCTGCGTGGCCAGGTAGAGCGCGCGGAACGGGTCGAGCGGATTGCCCTGCAATTGGCAGACTTTGTAAGCCTCCCCCATGGTCGCCAGCATGGACAGGCTGGTGCCCGCTCCTACATCGGTGCCCAAGCCCAGCGCCACCCCATGCGCGTCCAGCCGCGCCAGATCGAACAGCCCCGAGCCAAGGAACAGGTTGGAGGTGGGGCACAAGGCCACCCCCGCGCCGCTTTCGTGCAGACGGCAGCATTCGCGGTCTGACAGATGGATGCCATGGGCGAAGACAGAGCGCGCGCCCACCAGCCCGAAGCGGTCATAGACATCGAGATAGTCGCTGGCCTCGGAAAAGCGCCCCAGCACGGCGGCGATCTCGTCGCGGTTTTCGGAGATATGGGTGTGGAGCAGGGCTTCGGGATGAGCTTTGAGCAGCTCCCCCGCCACCGACAATTGCGCGTCGGAGGAGGTCAGGGCAAAGCGCGGGGTCACCGCATAGGTCAGGCGGCCTTTGCCATGCCAGCGGGCGATCAGAGCCTCGCTTTCCGAGCGGGCGGTTTCAGGCGTATCGCGCAAGCCCTCCGGCCCCAGATCCATCAGCACCTTGCCCGAGGCGATGCGCATCTTGCGTGCCAACGCCGCCTCGAACAGCGCATCGACCGAGCCCTCATGCACCGTGGCGAAGACCAGCGCGCTGGTGGTGCCGTGGCGCAGCAATTCGTCAAGGAAGAAGGCAGACACGTCGCGGGCATGGGCCGGATCGGCAAAGGCGCGCTCGGCGGGAAAGATATGCTGGCCAGCCAGTCGAGCAGTTGCAGGCCATGGGCGGCGATGCGCTCGGTCTGGGGGTAATGGATATGGGTGTCGATGAAGCCGGGCACCAGCAGGAGCGGGCGGTGGTCCTCGATGGTGAGGCCGGGGAAGCGCGGGGCCAGCGTGGCGTAGTCGCCGCGAGCCACGACGATACCGCTTTCGACCACCAGCAGGCCGTCCGCCTCATGGCGCAGCGCCTGGGTGCCCGCCACACGCGGATCATGCGGCAGGCTGAGAAGTTCAGCCCGGAAACCCTTCAACACTTTGGATATCTCCAGTCTGGTTCAACTGCCGCGATAGGTCGAGAAGGCAAAGGGCGAGACCAGCAGCGGCACATGGTAATGGCCCTGATCGCCTGCCCCGAAATGGATGGGCACCACATCCAGAAACGGCGGGTCGGCCAGCGGCGTGCCGAGGCCACGGAAATAATCGCCCACATGGAAGGTCAGCACATAGGCGCCCGCTGACAGCGCCGGGAAGCCGCGAAAGCGTCCATCGGCATCGGTGATGCCCTCGGCCAGTCGGGCATCGCCTTGCGTCAGCACCACGCGGATGCCGGGGGCGGGGCGCCCGCTGACGGTATCGAGGACATGGGTGGACAGGCTGCTCATGCTGTTTCCTTGCGGGGCCATTGGCCGAGAAATTCCTCATCGTCATAGGTGAGGAAGGCGGCCAGATTGCGCTCCTTGTCGTCGAGGAAGAGCTGATCGGCAATCCCCCCGGCCAGCTTGGGCAGCGCCTGCTCCAGCCCGGACAGCGCCGAGGCCGACAGCCCCATGCTGAGCAGCGCGGCATAGTTGAAAGCAAACAGCCCATGGACCTGCGCAGTCTTGTCGGGCGTGTTGGGCAACAGTTCAAACGACGGTCCCAGATAGGGATGCGCCGCGATCAGATCGCCGATGGAGGGCGCGACATCGCAGCCCTCGGGCACCGGTACGCGCTCGCCCCAGCGGGCGATGCTGTCGGCCACCAGGCGCAGTTCGGGGCGCAGGGCATGGTCGCTGATCAGCCCGGTGGAGAGCACGACAAAATCGAAAAGATGCGTGCCCTTGGGCGTCGTGACCTTGACCTGCGTGCCATCATTGACGGCCTCCACCGCCAGCCACGGGCTGCCCAGATGCAGATCGAAGCCCGGCAGGGCGGCGGCCCGCTCGAAAGTGTCATTGGTGGGCGGCTGGTTGTGGCTCAGGAAACAGGCCATGGCGCGGTATTTGTCGGCATCGGACAGCGCGCGATAACGTGCCGCCAGCCCGACACGCTCCATAAAGCGGATGGGGTTGATGCGCGGCAGCACCTTGCGGCGGATAAACACCTCCGCCGCGCCGACGCCCGCGTTCAGCGCGAATTGGGCATTGTCGAAGGCGCTGGCCCCGCCGCCCAGAATGCCGATGCGCTTGCCCTTCATCGCGGCGTAATCGACCGCCTCGCTGGTATGGGCGTAGAGATGACGGGGCAGATTGTCGCGGATCATGGCGGGGGTATGCCACTCGCCGCCGCCCTGAATGCCGGTGGCCAGCACCACCTTGCGCGCGATCACGGCATCGCCGCCCGCGATATGGATGCGGAACAGGCCACCGCCCAAGGGCTCGATCAGTTCCACCCTGGCGCCGTTGCGGACCGGCAGATCCAGCACCCGGCGATACCAGCGCAGATAGTCCATCCAGTCGCCGCGCGGGATCTTGTCCAGCTTGTTCCAGCCTTCTGCGCCGTGCTGGGCTTCCCACCAGGCGCGATAGGTGAGGGAAGGAATGCCGAAATCCACCGGCGTCAGATGTTTGGGCGTGCGCAGCGTGACCATGCGGGCATAGGTCACCCATGGACCTTCCTGTCCCGGCTCATTCTCGTCGAGGATCAGGATGTTGTTGATCCGCTCGCGCCTCAGACCGAAACCGGCGGAAAGGCCACTTTGTCCCCCGCCGACGATCACCACATCGTAGACATGTTGGCCATCCAGATCACGCGGATGAGTCCAGTCCGGCCCGCCCAGCGCGATCTGCGCCAGATCATGCGCCAGCCGCGCTTCCAGAGCCGGAAGGCCATCCGCGATCATGCCATATCGTCCAGCCGCAGCTTCACGATCTTGCCGATCTCGGCCAGAGCGGTGGCGACCTCCGTGGTCGTATCGTTGGCCGCGCGCGCTTCCATCGCGGCGAGGATACCCGCCTTGTCGGTCAGCCGCACGCAGATGATGAAGGGCATGTCATGGGTGGCGCGATAGGCGGCGTTCAGCTCATGGAACCGCGCGAACTCTTCAGGCGTCAGGCGATCCAGCCCGGCGCTGGCCTGTTCGGCGGTGCTGGCTTCGGTGAGGGTTTTGTCGATCGCCGCCTTGCCCGCCAGCTCCGGGTGAGCGCGGATCAGAGCCAGCTTTTCCTCTGCCGAGGCGGCGTCCAGCGCCTGCATCAACCCAGCGTGCAGATCGGCAAAGGGGCGCAGAGCCGCCGCCCGCTCTACCACCCAGGGCGAATGCTCGAACAGGGCGCCATAGCACGCCACGAAGGCGTCCGCAGGCAGGGCATTGATCGCATCGAGCATCATCAGTGCGTGTTCCCCTCCAGGCTGACATGGGCGGAGACCACCTTCCAGCCATCGGGAAATTTCACCCAGCTTTGCGTCTGGCGGCCCCGGCGGTCGGAGTTTTCCCGGAAGAATTCGGCATCGGCGGTGGCGAAACTGTCGCCATAGACGGTGATCGCCACGCGGCCCAGTTTACGTTGCGGGGAGCCGCCACGCCCCTTGCGGAATTCGCGGATCTCCTCGATGCCGTAAAGCACCTCGCCCACGCCATAGCGGTTGGTGGTGGGGGCCTCGTGGAACAGGGCGTCCATCGCCGGGATATCGTCCTCCATCAGCGCGCGCTCATATTCGTGGAAGGCGGCGGTGACTTCGGCCAGCAGGGCGGGATTGTCGATCATCATGCGGGGTGCTGCTCCATCCAGTGGCGGGCGATATCGATGCGGCGGGCCACCCAGACATCGTTGTAGCCCGCGATATGATTCAGAAAACGCGCCAGAGCCCGCGCCCGCGCCGGCTTGCCGACCACGCGGCCATGCAGGCCCACGCTCATCATGCGGCCACCCTCGGCATAGAGCTGGTCGAAGGTGTCGCGCAGATAGTGGAAGAACTGATCGCCTTCCGTAAAGCCGTTCAGGGCAACGAATTTCATATCGTTGGCGTCCAGCGTATAGGGCACGATCAACTGCTTGCCCTGCCAGTATGGCACATCGTCGGCATAGCTGTCGGCATCGTAGAGAAAGCCGCCTTCCTCCGCCACCAGACGCGCGGTGTTGGGGCTGGTGCGCCCCTGATACCAGCCGAATGGGCGGCTTCCCGTCACCTTCTCATGCAAAGCGATGGCCTGAGCGATATGCTCGCGCTCCACCTCTTCGGGCACATATTGGTAATCGATCCAGCGCAGCCCGTGGCTGGCGATTTCCCAATCGGCTTGCAGCATGGCGGCCACGGCTTCGGGATTGCTTTCCAGCGCCTTGGCCACGCCGAAGACGGTGACAGGAAGCCCGCGCTGCGTAAACAGCCGGTGCAGCCGCCAGAACCCGGCCCGGCTGCCATATTCATAGAGGCTTTCCATCGCCATGGCGCGATCCGGGTGACGCGCCGCGCCCACCATCTCGGAGAGAAAGCCTTCGGACAGCTCATCGCCGTTGAGGACGGTGTTTTCCGCGCCCTCCTCGTAATTGATGACGAATTGCACGGCGATCTTCGCGCCCTGCGGCCAGTTGGCCTGAGGCGGGGTGGCGCCATAGCCGATCAGATCGCGCACCATCACGCAGCCTCCCATGCGGCCATGGCGGCAGGCACGGCGGCGCCCAACGGCAGGCTGAAACCTTCAGCTTTCAGACAAGCCTCAAGCGCGGAGAGCGTAATCAGCACCTTATGCTTCATGGCGTTGTAGCCCATCGCCCCCAGCCGCCAGATGCGGCCTTGCAGAGGCCCGAAAGCCGTGCCGATCTCGATCTGGAATGCGTCACGCATCATGGCGCGCACCGCTTCGCCATCGACGCCATTGGGAATCCACAACCCGGTCACATTGGTCATGCGATGCGCGTCGTCGCCAAAGACCTTCAGGCCCATCGCCCGAGCCCCCGCCGTCATGGCACGCCCGGCGGCGGCATGGCGGGCAAAGCGGGCGGACAAACCTTCCGCCAGCACCACACGGGCACATTCGCGCGCGCCATAGAGCATGGTGGTCGCCTCGGTATGGTGGTTGAGCCGCTTGGGTCCCCAGTAATCCATCACCATCGCCAGATCGAAATAGTTCGAGCCGATCATCGCGCCGATACCATCCTCGATATCGTCCCGCGCGATGCCTTTCTCGACATGGCGGCGATGCAGGATATGGGCCGCAGCCGCCTCCGAAATGGTGATGGGAGACGAGCCCGAAGGCCCGCCAAGGCACTTCTGCAAACCACCGGTCACCACATCGGCGCCCCAGCGGTCGCTGGCGATCTCCATCCCGCCGATGGTGGCCGTCGCATCGACATAGACCAGCGCACCGACCTCCTGCGCAATCGCCCCGATCCCTTCCAGAGGCTGCGCCATGGTGGTGGAGGTATCGCCATGCACCGCGCAGATTAGCTTGGGTTGCACCCGGCGTGCGGCCTCGGCAATGGCCTCCATCGGCACGACTTCGCCCCATGGCGCATCGACGGTTTCATACTTCGCGCCGATGCGCTGCAAAATCTCCTGCAGCAGCAGTCCGAAACGCCCGAAATTGACCACCAGCGCCATCTCGCCTGGCGCGATCAGGCTGACCAGCGCGGCCTCGATCCCCGCCCGCGCGGTGCCGTCCACCAGCATGGTCCAGTGGTTTTCCGTGCCGAACACCGGGCGATAGAGCGCCATCACCTGGTTCATATAACCGGTCATTTCGGGGTCGAACTGGCCGAGCATATCAGCACTCATCGCACGCAGCACGCGGGGGTGCGCATTGACCGGACCGGGCCCCATCAACAGGCGCTGCGGCGGGTCGATCTGCCCGAAAAGATCCTGCGGCAGATCAGACATGCTTGGCTCCCAGGGTTTCGATAAAGCGCATCATCGCGGTGAAGGCAGCCTCGACATCGGCCACCTCGACATGTTCCGCCGGATTGTGGCTGACCCCGCCGCGGCAGCGGATAAACAGCATGGCGGTGGGGCAGATCGCCTCCATGATCATGGCATCATGCCCCGCGCCCGAAACGAGCCGGAACGGTTGCTGCCCGCTCGCGGCGATCCCGTCATCCATCAGATCCATCAGATCGGGCGCGCAGGGGCTGGCGGGCAGGTTGTGGATTTTCTCGATCCCCACGCCAAGCCCACGCGCCCCGGCCAGTTCCCGGATACGGGCGAGGATGGTTGCCGCGGCGCGGTCGCGACGGACCTCATCGCCCGAACGCACATCCAGCGTAAAGATGGTCTCGCCGGGGATCACATTGGCCGCGCCCGGCAGCACTGCCATGCGGCCCACCGTGGCGACCAGATCGCTGGCATCGGCGCGGGCGATCTCTTCCACGGCCAGCACCATTTCCGAGGCGGCGGTCAGCGCATCCTGCCGCAGCCCCATGGCGCAAGTGCCCGCATGGCCAGCCTTGCCCAGCACGGTGATCTGATAGCGCAATTGCGCGGCAATGCCGGTGACGGTGCCCAGCGCCAGACCCTGCGCTTCCAGCACGGGGCCTTGTTCGATATGCGCTTCCAGATAGGCGAGCGGCGCGCGGGCCAGCTTGGCCTCACGCCAGCGCGCGATATCCAGCCCGAAGGTCGCCATCGCCTCGGCCAGGGTCACGCCGCGCGCATCGGCCATATCCAGCGCGGCTTCGTCCAGCGTGCCGGCCATGGCGCGGCTGGTCAGCATGGCGGCGGGAAAGCGGCTGCCTTCCTCATCGCCGAAAGCCACGACCTCGATGGCGAAGGGCAGGCGGCGCCCGGCTTCATGCAGCGCCGCGACGCATTCCACCCCCAGCATCACGCCCAGCGGACCGTCATAGAAGCCCGCATCGCGCACGCTGTCGATATGGCTGGCGATCATCAGGGGAGGCAGGTCGGGCCTTGTGCCCTCATACCGGCCGACCAGATTGCCCATGGCATCCATGCGGACGGCCATGCCCGCATCCGTCATCCAGCCTTCCAGCGTGCCCAGCGCGGCCTTGTGAGCCGGTGTCAGCCATGCGCGATAGAGGCCATTCTCCATATCCGAATAGGGCGTGCGGCCCAGCAGGTCACAACGCTCGACCGCGCGGGCGCCATGGGACAAGGTTGAGGGCAAGGCTGTGGATAGACTGTTCATAGGCCGGCCGCCCTCCCGTCGCAGCGCGGATCGCTGGCGCCTTCGAACCAGTCCTTTCCGGAACTGTCTCTGCCCATCACGATGGCTCCGGCATGGCCCATCATCGCATTGTTGGCGCCGACCCGTTCCACCACATGGCCTGCCGCGCGGAGGCTTGCGTAAAGGGCTTCATCAAACCCCTCCTCGATCTTGAGCGAGGTGCTGTCCTCGCCCCATGTGCGGCCCAGCAGCCAGCGGGGCGCGGCGATGGCCCGAGCCAGATCGGTGCCCTGCCAGCCATAGCGGCTGAACACGGCGGCCTGTGTTTGCGGCTGACCCTCGCCGCCCATGGTGCCATAGGCCATCACGCGGCCATCCTCGAAATGCGCCAGCGCGGGGTTGAGCGTATGGAAAGGTTTTCGCCCCGGTTTCAGCGCATTCCAGCCTTTTTCTGCCAAACGGAATGAAGCGCCCCGGTTCTGCCAGGTGATGCCGGTTTTGGGCAGCACCAGCCCGGAGCCGAACTCGAAATAGGTCGACTGGATCATGGAGACGACCATGCCGTCCCTGTCCGCCGCGCCGAACCACACCGTATCCCCCTGCTGCGAGGGCTGGGGCCAGGGCAGGGCGCGCGCCGGATTGATCTTGCCCGCCATGGCCTCCAGAGCGGTTGCATCCGCCAGCAGGGCGCGCGGATCGGCCTCCATAAAGTCCGGATCGCCGCAATGGGCATCGCGCCACAGGAAGGCCTGCTTGGTGGCTTCGACCAGTCCGTGGAGATGGGCAAAGCTGCTGTCAGCGTCCAGATCCAGCCGGTCGGCCAGAGCGAGGATCAGCAGGCTGGCGATGCCCTGTGTGGGGGGCTGATGATTGAACAATGTGGCGCCCTTGACCGACACGCTCAAGGGCTCGGTCTGTTCGGCGCGATGCGCGGAGAGATCATGCGCGGAGACCGGACTGCCCAGAGCGGCCAGATCGCTGACAAGATCCAGCGCCAGTTCGCCACGATAGAAGCTGTCCAGACCGTCCTGCGCCAGACGTTCCAGTGTGCGGGCCAGAGCGGGCTGGCGCAGTCGATCGCCCTCGGTCAGAGGTTTGCCCTCGGGCTCGAAAATCTGCGCATAGGCGCCGGGCTGGCCGCGCAGTTCCGCGCTTTTGGCCGCCGCCAGCGCAGCGCCCCCGGCGGTGACGCTCACCCCGTCGCGTGCATAGGCGATGGCCTCCGCCAGCAGGCGCGACAGCGGCAATGTGCCCGGTGCGATCTCCCGCGCCTTGGCCCAGCCGGAAATCGCCCCCGCCACCGTATTGGCCGCCAGAGGTCCGCGCCATGGCACGCTCTGCAAGCCCGCATAGAGCGCCAGATCGGCCTTGGCCGCCGCTCGCCCGCAGGCATCGATCGCCACCACGGGCTGGCCGGGCCGGTGAATCAGCCAGAAGCCGTCCCCGCCGATCGAGTTCATATGCGGATAGACCACCGCGATGGTCGCGGCGACGGCGATGGCCGCCTCCACCGCATTGCCGCCCTCGGCCAGCACGGCGCGACCGGCTTCGGCAGCGGCGAAATGGGGGGCGACGACCATGCCCTGGGTGGTGCGCGATGACAGCATTCAAACTCCCTCAGGCAGCGGCGATATAGGCAAAGCGCAGGATGAACAGGACGGCCAGCACCAGCAGCAGCCAGTCGCCCCTGGTCACCTCGCGCTTCATGATCTTGATCGCGGCATGGGCGGTGATGCCGAAGGCGAGGCCATTGGCGATGGAGAAGGTCAGCGGGATCATCACCAAAGTCAGGAAGGCGGGCACGGCCTGTTCGGCACGTTCCCAACTCACTTCCTGCAAGGGCGCCATCATCAGCGCGCCCACCAGCACCAGCGCAGGCGCGGTGGCGGCCAGCGGGACGGCGGCGGCATAGGGCGCGAAGGGCAGGGCGATCAGGAACATCAGCCCACAGACGATGGCGGTCAGCCCGGTGCGGCCACCGGCTTCCACGCCGCTGGTGCTCTCCACATAGGAGGTGACGGTGGACGTGCCGATCATCGATCCCGCCATGGTGGCGATGGCATCGGCATAGAGCATCTTGTTAAGGTCACGGATCGAACCGTCGGGCTCGATCAGGCCGGCGCGTTTCGTCACCGCGCAAAGCGTGCCGATGTTGTCGAACAGATCGACGAAGAGGAAGACGAAGACCACCTCCAGCAAGCCCAGACCATAGGCCTTGCCGCCCAGATGCATCGCGCCGTTGAGGTCCAGCGCCATGATCGTCTGGCCGATGCCCGCCGTGTCCACCTTGGCGGGGGCAAAGGGCACCAGATGCGTGATCCAGCCGATCAGTGTGGTACCCACGATGCCGATCAGGATTGCCGCGCGCACGCCGAAGATCGAAAGCCCGGCCATGATCGCCAGACCGATCAGCGCCAGCAGAGGCCCGCCCTTGTGCAGATCGCCCAGCGCCACCACCGTTGCGGGATTGGCGACCACCAGATCGGCATTCTTCAGCCCGATAAAGGCGATGAACAGCCCGATGCCCCCCGCCACCGCCGCCAGCAGATGCGGCGGAATGGCCGCGACGATCATCTGGCGAATGCCCGCCGCCGTCAGCAGCAGAAAGGCCACGCCCGAGATGAACACGCAGCCCAGCGCCACCTGCCATGGCACATGCATCGCCTGCACCACGGTAAAGCTGAAATAGGCGTTGAGCCCCATGCCCGGCGCCAGCCCCAGCGGGGCATTGGCCATCACGCCCATCAGCACGCAGGCCAGAGCAGCCGAAAGACAGGTCGCCGCCGCCACCGCCGCCACCGGCATGCCCGCCAGCCCCAGAATGCCGGGGTTGACCACGATGATATAGGCCATGGTGAAAAAGCTGGTGAGCCCGGCCACCACCTCGGTCCGCACATTCGATCCGCGCTCGGCGAGGGCGAAATGGCGCTGGGCCAGCGCCGTCAGCGATGAGGCAGCAGGGGCTTGGGCGGCTTGGGTCATGGCAGAGGAAGATCCTTGCTGATCGTCGATGGGGCGCAGAGGCCCAGCCTATCGCCGGGGGCGCCGTCTGTCTTGCCCCTTTCCCCGAAAGGACCGGCGCCGCGAAAGGGGAGAGCGGCGCCGGCCACAGGATCAGCCAGCCGGGCTCCACTGGTAAGACTGGCCGATGATGGGGTGCTGAAAGGTGAGGATCATTCTGTCATCCTGCCGGGCGCCGCGGCGCGGGGTGGCGGAAGAAGGCTTGGAGCCGCTTTCGTCCGATGCTGATCTCTGTCTATCGGCGGCCCCCGTGCAAATCCATTAGAATTGATTTGCAATTTCTCGATAATTTTTAGAACACTCTGGTTCCTGCTGTCATGGAGCCATCCGCCGCCATGTTTTCGCGTTTTGCCGTCTATTTCGATGAGGTCGTGCGCTCCGGATCGATCCGCAAGGCGTCGGAGCGCCTGCATATCTCGCCCTCGGCCATCGACCGCCATATGCTGCTGATGGAGGAAAAGCTGGGGGTGCGCCTGTTCGAGCGCATGCCTCAGGGCCTGCGCCTGACGGCGGCGGGCGAGGTGCTGATCACCTATGTGCGCCGCTGGCGCCGCGAGCTGGGCCACGCCATGGCGCAGATCGACGATCTCACCGGGCTCCGTAGGGGCGAGGTGACGATGGCCATCGCGGAAGGGGCGATCGATTTCGTGGCGGGCGCGCTGACCCGCTTCCGCGAGGATTACCCCGGCATCGACCTCAATGTGGTGGTGGCAGGCGCCCAGGCGGTGGGTGACAGCGTGACGGAAGGGCAGGTGGAGCTGGCGCTCACCTTCAATCCGCCCGAAGGGCATGGCTTCCGTGTCGAGCGCACCATGGTCTATCAGCTTGGCGCGGTGGTGGCGCAGGGACATCCTCTGGCTCAGCGCAGCGAGGTGGGCTTTGCCGAATGCGCCGAACACGGGCTGGTGCTGCCCGATGAATCGCTGTCCTATCGGCAGGTGATCGACAATCTCTGGGCGCGCACCGTGGGCGGGCGCACCCGTGCGACCATCAACGCCAATTCCATCGGCCTGCTCAAGGCTTTGTTGCAGGGCGGGCGCGGCGTGGGGCTGCTCACCAAGCTGGACGTCACCGCCGAACTGGCCGAGGGCAGGCTGATCTTCGTGCCGCTGGCCGAGACGAACATTCCGCTTTCCGTGCTGTCGCTGATCAGCGCTTCGGGGCGGACCCTGTCGGTGCCCGCCTCGCTGCTGCTCAACCATCTGGCGCAGGTGATGCGTGAGAGCGGGGTCGGCGGCGCGGGATAAGCGCCAATTATGTGGGTTTGACGGCGGTTGTCGCGGGAAAAACGGCGTTAAAGGCGGCTTTGACCTCCTTGAGCGTGCCATCGGCCACCATCGCGGGCGTGTGCCCCTTTTTATCCGCCAGATCGGCCCGCGCGCCATGGGCATGGAGCAACGCCAGCATCGGGGCGAGCTCGGGGCTGTAATTGCTTCCCGCCAGCACATGCAGGGCAGTGCTGCCCCGGTCATCGGCCAGATTGACATCGGGGCCCACGGTGATCGCCAGCGCCAGCGCATCGGCCCGGCCGCCCTCGGCGGCGGAAATCACGATGTTGCTGCCATTGGCGGCGGTGAAGTGGGGATCGGCGCCATGGTCCAGCAGCAGCTTCATCACCTGCGTCTGGCCATGCTGCGCGGCCAGCAGCAGCGGAGGCGTTGGCGGCACGGGCGGCGGGGGCATGCCGAAATTGGCCTCGGTCACCCAGGTGATGCCGGAGGGGCCGGAAAGCCCGTTGACCGCCGCGCCCTTGGCCAGCAGCAGTTTCACCAGCGCCAGATCGCCGCCCATGGCCGCCGCGTTGAGCGGCGGCAGGCCCTGATCGTCCTTTTCGGCCAGCAGCGGGCTGTTGTCGGGCAGGCGCTGGACCAGTTGCGCGGCGGCGGCCCAGTTCTGCTGATAGAGCGCCAGTTGCAAAGTGCTGGTGTTCTTCGGCCCGCGATGATTGGCATCGGCGCCGGCTGCCAGCAGGGCGGCGCTGGCTTCGGGCACGCCGCTCTTGATCGCGAAGAACAGCGGGGTGAAGCCGGCCTGCGTTTGGGCGTTGATTTTGGCTCCGGCTTTGAGCAGCAGCGCCATGGTGTCCGTGCGGCCTGATGCGGCGGCCCACATCAGCGGGGTCTGGCCCCGGCTGTCTGGCGTATCGACGGGCAGTTTGGCCGCCAGCAATCGCGCGACCACCGGTGTCGGGGCATAGCGCGCGCAGATATGCAACGCGCTGGCGCCATCGGGCAGGGCTGTCCGCAGATCGATATGCGGCGCGGAGAGCAGGCGCTCCAGCACGGCCTCACCGCCCAACTGGCAGGCCAGAGTCAGGGGGGAAAGGCCTTCCTCATCCGCGAGATTGGCATCCGCTCCCGCGTCCAGCAGCAGGCCGACCAGCGGTGCGTCTTGCCGATCCACCGCCTGCATCAACGGTGTGGCGCGAAAGGCCAGCCTCCGGTTGGGCGCGGCATGGGCGGCCAGAGCGGCGCGGGCGGCATCGTCGTCTCCGGTCTCGATGGCGCGGGCGAGGGCGATGTCAGCCTCGCCCGGCGCCGGATCGGCCTGTGGGGCATGGGCGGCCAAAGCAGGCGCGGTCATGCCCAGCAACAGCGCGACCATCATGGGCTTATGCAAGGGCGACCTCCTTCAGGGGGCCGGTGCTGTCGCCGAAATGCGTGTCCGGCACACCCACGGCATTGAGCGCGGTGAGCAACAGGTTCGACATGCTGGTGCCCTTGGCCACGGTTACATGGCCCTCATGCTTCACCAGCCCGCCGGCCACCACCACCGGCAGGTCGAGATAATCATGCTCATTGGGGTCGCCGAAGGCCGAGCCACGCAGCACGAAACTGCGATCCAGCAGGCTGGTCTCGCCGTCCCTGGTCTCGCTCATACGTTTGAGGAGATAGGCGTAATACTCCATATGGTGGCGGTTGATCTGCGCCAGCTTGACCTTTTTCTCCTCCATATGCCCGTGGTGGCTGAGCATATGGTGGCTATCGGGCACGCCGATCTCGGGATAGGTGCGATTGGAGATTTCCCGCCCGATCATAAAGGTGGCGACGCGCGTGATATCGGCCTGAAAGGCCAGCACCTGCAAATCGACCATCAGCTTCACATGGGCGTCGAAACTGTCGGGGATACCGGCGGGGCGCTCCATCGATCCGGCATCGGCCAGAGGCGTGGAGGCGGCGCGCTGGATGCGCTTTTCGATGTCGCGCGTGGCGGTGAGATATTCGTCCAGCTTGCGGCGGTCCTCCATGCCCAGCTCTCCGGTCAGGCGCTGGGCATCCTCCCGCACGAAATCGAGGATCGAGGTCTGGCGCCGCATCTGCGCCATGCGGCTTTGCGCGTCCAGAGCATCGCCATCGCCGAACAACCGCTCGAACACATCGCGCGGATTGGCGGCGACGGGCAGCGGCACGGTGGGGCTCATCCACGAGATGCCATTGGTGTAGGCGCAGGAATAGCCGATGTCGCAACTGCCCAGCAGGCTGGGCTGGTCGATGCCGGTTTCCAGACTGGAAAGCTGCGTCGCATCGCCCAGATGCCGCGCATAGACCTGATCGACGGAGATGGCGCAGCGGATATCGGTGCCCTCGGTCTGGCGCACATGGGTGCCCGTCAGGAAGGCGGGGCAGGAGCGGCCATGACCGGCGTTCAGATCCCCCATCGGCGCTGCCTGCGGATGGCCGAGGCCGGTGATGACGGTCATCCGGTCCTTGAAGGCGTTCAGCGGCTCCAGCGTGGTGGCGCCGGGGCCGGGCCTGAACTGGTCCATCATCATGCCGTTGGGCGTATAGAACACCGAGAGGCGGCGCGGGCGCGCGGCGGCATCGGCGGCTTTGGCGCTGGGGGCCATGGCCTCCATAAAGGGCAGGGCCATGGCGGTGCCGATCCCGCGCAGCACGGTGCGGCGGGCGAGGGGCTGACGGCGCAGGATCATCGAGCTTGCCTCATGGTGATCTGGGTGGGGGTGAGGGGCTTGCCGTCTGGCACCTTCTTCAGGCGGAAGCTGTCACTGAAGACGATGCCGCGAATGATCGTCTGGATCTTGTCGCCATCGCCATCGGCGGCATGGGCGATGGCGCGCACCTGCGGCTGATCGAAAGGCCCGAGCCCGCGCGAGAGGGCATAGGTCATCAGCCGCGAGGTGAAGGCCTGAACAAACTGTTCGCGGTGATCGAGCAGGATCTTTTGCAGCCCCGAAAGCCCCGCGAAATGGGTGCCATCGGGCAGGATGCCGCTGTTGTCGATCGGCTGGCCGACATCCATGGTGCGCCATGCGCCCACCGCATCATAATTTTCCAGCGAAAAGCCCATCGGGTCCATCCGCACATGGCAGGCCGCGCAAGAGGGGTTGGAGCGGTGCAGCTCCAACTGCTGGCGCGCGGTCAGCAGCTTGCCGCCATGGGCTTCCTGCAGCGCGGGCACGTCGGGCGGGGGCGGCGGGGGCGCTGCGGCCAGCAGGTTTTCCAGCACCCATTTGCCGCGCTTCACCACGCTGGTGTGGTTGCCATAGGAGGTGACCGTCAGAATGCTGGCCTGACCCAGCAGGCCGCCGCGATGCCATGCCGGGTCCAGCTTCACCAGACGCATTGCCGTGCCGTTGATACCCGGAATGCCGTAATGCTGGGCCAATCTGGCGTTGAGGAAGGTGTAGTCCGAGGACAGGAAATCCAGCACGCTGCGGTTCGATTGCAGCACATGGGTGAAGAACAGCTCGGTTTCCTGCGCCATGGCGGCGCGCAGGCGCACATCGAACTGGGGGAAGACATCGGTATCGGGCCGCTGCTGGTCGAGGTTGCGCAGATAGAGCCACTGCCCGGCGAAGTTCTTCGTCAGCGCGGTGGAGCGCGGATCGGCCAGCATGCGGGTGATCTGGGCGTTCATCACTGCCGGATCGTGCAAGCGGTTCTGCTGGGCCAGAGTCAGCAGTTGCTCATCGGGGATCGAACTCCACAGGAACAGCGAGAGGCGGGTGGCCAGTTCCAGATCGCCGACCGCATGCACCGAACCGGGCGCCGCGCCCGCCGGATCGCCCTCCACTGCGAAGAGGAAATGGGGGGAGACGAGGATAGCTTCCACCGCCGCTTCGACACCCGTCTCGAAGCTGCCGGTTTTGCGCTCCTCGGCGTAAGTCTTCATCAGCGGGGCGATATCGCTCTGGCTGACTGGGCGGCGATAGGCGTGGCGCGCCAATGAGGTGACGATGGAGCGTGCGCAAGGCTCTTCCTGCGCCGCACTGGAAGGATGGCAGGTAAAAATGCGGCGGCGGCTGGGCGTATCGGGCAGCGGTGCTTTTGCCGCCACATCGTAGGGGCCCAGAACATCGATCTCCATCACATCGCGCGGGAAATTCTGCTGCGAATAGCGCTGGCTCATGCGGTAGGAAGGCACCTGAACGGTCTGCACCTTCACCCCATCCACCGACACATCCATCGGCAGCATGATGGGCTTGTCCACCGGCAACGGCACCTTGTCGGTGGTGTTGCGCAGCGTCTGCACGCTTTCATCGGGCGCGATGCTCTTGCGGAAGGAGAGGCCGATCACATGGGCTCCGGCCTGCAGCGGCACGCGCACCGCCACGCGGTCCTCGGCCATGCGGTCGGCTTCATTGTTGGTGTTGGCGTTGAGCCAGCCCGCCACCTCATAGGTGCCGCCGGCGCGCGCGTAGTAATCGAAGGCGCCGCCCCCGCGTGAGCCGATCGGCAGGCGCTCGCTCATGCGGTCATTGTAGGCCGGGCGGCCCGAATTCATGATCGAGCCGTCCTTGGGAATATCATGCGTGGTGGCGAAGGGCTTTACGGGACCAAGCCCCGTCGCCAGCCGCGCCACGCGGCCTGCCACCAGCACATAGCGCTCGACCAGCGTGGGCGAGACCGAGAGCACATCGGCAATGTTGTCGAAGCCATAGCCTGAATTGTCCTGCGGCAGATCGCGGCTGACATCGACCTGCAGCCCCAGCAGATCGCGCACCGCATTGGCATATTCCACACGGTTGAGGCGGCGCACCGTGGCGCGACCCGGATCGGGATGGGCGCGGGCGTAGCCGTCCAGCGCGCTTTGCAGCCAGGCGACCAGCGCGGCGCGCTCGGCCGGGCTGGGCTGGTCCTTGCTGCGCGGGGGCATTTCCTGCCGGGCCATCTTGCTCAGGATCTTCTCCCAGGCATCGGCATGCGCGCCCTGCGCCACATCGCCTGGTTTCAGATCGTCGAGCGAGAAGGAGGCGACCTTGTCGATGTCATTGTGGCAGGAGGAGCAATAGGCATCGAACAGCGCGGCCACATCGGGGGCCGGGCGTGTTATGGGAGCAATCGGCGCGCTTTCTTGCGAACGCACCAGCGAAGCGGCGGTCACCGTCAGCGCGCCCATGGCCATCAGGCTGCGTGTGAGGATGCGGTGGCTTTGGCGGCCCGTCATGGATTTTGAATTGCCCCCTATGGATATGCTGTGCGGCGCCACGATCCCGCGCGAAACGGGGCCGGGGCAGAAGCCGATCCGTGCCTCGCCCCGTTTCATGTCCGCCGCCGGTCGAGCAGCGATCCATTTGACTGTGGAATTGGCTGCTCGGGTATCGGTGATTCACCGGGGCGTCCATCATCGTTACAAGCACGGGGTGTTCTGAAAATTCGTTTTCGGTCCGGTTGGGAGTGCGTTCTTTTGAAACGGCCCGCTGCACTGCGGCATTTCTGAGGGTGGACTAATTTTTAGAACGAGATGTTGAATTCATTATGGTTGATTGAAACGGGTGCCTCGGTCAGTTTCGGTGAAACGGGGATCGGATAGGGGCCCACACCATGCGTTCGTTTCGGTTTGGCCACCCTTGCTTGCGGCCTGTTTTTTCCTGTGCGCAAAAGGCTGACGTCTGGTCGGGTGCCAAGGCGTGATCCTTCGCCTGCTTTCACGAACCGGTTTTGCTGCGGCTGCGTTGCTGGTCGGTGCGCCCTTGATGGCGGCGCCTCAGCAAACGATGGCGGCGGTGCGCGAGGCGCAGGTGGCCGCCATCTTCGACCATGCCGCCGCCAGCCCCACGGCTTTGCGCGTGCTGCTGCGCGCCATGCCCAAGGGTGGCGATCTGCACAATCACATGGGCGGTTCGGTCTATGCCGAGGATTTCATGCGCTGGGCGGGCGAGAAAGGCCTGTGCATCGATGCTGCCACGCTGGCCTTCGCCCAGCCGCCCTGCGCGCCGGGTTTCTCCGAGAAGGAGGTCGCGGAAAAGCAACCTTTCCTCTTCGCCCGGATGATCGACAATCTCTCCACGCGCGGCTGGCAGCATGGCGTGGGCCGCAACGACACCAGCGGCCATACCCAGTTCTTCGACAGTTTCGAGAAATTCGGCCCTGCCGAGACGGGCAAGGAAGCGCAAGGGCTGGTCTCGACCCGGCGCATCGCCGCGCTGGACCATGTGCTCTACCTTGAGTTGCAGCATAATCCGGGCGGCATCTGGGGCTGGGCCGGGGCGGCGCCCGATGAGGCTCTGACGCAGGCCGATCTGCCCCGCATCTTCGCACGGGAAAAGCCCGTGATGGAGGCGGTGGTTGCCCGCTCGGTGGCCGCTCTCGATGCGCAGGAGCAGCAGGTGAAAGCCGCCATGGGCTGCGGCACGGACAGGGCCGAAGCCGGCTGCGGCGTGGCGGTGCATTATCTGGCGCAATCGGCGCGGGGCATGCCGCCGCTCGGCGCTTTCCGGTCGCTGATGGCCAGCTTTGCGCTGGCGGCGCGCGATCCGCGCTATGTCGGTGTCAACATCGTCGAGCCTGAGGACTGGCCGATCTCGCTGCGGGACTACGACCTGCATATGGCAATGTTCCGCTTTCTGGAGGGGCAATATCCACAGGTCCACCGCAGCCTGCATGCCGGAGAGCTGGCTTTCGGACTGGTGCCGCCCACCGATCTTGCCGACCATATCGCCAAGGCCATCCGCGACGGCGGCGCCCAGCGCATCGGCCATGGCACGGATATCGCACTGGAAAGCGAGGCCAATGCCACCATGGCCCGCATGGCGCGCGAGGGCATCGCGGTGGAGATCAACCTCACCAGCAATGCGGTGATCCTTGGCGTGTCCGGCGCGGATCATCCGCTCAATCTCTATCGGCGGCGCGGGGTGCCGGTGGTGCTCTCCACCGACGATCAGGGCGTGCTGCGCACCGATATGACCAATGAATATCTGCGCGCCATTCGCGAGCAGGGGCTGACCTATCGCGACCTCAAGCAGATCTCGCGCAATGGGCTGGAGTTCAGCTTCATCCCCGGTGCCAGCCTTTGGCAGAGCCGCCATGTCGGCCTGCCCGTGGCAGCCTGCGCGGCAGGGTTCGAGGCCGCCGCCTGCCGTGTGCTGGCGGCGGGCAGTGAAAAGGCGCGGATGCAACTGGCTCTGGAAGGCCAGCTCGCCGCTTTCGAACGCCGCGCCATCGAGGAGAACAAGAGCGCCTGACGGAAGGGCGCAACGGCGCACAAAGCATTCAAAAACATAAATGAAATGCCTGGGATTGGAGGTTCAGCAATCTTGGCGAGGCGAGGGTAGAGCCCCGTCTGGCCGCAAATATGGGGGCAACAATGCCGCGTCTTGACCATCGCACATCGACCGTTACCGGCCAGAGGGCGCGCCGCGCGCTGATGTTGGCCAGCATGCTGACCTGCGTTTCACTGAGCGTTCCCGCCTTTGCCGCCGACGCGCCCGCGCCGGCTCCCGTCCCCGCGCCGGAGCCTGATCCCGCTGGCGAACAGAAGCCCGATATCGTGGTGCAAGGCTCGCTGGGGGCCTTGCCCTTGAAGGATGTCGGCTCGGTCTTCGGTTTCAACAAGACGCTGGTGGAAACGCCGCGTTCGGCTTCGACCGTCTCGAAAGAGCAGATGGAGCGCTTCGGCATCACCCAGATCTACGATCTGGTCTCGCAGGCGCCGGGTACCTTTACCTCCTCCTTCTTCGGCACCGGCGGCGCGCTGGATATCCGTGGCGCGCCTTCGGACGTTTACTATCGCGGCATGCTGCGGCTGGACAATCCGGGCAACTATTCCACCCCGATCGGCGCTGCCGACCGCATCGACATCGTGCGCGGGCCCGCCAGCGTGATCTATGGTCCGTCCAAGATCGGCGGCTATATGAACTTCGTGCCCAAGACCGCGCGCGCGGCCAACGGCACCTATGCGCCCGAGGCCAAGGGCGACATCCAGCTCGATCTGGGAAGCTGGGGCCGCAAGGTGTTGAAAGCCAGCGTCACCGGTCCGGGCAAGGTCGGAGGCCATGAATTCGGCTACAGCCTTTATGGCGAGCTTGAGGATTCGGGCAGCTATTACCGCAATGTCTTCACTCACAATGCCCTGTTCTCGGCGGCCTTCGACACCGACATCACCCCCAACCTGCTGGCCGAATTCGGCGGCACCTTCCAGCAATATCACAGCGTGCAGAACAGCGGCTGGAACCGCGTCACGCAGGATCTGATCGACAACGGCACCTACATCACCGGTCAAGGCACCAGCCTGGACACCAATGGCGACGGCAAGATCTCGCGTGAGGAAGCCTATGCCGCCAATGGCGGGAACGGCCTTGGCTGGTTCGGCAGCTTCAACTGCGGCGGTGGCACGGCCACGGCCGCGGGCTACACCGCGGCCTGCTTCCGCGGGGCCAAGGACTTCAATCTGGTCAACCCCGGCACCACCCATCTGAGCATGCGTGACACGCTGACCGGCCCTAACGACAAGCTCAACAACACCCAGAAGACCGCCTATTTCGACCTGACCTGGAAGGGCGGCGGCGATCTGAAGATCAAGAACCAGCTGTTCTACGACGGCGGCATCAACCTCAACGAGAACGCCTATGGCTTCGCGCAGGCCTTCAACTCCTATGTGATCGAGGACAAGATCGTCGCCTCCGACAGCTTCGACACGCCCTTTGCCAAGATCTCGCTGCAGCTCTCGCCCTCGCTGCGCTACACCCACTTCGACTTTGCCGACGATTACGGTGTGGAGCTGTGGAACCGGCCTGACATCACCGTCGGCTTCAACGCCCAGTCCACCCGCCTGCTCTCCACCCAGAGCGGCAACGATTATTCGGACTATGTGCGCGGCCATTACAGCGATTTCGGCATGGCCGGGCTGGTCGACATCGACTCCAAGGTCGGCCTCGATCTGATCGCGGGCGCGCGTTACGACACGGTGCATGCCGTCTCGACCGCGCTGCTGGGCAAGTATGACCCCACCAACATCGCGGGCAATGTCGGCGCCGGTTACGGCTCGACCGGCACGGCGACGGCCAAGGGCACGCAGGGCGGCTGGTCGTGGAACACCAGCCTCTCCTACAAGTCGCCGATCGGCCTGATCCCCTACATCACCGTCTCGCGCCAGCAGACGGTGGTCGCGGGTGAGGGTTCGGAACTCTATCTTTCCAATATCTTGAGCGGCAATGTTCTGGGCGAGTCGAACCTGCTGGAAGGCGGCGTCAAGGGCGAGTTCCTGAACAAGAAGCTCTATGCCGCCGTCTCGGTCTATAAGCAGAAGCGCACGCAGGCGGGCGCCGAAAGCTCGCTGACCAACCAGATCCTGCAGACCAAGGGCGTCGAGGCCGAGGTGCGCTGGTCGGTGGACAAGCATTTGCTGGTGACGGGGTCCTACACCCATATGAACGTCATCAACATCGGCGCGCTGACCGCCGGTTCCTACTTCAACTATTTTGGCGCCGCCGATTTCCCCGGCGTCAATCCCGCGCTGACCTTTGGCGGCTCGCAGTTCGGTCTGGTGCCGATCACCAAGGCCAACGCCAACCGCCCCGGCGAGCCCAAGAATGTCGTCTCGGCCACGGCGACCTATGCCTTCGACAATGGCATCGCCTTCACCGGCGACGTCACCCATGTGGACTCGGTTTTCCTGAGCTATTCAAACACGGTCAAGCTGCCCGCCTATTGGCTGCTCAACCTTGGCGCCTCCTACACCACAGGCTCGTGGATGCTGCGTGTTGGCATGAAGAATGTGAACAATGCGCGTTACTTCCGTGCGGGCGGACAGGATCTGTTCGGCGCCGATATCGTGCTGCCCCAGTTGCCGCGCAGTTGGCAGGCCTCGCTCAAGTACAAGTTCTGATGATGGGGGGAGGGGCTGCCGCGCGGCCCCTCCTTTCCTAAAATACCCAAGGAGTTTTGAAAACGTGTCCCCTCGAGTTCTGATCCGCCACGCCGATGTTCTGGTCACCATGGATGATGAGGGCCGGGAGATCGCCGATGGCGCCATCGCGTTTCAGGATGGCGTCATCACCGCCATCGGCACCAGCGCCGATCTGGCCCCGCTGGCGGATGGCGCGGAGGTGATCGAGGCGCATGGCTGCGTGATCACGCCCGGCCTCGTCAACACGCATCACCATCTCTACCAGACGCTGACCCGCGCCGTGCCGGGCGGGGCCAGCACATCCTTGTTCGGCTGGCTGAAAACGCTTTACCCGATCTGGGCGCGTTACACGCCTCAGGATGTCTATGCCGCCACGCGGCTGGGGCTGGCGGAGCTGGCGCTGTCGGGCTGCACGCTCAGTTCCGACCATCTCTATCTCTTCCCCAATGGCGTGACGCTGGACGACACCATCGCCGCCGCTGCCTCGGTTGGCCTGCGCTTCCACCCCACACGCGGCAGCATGAGCGTGGGCGAAAGCGCCGGAGGCCTGCCCCCCGACAGCCTCGTCGAGCGCGAGGATGCCATTCTGGCCGACACGATCCGCGTGATCGACCGTTTCCACGACCCGCGCGATGGCGCCATGGTGCGCGTCGGCGTGGCACCCTGTTCGCCCTTTTCGGTCAGTCAGGATCTGATGCGCGATGCCGCTCTGCTGGCGCGCGACAAGAAGGTGATGCTCCACACCCATCTGGCCGAAGACAAGGACGATGTCGCCTATTCGCTGGAGCGTTTCGGTTGCCGCCCCGGCCAATATGCCGAGGATCTGGGCTGGACCGGGCCGGATGTGTGGCACGCCCATTGCGTGCAGCTCGATGCCACCGAAATCGCGCTGTTTTCCGCCAGCAAGACCGGCGTGGCGCATTGCCCCTGTTCCAACTGCCGTTTGGGCTCCGGCATCGCGCCCATCCGCGCCATGGTGGATGCGGGCGTGCCGGTGGGGCTGGGCGTCGACGGTTCGGCCTCCAGCGATGCGGGCCATCTGCTGGCCGAGGCGCGTCAGGCCATGCTGCTCCAACGTGTGGCGCTGGGCGCCGAGGCCATGACCCCGCGCGAGGCTCTGCGCCTCGCCACCAGAGGCGGCGCGCAGATCCTTGGCCGCGAGGATTGCGGTCAACTCACGCCGGGTAAACGCGCCGACCTCGTCATATGGCCCATCGACGACATCGCCAGCGCTGGTAGTTGGGACAAGGTAGCCGCTCTGGCGCTGGCCCCTCCGCTCGCCGCGCGCGACGTCTTTGTCGAGGGCCGCGCCGTGGTGCGCGAGGGCGAGCTGGTCCAGGCCAGCCGCGCCGAGATCCTGACACAAGCCCGCTCTTCCCTGTCCCGATTGATGAGCCTGTCATGACGCCAGATGCCCTGACCCAAACCGCACCGCTGCCCCGCCCCAGCGCGCTGACCGCCGCACAGGCGCGCGATCCGGATTATTTCCCCGGTATGGCCATGGCGGTGCCTCTGGGCATCCAGCATATTCTCGCGATGTTCGTGTCGAATCTCACCCCGGCGATCATTGTTGCGGGGGCGGCGGGCTTCGGCTTTGGTTCCCATGATACGTCGCAGATGATCTATATGATCCAGATGTCGATGCTGTTCGCCGGCATTGCCACCCTGCTTCAGACGATCGGCCTTGGCCCCATCGGCGCGCGGCTGCCTTTGGTTCAGGGCACTAGCTTTGCCTATATTTCGGTGATGGTGCCCATCGTGGCGGGCAAGGGCCCGGCAGGCATGGCCGCGCTGACCACGGCGGCGCTGTGCGGCGGGCTGTTCCATGCCGCGCTCAGCCGCTTTGTGGGGCGGATCCGCTTTGCCCTGCCGCCGCTGGTGACGGGCCTTGTGGTGCTGATGATCGGCCTCTCGCTGATGCGGATCGGGGTGGAATATTCGGCGGGCGGCGTCACCGCCATCGGCACACCGGCCTTTGGAGCAGGCGAAAGCTGGCTGCTGGCGGGCACGGTGGTGATGGTGACGCTGGGGCTCAAGTTCTTTGCCAAGGGCATCTGGTCGACCGCCTCGGTGCTGCTGGGACTGGCGTCGGGTTATGGTCTGGCCATGGCGATGGGGCGAGTGGATTTCGCGCCCGTGGCTCAGGCCGGGCTGGTGATGGTGCCCATGCCGTTCCATTTCGGCTTCGAACTCTCCGCCTCGGCCATTGTCGGCTTCTGCCTGACGGGCTTTGTTTCCTCCATCGAGACCATCGGCGATGTGGAGGTCATCTGCGAAAACGCCGCCGGACGCCGTGCCACTGATCGCGAACTGGAAGGCTCGGTCGCCGCCGATGGCGTGGGCACGGCGCTGGCGGCGGTGTTCGGGGCGATGCCCAACACCACCTTCAGCCAGAATGTCGGCCTGATCGCCATGACCGGCATGATGAGCCGCCATGTGGTGACGCTGGGCGCGGTCATTCTGGTGATCTGCGGCCTGCTGCCCCGCATCGGCGCAATCATCACCACAATCCCCATCGAGGTGCTGGGCGGCGGCGTGATCGTGATGTTCGGGATGGTGGCCTCCAGCGCTTTGTCGATGCTCTCGGCGGTTGCGTGGAATCAGCGCAACATGCTGATCTTCGGGGTGGCGCTCTCGCTCAGCCTTGGTCTGCAACTGGAGCCCGCGGCACTGTCGCATCTGCCCGAGACCCTGCGCATCCTGTTGACGTCCGGTGTCATTCCGGCGGCAGTGATCGCGGTGGTGCTCAATCTTGTGCTGCCGCATGGGCTGGAGGAACCCCTGGCCAACGCCTGACAGTGAGAAGATCTAGAATTTCGTATCGAGCCCGAACCGTATGGTGCGGGGCCGCAGCGGCGTGATCTGATTGCCTTGCGAAAGGCCGAAAGGATTGCCGAAGGAGAAGGTGTTGGCCCGGACATTGCCCAGATTGTCCGCCATCATCGACAGGCCCAGACGCCCGATCTGGATGCGGGCATTGGCGCCCAGCACGACATAACCGCCCTGCGTCACCCCCTGATCCGCGCCTACGCCCAGCACCGACCGGCCGATGTAGCGCATGGTGGCGCCCGCGTTCACCGGCCAGCGCCGGCGCCATTGTCCGTTCCATCGTGCCTCGCCGCGTATGCCGCCCCGTGCGACATTGGGCAGTGTCTGCGACAGGCTGGAGGCATAGGCGGGCGCCGGATCGTTCAGGCGGCTGTCATTGAGAAAGGCCGCCGCGCTCAGCGTCCATGACGGGGCAGGATGCCAGCCGATCTCGCCATCCAGTCCGTAGATAAAACCATGGCCGATGTTGGCCGTGGTGATCAACCCGTTGCTGCCGACCAGATCGGCCTGGATGTTCGCCCAATCGGCAAAGAACAGCGCGCCGCGCAGCCACAGGCGGTCATGATCCTGCCGGCCATAGCGCAGGCCCAGTTCGTCCATGCTCAGATTGTCGGTCTCGAAGCGCTGGCTCTGCACGCCGCTGCCCGATGCCGCCACGGAAAGGCCGCCGGGGCGATAGCCCTGCTGGTAATGGAAGAAGGTCGAGACCGGCCCGCCGGGATGCCAATCCAGCGCCAGCGTGTGGGAGAGCCGCGCCGCAATATGGTTCACCCGGTTGGTGAAGGCGCCATTGGTATCGACAAGAAAACCGGTGCTGCTGGCCACGGTCAGCCGTTCCCCCACCGTGACGGTGAGGCGGCGGCCAAGGGGCAAGGAGACTTCGCCGAACAGCGCGCCTTCGCCCCGCGTGTTGACCACGGTGGTCAGCGCATCTTCCGCGTTCAGCGGGCCGAGACTGCGCATCAGCGCGCTGGCGTTGTAAAGGGTGGAGGCGCCCAGCACCCATGGGTGGCGCCGGCTATGGCCGCTCAGGCGAAACTCGCCGGTGAACAGGGTGATGTCGTTCAGCTCGGTGTAGCGGGCGGGGGTGGCCGTGCCGTCATAGCCGGTGGCGTCGAAGACCGTGCTCAGATCCTGTTTCACAAAGCCCAGACTGCCGGTCAGATCCGCCCAGCTCAGCGCGCGCCGGGCCGAGACATAGCCCATCCGCTCATCATTGTGGAAGGGCTGGGCGATGGCGCTGTTGCGGGTCAGTTCGGGAGTGCCCAGCAGCGTATACTGCCCGTCCGCGCTGTAGAGATTCTGGA
Organism: Novosphingobium sp.; assembly: GCF_039595395.1. Taxonomy (NCBI): domain Bacteria; kingdom Pseudomonadati; phylum Pseudomonadota; class Alphaproteobacteria; order Sphingomonadales; family Sphingomonadaceae; genus Novosphingobium; species Novosphingobium sp. The sequence goes on along the minus strand of NZ_JBCNLP010000006.1, from coordinate 1,208,080 downwards.
ACACCATGCCCAGATCGAGCCGCCAGCCGCCCAGATCGTCCAGCCGCACCGCCAGCCGCTGGCCATAGCTGGAGCTGCGGTTGATGTTCTTCAGCCCGCGTGAGGGGTCGTCGATGTAACCGCCAGACTGGCTGCCATAGGCCACCATCCGCACCGCTGCCTTGCCGCGCGCCAGCGGCAGGTTGACCATCGCCGCGCCATCCTCGCCCACCGCGCCGGACCATGTGTTGCTCAGCCCTGCCGAGGCGGTGGCGGCCACGGCGTGGCTGTCGGGCGGATTGGGCACAAAGCGGATGATGCCGCCCAGCGTGCCCGCGCCATAGAGCGTGCCCTGCGGGCCCACCAGCACCTCGACCCGGTCCATGTCGTAGAGGTTGAGGTTGGGATCGGGAGCGTTGTAGTTGAGGCGGATGTCCCCCAAATACTCACCCACGGTGGATTGGGTGGGGCCGTTGAAGCTGCTGTCGGCGATGCCGCGGATGAACAGCTTGTCGCGCCCGTCGCCCAGATTGGTGGAGGCCAGAATGGGCAGCAGCCGCGCGATGGCTCCGGTGCCCGATGCCGCGTTTTCGGCCAGCCAGCCCCGGTCGGTGGCGATGATCTTGGCCGAGCCGGGATAATGGTCCAGCCCCACCGCCTGCTTGCTGGCCGTGACGAGGATATCGCTCTGGGCCAGTGCGAGGGGCGCGACCACGGGGGCAGGGGGCGGCACCCGGCGCGGGGCGGCTGATACGCGGATGGTGTGCGGATCGATGAATTGCGCCTTGGCCTCGATGCCCTTGATCGCCTGACGCAGCGCGCCATGCAGTGAATGGGCATCATGCACCCCGCGCGATGGCCTGGTGCCCAGCACCGGATCGGTGACCAGAATGGTGGCATGGCCCGTCGCGCCGATGCGGGCCAGCACCTGCCCTAGCGGCCCGGCGGGAACCTCATAGCTGCCCGCCCTTGCCGCGGGGCCGGCCAGAAGCAGGGGGGCGCACAGCAGGATGCCCGATACACCCCGCCATGCGCCGTCAGGGCGTGGGGCCATGGGCGGGCTTCAGGATCCAGATCTTGCCCTTCTTCACCACCCGGACATTGAGGGCCGTGGCAAGCAGCGGGATGCGGGCGGGCGTGACATCCTGCACATCGATCGTGCCGAAGACCGGCTGGCGCGCGATGGCGGCATCCACCCGGAACGCCGCGCCCAGCACCCGCCCCAGATCCTGCGCGACCTGTTCCAGCGGGTTGCCGTCATAGCTCAGGCGCCGGTGTCGCCAGCCGCCGACCGCCTCGCGGTCCACGGGCGAGACCCGCGCCGTGCCGGTTTCCGCCTGCATCTGCTGCCCGGCGTGGAGGGGGATGGATTGCCCCTCGGGCCGGTAATCGACGGCGCCTTCGGCCACGGCAATGCGCGTCTGATCGGGCAGGCTGACCACATTGAACAGCGTGCCGACATCGACCACCTTGCTGGCGTTCAGCTCCAGCGTGAAGGGGTGCTGCGCGTCGTGCTGCACGGCAAACAGCGCTTCGCCATGGTCCAGCCGGGCGAAGCGGGCATCCTTATGGTCGAACACCATCCGCGTGTCGCCGTTAAGCGTGATCTGCGTGCCTGCATCGAGCTGGACGGTGCGGCTTTCGCCCGGCGCGGTCGCGATCTGGTAGCGGCTGGAGCCCGGACCCATTTTTGGCCCCATGAACAGCGCCAGGGCCAGTCCCGCCGCCAGCACGCCCCCCGCGCCCGCCACCCGGCGCCAGCGGCGCGTCGGGGGAGGGGGATCGTCATTGGCGGCGATGGGCAGGGGGGCCGCAGGCTGGGGCTGCGGAAAGTGCAGATCGGGCAAAGCGGGATCGAGGGCATGATCCATGGCCTCGATTTCGGCATAGGCCTCGGCGTGGTCGGGGTGCTCTGCCAGCCAGTCGGTGAAGGCATCCCAGTCCGCATTGCTGCCGTCGCGCAGGCGGATGTGCCAGCTCAGCGCGGTTTGGGTCAGGTCGGATGCGGTCTCAGTCATGATGTTGGCCCTGTTCATGAGCAGGATGCCGCACAGGCCCGCTTTCCTCATCAAATTTTTTGCGCGCGTTCAGAATATCGAGATAGGCCCGCGCCAGATGCTTCTCCACCGCGCTGACACTGATGCCCAGATCGGCGGCGATGGTCTTTTGGGGCACGCTTTCCAGCCGGAACAGGCGGAAGATGGTGGCGGTACGCTCGGGCATGGCATCGATCACGCCTTGCAGCAGATGCAGATGCTGGCTGGCGATCAGCGCGCTCTCCGCCGAGGGCTGGGGATCGACCTCGCGCATGAAGCCGCTTTGCGCATCGACCCAGCTTTCGTCGCGCAGCCGCCGCCTGGCATCACCCCGGCGGTGCAGCAGGAAGGCATTGGTGGCCATGCGGTAGAGATAGGCGCGCGGCTGATCGACCGGGCCGGTTTCCTGTGCCGTCAGCTTCAGGCCGACGCTCTGCAGAATGTCCTCGGCTTCGTCGGGCATGGCTCCGCGCAGCCGCAGGAAGCGCAGCAGCTCTGGCCGGGCGTTGAGGAAGGTCTGCAGCAGACCGCTGTCGGACATGGGATCGCTATGGCGTTTCGAGGAAGGGAAGGGGCATCGGGCTCGTGTACGCGTGAGGATAAAACCCTATCGCGCCGCGTCAACACGGGAGTAGATTTTGCAAGGCGTCAGTTTAAAGCACATATTTTCAGATGCTTGCGTAAATTATTGCCTGTTATGTCGATTTTCGGTGAGGGTCGGCGAAGGTCATGGTGTCTCAGCCATGAAAGGACCAGATCCATGCCCCCCGATGATCCTGAACAGCTTTCTCCCGCTCCCCCGCAATCGCTGGCGTCGCTGGAACGCACCGTGGTTGCTCTGGGCCTGCGCGATCCCTTGTGGAGCGTGCCGCGCCCCCGCCGCTGGTTTCATCTGACCCAGCCCCAGGCAGAACGGCTGCAACTGGCCAATCCCCGGCTGGAACGCCTGCGCCGCTTTGTCATCCTGCTGCGCCATGGTCAGCCCATCGAGGATGACGCCACCGTCTTGCTGACCAGCGGCTTCAGCCCCGGCCAGATCCTTGAGGCCCGCTTGCTGACGGATATTCACGCCGCCGCCTGACCGGTTCGCACACCACCATCCCCGCAAGCATCGCCCGATCCACGCTTACGGTGGAGAGTGGTGCTTGCCCGATATCCAGAGAGACCACGCATGAAGACTGTCATCACCACCGCCTGCGCCGCTTTTGCCCTGCTTGCCGTTTCCGAGGCGCGGGCACAGGATGTCGATGCCGCCGCCCAGGGCGACGCGGTGCGCAACACCGACCATATCATTGTGGGCATGGGCGCGCTCTATGCCCCGGCCTATGAGGGCGGTGACAAGTACCGCGCGCTGCCTCTGCCGGCCATCGACATCAAGCAGGGGCGCTTCTTCGCCAATCTGCGCGACGGCGTGGGCGTCAATCTTGTCGACACCAGTCTGGTGACGGTGGGGGCCAGCATCACCTATACGCAAGGCTATCGCTCGAAGGATGTGCCCGCCGGGATTGGCGCGGTCAATTTCGGGGCCGGCGCGCGCGGCTTCGTGTCGCTTCACGAAAAGGGCGTGATCCTGACTTTGGGCGCCACGCAGGGCTTTGTCGGCGGCACCAAGGGGTTGGTGGCCGATGCCAGCCTGTCCTACCCGGTCGCGGTCACGCGCCGCCTGACGATCATCCCCAGCGTGGGCACGACCTGGGCCAATGCCAAGTTCAACAACCGCTATTTCGGCATCGATACGGTGCAGGCCACCGCCTCGGGTCTGAGCACCTATGCCCTCGGCGCCGGTTTCAAGGATGCCAGCGGCAGCCTGACCGCCAGCTATCGCCTGACCAGCAACATCATGCTGAGCGCCTCGGGCGTGGTGACCACCGTGCTGGGTGCCGATGGCCGCAGTCCGTTGGTGGTCCACAAGACGCAGCCTGCGGGCTTCCTGTCGGTGGCCTATCGCTTCTGATCGCCCGGCCTTCCGATTGGAAGGCCGCCCGCGACGGCTGGAGCACCGATCGGGTCATCCCCCCACCATGGACCCGATCGCGTTGCTCCAGCCGGTTTTCGCCCTGGCAGGAGATCTCATCATGACTGGATCTTGCGTTGTGATCCGCCACCGTCTCGCCTTGCTGCTTGCCACCATGGCTTTGGCGGGCGGCGTGGCCTTTCCCCTCGACGCCTTCGCCCGGAACGAGGCGACATGACGGTTTCGAGAAAAGGCGCCGTTTGCCGATCCTGAAGGCCTCTACGGATCGGCACGCCAGGGCGAGCGATCGGCCCATCCCTTGATCGCCGCCGTGGCCCAGGCTGCAGTCTTGTCTTTATGGCAGGCATTGCACGCATTCGGGATGCCCAGCTTCTCGGACTGCGCGGGCATCACGAAACGGAAGGTGTGGCTGGCGACATTCACCTTGCCCACCGTCTGGGCGATCTTGGGCATATGACAGGCCACGCATTGGCTGCCAGGACTGCCTGGCAGATGATGCGTATGAGCCTCGATCGTTTCGGCATGCGGCCCGTTTTGGGTGTTCGGGCCATGGCATGACAGGCAGACCTGCGTGACCGGCTTGCGCAGCATCGCCTCATTCCCGCTGCCATGCGGATCATGGCAACTGAAGCAGGTGACACCTCGCGCATACATCAGGCTCTGCACGAAATCATTGCCTTGCATGCGGTTCTTGTGAGCCGTGCCGTCGGGGAAGTGGGTGAAGGAGAGCTCACCAAGCTTGTGATCCTCCAGCTTCCAGAAGTCTGACAGCTTCAGGCCCGCATGATAGCCGACCGGCCAGTCATAATATTGCCCGCGGATCGGGTTCCTGATCGGCTGTCCCTGCGAATGACACTGGATGCAGGTGTCATTCGCCTTCACATAGCCTTGCCGCGCCGGATTGAGGATGTTGACCATCGCCGGATTGGCGACATGGGCACTGCCGGCGCCGTGGCACATTTCACACCCGACATTCCATTCGGCGACAGCCTTGGTGGCAATGTTGTAGTTTACCGAATGGCAGCCATCGCACAGCGGCCCGGTGGGGCGGTTGGCGTTATCGCCCTTGTCGGGATAGTGCCGGGCCCACCAATCGCCGCCCTTGTCGGGAACGTGATAGGGCAGCCATTTTCTGTTGGTGATGTCCCACTGGACCGGAAACGGCGTGTAGGTATCGCCGGATTTCCTGAAATACCGCTGCTTCCAGTGGCTGCCATAGACCAGCGCGATATCGCTGACCTTGAACTTGACCAGCGCATCGGGCTTTGAAAAGTCGGGGATGATGGCGTCAGGGTGTTGTCGCGGATCGCGCACCACATTGGCCATTCTTGTTTTTGCCCAGCGCGCATAGATCTCCTGATGGCAGGACCGGCACGTTGCCGACCCGACATAATGGGCTTCGCGCACCGCCGCTTCCTGCCGTGGCGCAATGGGGCCGGATAACTGCGGGGCGACAAGAGGCAGCGCGCGAAGATAGGCAACCAAGCGCCAGATCTGGTCATCGGGCATGTTCCATGCAGGCATGGCGGTGTTCCGGATGCCGTTGCGGATATGGTAGAAAATCTCTCCGTCGCTCAGGGATGGCAGAAGGGCATGCAGAGCTGGTGGCCGGGGATATTCACCGGCTCCCATTTCGGACTTTCCGCCACCATCATAGGCGTGGCAGGATGCACATTTCCGCACAAACAGGTCATGTCCGGCAGCAATGGCTGCCGGATCGGGGCGATTGCCCAAGGGGTTCTTTGCAGCTTTCGCCGAGGCCGGGACACTGTGGCGCAGAAGCCAGCTTGCCGTCACGACCTCAAGGCGGGGCGGCTCCTGCCGGGCGACCGAAAGCCCCGGCAAAACCCACTGAAAGCCGAGAAGCGCAAGGAGCAACAGGAGGATGGTACCAGCAAGAAACCAGTGTTTCCGGGCGACAGGTAAGGGATTCCAAGACATCAGACAACGCTCCGCAACCTGCTTTCGCAAGGTGGAGCGGGTCTTGGCTGATCAGATCAGCTGATCGGGCGCCCCGCATAAGCCCGAGGTCATACCCATAACATCTGAACAGGTCAGTCGCCAGTGCTCATCCGAAGCTCTTTGGCGTTTAGCGGCCTATCGCATTACGCCATCTGTCAAGGATTTTTGCGGTGATGATGCTGTCACGGGCGGTCATGCCGGGGGAAGGAAATTCTTCGGCCCCGGCACGGATCGCCTGATTGGCGGCCTCGAACTGGAAGCTGTAAAGGTTGCGCGCCTCGGCGAGCGGAATGCTCTCAAGCCTGCCGTCGGATGTGAACAGCCGGATGGCCTTCACCCCGCCATCCTTACCGCTGCCGAACCAGAACTCGTCCACTTCGAGCCGGCCTTTGGTGCCCATGATGCGCAGCACATTGTCCTGATCGAGCGTGATCGAGCAGGACAATGTCGCCAGAATATCGCCGGGAAATCGCAGAATGGCGCAGGACCATTCGTCCACGCCGGTCTCGCCGATATGCGCCATGGCCTCAAGATGCTCGGGCTCGACCATCTGTTCGTCCGGCCCCACGCATCCAGCGAGCAAGGCGGCCATCGAGGCCGGATAGCCGCCGATATCGAGGATCGCGCCGCCGCCCAGCTCCGGGGAGAAGAGGCGATCGCCGGGGCCGGTGTGGCCGGCGGCAAAGCCGAAGCTCGACTGGATCAGGCGAACATCCCCGATGGCGCCAGCGCGGACAAGCTCAAGGATGCGCGAGATCAGCGGATGAAAGCGATACATATAGGCTTCGCCGAGGAAGGTTCCGGCCTTGCGCGCTGCGTCGAACATGGCCTGAACCTCGGGCAGGGACATGCTCATCGGCTTTTCGCACAACACATGCTTGCCATGGGCCATCGCGGCCAGAGCCCACTCCTTGTGAAGCGGGTGAGGCGTGGCGACATAGACCGCGTCGATATCCCTGTCGGCCAGCAAGGCATCATATCCGGCGATCACGCGGGCACCGGGGAAGCTGTGGGCCAGTTCCGCCGCATCGGGATGGCGCGAGGCAACCGCCGCGATAACGCCCGAAGCAGAGCCTGCCGCGCCATCCCGAAAGGCTCGGGCAATGCGGCCGGGCCCCAGGATGCCCCAGCGGATCGGCGCGGATGTCGTCATGATGTGTCTCCGGTGTTGACGCGGCGAGCAAGAGGAAGGTGCTGGGATAGTGGCATCTTCGAGGTGGCCATGGCAATCGCCTCAATCCACGGAAAATTCAGCCGAAAAGCCCGAATGATGACGAGAGCAACCGCAGTGATGTGGGGGCCCGGCAGGCGGTTATTTCTTCTGGCCCAGCCCCGTCGCGGCCCAATAGATGCCGCCCATCAGATGGGAGAGGTACTGCGGATCGCGGTACATCTCCACATTATGGCCCAGCGCGGTCACGAAGACGCGGCCCTTTTCCCAACTGTGGTACCAGGCGAGGGGATGGTCACGCCCCATCGGACCGGCGGTCTGTCCCGGCCAGATGCGGGTGGGGTCATAGCTGCTCTCATCGATGCCGAGCACCGTGTGGATGGGGATCGCATGGGGATTGGTCGTGACGTAGAACTCATCGCTCCAGATCCAGCGGGCGGGCAGGCCGAAGGTGGCGGGAAAGCTGCTGTCCTCCACCGTCACCACGCCGGTCTGCAGCATGGGGTGGATCACGAAATTGCGGCCGACCATCTTTTCATACCACGGCCAGTCATGCTTGGGCATGATCAGCGCGCGATGCACCACGATCGCATTGCCGCCGCCGCGCATATAGTCCTCGAAAGCGGCGCGCTGCTTGTCGTTGAGTTCCTCGCCGGGGGTGTTGAGGAACATCACCGCGGCATATTGCTTCAGATCGCCCTCGAAAGCGGTGGGCTGGTTGGTCCAGACCATGCTGAACTCATGCAGCTTGGCCAGATGTTCCAGACTGTCCCTGGCGACGGGGATATATTCATAATGGTACTTGTTCGGGATCGCGAACACCAGAATGCGATATTGCGATTCGGCCATGGCGCCTGTTGGCAGGATCGCGGTGAAAATCGCTGTGAGCATGAGCAGAAAGCGGGTCATGAGCACCTCAATGGCAGCAGCCTGGGCCGTGTTATGTGTGTCTGAGGACTGAATTTCTGCATGTTAGCCACGCCATCGCCTGATGGCCAAGGTCTTCCGGGCAGGCGCTGGCATCGAGGACCAGCGCTGTCTCGTCCGGCTCCGGCATTTCCAGCGTGGCCAATTGGCTGTTGAGCAGACTGGGCGGCATGTAATGGTCAGGCCGCCCTTCCATCCGCCGCGCCAGTTCCGTGGCGGTGGTGTTCAGCAGGATGAAGACCATCGGCTGATGCGCGCCGGTTGCCAGCCTTTCGCGATAGCTCCGCCGCAAGGCCGAGCAGGCCGCCACCACCAGCCCATCGCGGCCAACCGCCTCGCCCATGGCCGCCCCCAGATCATCCAGCCAGGGCCAGCGATCGGCATCGGTCAAGGGGATGCCATGGCGCATTTTCTCGACATTCTGCGTGGAATGAAAACTGTCGCCCTCAAGAAAGGCGCAGCCCAGTTGCTTGGCCAGCAGCGCGCCGAGCGTCGATTTGCCGCTGCCGCTTACCCCCATCACGGTGATGGCCAGGGGTGGCAGCAAGCCTGTCTCAAATTTGCCCGGCACCTGCTTCCATCTCCTGTGATCGTCCCGGCATCCTGTCCGGGGGCGTCCTGTCATGGCGCCGTCAGATTCCAGTGTTTTATCGCCCCCTTGCTGCTGCCAACTACTGGGACCTTGGTCCCTGCTGTGGCGGCGGGCAGACTCCCCTAACATCGCCTCTCTAAACGGGCGGATCTGAATGATACCGCTAACGGAAAAAGGGTAGGGCATGCGCAGAGGCTGGTTGGCACTCACGATGATCTGTGTCTGTGGCGGGCAGCAAGCCTCGGCCGCCACGGCGCCTTCGGCATGGAGCAGCGCGCCTGCGGACCCGCGTGCCGTCACCGTGAAGGGCGCGGGCGACGGCAAGACCGACGACACCGCCGCGATCCAGTCCGCCATTGCCGCTTCGCGCGGACGCACGGGCGAGGGGATCGTCTTCCTGCCCTCGGGCCGCTATCGTCTGACGCGCTCGATCCTGGTGCCGCAGGGCGTGCGCATCTTTGGCGTGGGCGCCACCCGCCCGGTGCTGGTGCTGGGGGACAACACGCCGGGTTTCCAGCAGGGGGTGGGCACGATGGTCGTCTTCACGGGCGGCGACCAGTATGATGTGGGCAAGGTCCCCGAACCGGTGCCCAGCGCGGTGCCCTTCAACGACAAGGTGCGCGACGCCAATTCGGCGACCTTCTATTCGGCGATGAGCAACATCGATATCGAGATCGGCGCGGGCAATCCGGCGGCGGCGGGTGTGCGCTTCCGCGTGGCCCAGCATGCGTTTCTTTCGCATATGGACTTCCACATCGGCTCGGGCTTCGCGGGCATCTATCAGGCCGGAAACGAGTGCGAGGACCTGCGGTTCTTCGGCGGCCGCTATGGCATCGTTTCGGAGAAGACCTCACCCGCCTGGCAGTTCACCTTGCTGGACTCCAGCTTCAGTGGCCAGCGTGAGGCTGCCATTCGCGAGCATGAGGCCGGGTTGACGCTGGTCAATGTCTCGATGCGCGATGTGCCGGTGGGGATCGATATCGATCAGGGCTATGGCGATTGGCTGTGGGGCAAGGATGTGCGCTTCGAGAATGTCTCGAAAGCGGGCGTGATCATCTCCAACGAGGACAACGCCTATACGCAGATCGGCTTTGAAAACGCCGTGGCCAGCGGCACGCCGACCTTCGCGCGCTTCCGCGACAGCGGCAAGACGGTGGCGGGCGCTGGCCCCGCCTACCGCGTGAAGGAATTCACCTATGGCCTGACACTGGCCGGGCAGGGCGCCATCGGCACCTATCAGACCCGGATGGATCAGGCGCGCATCGCCGCTCTGCCGCCGCGCCGCGCCCCGGCCATTCGCGCTCTGCCCGCGACGAAGGATTGGGTCGATGTCCGCACGCTGGGCGTAAAGGGCGACGGCAAAAGCGATGACACCGCTGCCATCCAGCGCGCCATCGACAGCCATCGCGTGCTCTATTTCCCCATCGGTTTCTACATGATCAGCGATACGCTGCATCTCAAGCCCGATACGGTGCTGATCGGGATGCATCCCAGCCTGACCCAGATCGCCCTGCCGGATAACGCACCGGCCTATGCCGGCCTCGGCGGTCCGCTGCCGATGATCGAGGCACCCAAGGGCGGTGACAACATGCTCTTCGGGCTGGGCGTGTTTGGCGGCCGGGTCAATCCGCGCGTGACGCCAGTGCTGTGGAAGGCCGGGGCCAGTTCGCAGATCGACGATGTGAAGATCCAAGGCGGTGGCGGCACGTTCATCGCCGACGGCAAGCCGCTGGACTTCTACAGCCGCCCCGGCGGCGATCCGGTGGCCAGCAACCATTGGGACGGGCAATATCCCGGCCTGTGGGTCACCGATGGCGGTGGCGGCACCTTCGCGGCGATCTGGGCCCCGAACACGCAGGCGCAGAATGGCCTCTATGTCTCGAACACGAAGACGCCGGGGCATGTCTATGAGTTTTCCAACGAGCATCATGTCCGCAACGAGATCGTGCTGGATGGTGTGGAGAACTGGGAGTTCCTGGCCCCCCAGACCGAGCAGGAAGTGGGCGAGGGCGGCGATGCCGTCTCGCTGGAAATCCGCAACTCCAGCAAGATCCTCGTCGCCAATTATCACGCCTATCGCGTGACGCGCAATTTCAAGCCCGCGCCCATGGCGGTGAAGCTCTACAATGCGTCCGACATCCGTTTCCGCAATGTGCATGTGAATGCCGAAAGCGGCTATGCCACCTGCGACAACAATGGCTGCGGCACCTATCTGCGTGCCAGCAAATTCCCCTTCGAAAACAGCATCGTCGATATGACGCACAAGATCGACACGCGCGAACGCGAATTTGCCGTGCTCGACGTGACGGCCGATCCGGCCCGGCCCGCGCCCTCCACCTTCCCGGCCAGCGCGAAGGTGGAAAAGCTGGAGGATGGCTTCTGGTCGATTTCCGGCGCGGCGGTGGCGGGGGACGGCACGCTCTATTTCGTCGATCACCGTTTCCAGCGGATTTATAGCTGGTCCGACAAAGCCGGGCTGGGTGTGGTGCGCGACAATCCCGTCGATCCGGTCAATCTGGCGGTGGCGCGCAACGGTGATCTGATGGTGCTATCCTCGCTGGGGCCGGAGGCGGGCGTCTACAGCTTCCGACCCGGCACGCAGGATGGCGCGATCAACATCATCAAGCCCACGCCCGCCACATCGCATCCCGCAGCGCAGACCCTGCTGCCGGTCAATCTGTGGAACAATGGCGAGTTCAAGGATCAATACGATCCGGCCACCGACCATTTCACCACGCTGGCCGAGATGTTCAAGCGCGATATGGGCGCCCCCAAGGCGCAGGAGTATGTCTCGCCCGATGGCAGTCTGGTGCTGCCCGCCTTCCGCGTGTTCCAGCAGGGATCGCCCGACCATCTGGGCTGGCGCTTTTCCGATACGCTCGATGCCCATGGGTTTGTCACCGCGCGCGCCGGAGAGCGCGTGTTCCTCAGCAATGAGTCCGAGGACAAGACCTATTCAGGCCTTGTCGGGCAGGGCGGCAGCGTCACCGACCTCAAGCCCTTCGCCAACCGGGGCGGGGAAAGCGTGGCGGTGGATGGCCAGGGCCGGGTCTATGTCGCCAACGGGCAGGTCTTCGTCTTCGCGCCGGACGGCAAGGATCTGGGCCGCATCGATGTGCCCGAACGCCCGCTGCAGATCCTGTTTGGCGGTGAGGACAACCGCACCCTTTTCATCCTGACCCATCACGCGCTTTACGCCGTGAAGGGCCAGTAAACCGACGATCAGAACCATAAATGGGGGACTACCAAATGATTGTTCGTAAATATCATTCACATCGTGGCCTGCGGTGCCGCGCCATGCTGGCGAGCGGCGGGGCGCTGATCGCCCTGACGCTGGCCGCCCCGGCGCTGGCCCAGAACGCAGCGCCGCCGCCGGTTTCAGCGCCGGAAACGCCCGCGCCGGCGCCTGCCTCAGCTTCGCCATCCGACATCATCGTGACCGGCTCGCGCATCACCAGCAGCGGCTTCAGCGCGCCCACGCCGACCCAGGTGCTCAGCTCGGCGGCGATCGCCAAGAACGCTCAGCCCAATGTCTTCACCACCATCGCGCAATTGCCCTCGCTGCAGGGCAGCACCGGCGCCACCGTGGGCACCAACAGCACGTCGAGCGGCACGCAGGGCCTCAGCTCCTTCAGCCTGCGCGGTCTGGGCACCATCCGCACGCTGACGCTGATCGACGGCCAGCGCGTGGTGGGCGCCAATGTGACCGGCGTACCCGATGTCAGCCTGTTCCCACAATTGCTGATCGAGCGGGTCGATGTGGTGACCGGCGGCGCCTCGGCCTCCTATGGCTCGGACGCGGTGGGCGGCGTGGTGAACTTCATCACCAAGACCCATTTCGAAGGCTTCAAGGCCAATGTGCAGGGCGGCATCTCCACCTATGGCGATGACGGCAACTACACCTTCCAGGCAGCGGGCGGTAAGAGCTTCCTCGACGGCCGCCTGCATGTGGTGCTGAGCGGCGAATACAGCCATGAGGACGGCATCCCCGCCGGCGGCTTCGGCGAGGCGGCGGCCAATGGGCGCACGTGGTACAACACCGACACACTGATCAACCGTGGCATCAACCCGGGCGATGGCGGTCCGCAATATCTCTACCGCCAGCATGTCCAGTCCTATCAATACACCAAATATGGCCTGATCTCGGCAGGGCCGCTGCAGGGCATCGCCTTTGACAAGAACGGCAATCCCTTCAACTTCAACTATGGCTCGAATGGCGTTCCGGCGCGTAATGCGGCGGGCAATGTGTCGAACTGCTATGGCGGTTTCTGCGTGGGCGGCGATCTGTCGGGCAATGTCGGCATCGGCACCAGCCTGCAGTCGGAAATCACCCGCTGGGATGGCTATGGGCGCATCGGTTTCGACATTGATTCGAACAACGAGATCTATGGCACGCTGAACGTCTCGCGCGTGGCCTCGAACAACACGCCCAACCCCGGCGCGGCCAAGACCGGCCTGACGATGCAATGCTCCAACCCCTTCGTGCCTGCCTCGGTGCAGGCCATGTGCACGACGGCCGGCATCACCAGCTTCAGCTATGGCGTCAGCAATGCGGTGCTGCCGGACTTCATCAACGTCAATCCGGTGCGCCGCCAGATCCGCGGTGTGGTCGGCGCCAAGGGCAAGCTGGATGTGCTGGGCACCAACTGGTCCTATGACGGCTATTACGAGCATGGTGAGAACATCACCGACATCCACGTCAGCAACATGACGCTCAACAACCGCTACAGCGCCGCGATTCAGGCGGTGCGTCAGCCTGATGGCACGATCACCTGCGCCAGCGCGGTGGCGGTGGCCTCGGGCTGCCAGCCGCTCAACATCTTTGGCGGGGCGACGCCCAGCGCGGCGACCTTGGCCTATATCTCGCCCGCCAACGGGCCTTACCAGCACACCCGCCAGACGCAGGATGTGGTCAGCCTGGCGATCAATGGCCAGCCTTTCTCGCTGCCGGGCGGCCCGGTGTCGGTCGCCTTCGGTGGCGAGTACCGGCATGAATATTACAAGGTCAACGGTGACCCCTATGGCAATGGCGTCACGGCGGACGATCCCAACACCTCGGCCTATCCCGCCGATCCGCTGCTCAACACCGCGGGCAACAACTGGTATGCGGGCAATTATCACAATGGCACCGGCAAGTATGATGTCTACGAGGGCTTCCTCGAACTCAACGTGCCGCTGTTCGACAGTCAGAAGTTGGGCAAGGCGAACCTGAACCTGGCCGGGCGCGGCACGCATTACAGCACGTCGGGCACGGTCTACACCTGGAAGATCGGCGGCACCTGGCAGACGCCGATCGACGGCATCCGCCTGCGCGCGGTGACCTCACGCGACGTGCGCGCGCCCAATCTGAGCGAACTCTATGCCGCGCCGATCACCATCACCGTGCCGGGCATCACCAACCCCACCAACAACCAGTCGGTGATCATCCAGCAGAACACCATCGGCAATTCGGCGCTGAAACCCGAAATCGCGCGCAACACCGAGGCGGGCATTGTGCTCTCGCGGCCGCATTGGGCGCCGGGGCTCAGCCTGTCCTTCGATTACTATCGCATCAAGATGACCGGCGTGATCTCGGCCCTGAGCGCGCAGCAGGAGATCAACTATTGCTCGGCGGGCGTGACGCAATTGTGCAGCGCCTTCAACCTGACCGCCGCCACGCCCTATGCCAATGTGCAGTCCTTCAACCTGGCCTCGATCTTCACCGACGGCTTCGACATCGAGGCGAGCTATCGCTTCAATCTCGACAGCATCAAGCTGCCGGGCAGCCTGACCTTGCGCGCGCTGGGCACCAATGTGCGCAACTTCATCACCGACACCGGCCTGCCGGGCACGATCCCCACGCAGGGCGCCGGGGTGAATGCGGGCGCCACGCCGCATTGGAAGGTGCTGGCCACGCAAAGCTGGGACACCGACAAGTTCAGCCTGAGCCTGACCGAGCGCTGGTTCAGCGCGGGCGTGTTCAACAATGAATACATCGTCTGCCAGACCAATTGCCCGGCCTCCACGGTCAACCACCCGACCGTCGATTACAACCGCATGCCCGGTGCGCTCTACATCGACATCGGCGGCACCTACAACATCACCAAGAAGCTGACGGCCTATGTGAAGGTGGACAATCTGTTCAATCACGATCCGGCGGGATCGCCGCAGACCAACACCGGTATCGACGTCAATCCGCAGCTCTATGATGTGATCGGGCGGATGTATCGCTTTGGTGTGCGGTATAATTTCTGAGGTTGAAGGGTGACCGCTTCCTTGCGGGGAAGCGGTCACCGTCAGGCGAATGCCACAGAAAAAGGGCGTTTCCACATCGTTGTGGAAACGCCCTTTTTTGATGGTCGAGAGCTTTCGCTCGCGTCAGATTTTGGTCGAATAGAGCGAATGCTGGGTCAAGATGTAGAGCGTGCGGCGATCCGTGCCGCCCAGCAGAAGCTGCAGCGGGCGTTCGGGCACATCGATGCGGCCCTGCTCCTTGCCGTCGCGGTCGTAGACGAAGACCTGCCCATTGGCGACATAGACCCGGCCCTGGCCGTCCACCGCCACGCTTTCCCCGCCCCGGTTGGCGAAGGGCTTCAAATCGGTGACGCTGCCGCCCGCACCCACCAGACCGGAATAGGTCTTGTCCTCGGACTCATTGCTGAGGAACACGCGGCTTCCGGCCTGTGCGGTGACAAACCCATAGGCATCCATCGTATCGCCAAAGCGCCAGCCACGATGATCCGACGGCCCCTGCTGGAACATGCGGAAGGCCGGTAGCACCAGACTGCCGTCGGGCGAGACATACTCTTGCGCCTTGGGCTCGGCCATATCGCGCGCGAACATCTCGGCCAGTGTGGTGAAATGGTCAGTCGTCGGATCGTACTGATCCTTGAACTCACCATTGTTCCAGAGGTTGACCGGCAGGGCGGTCAGGGCGCCCTGATGCGGGGCGGCAGGCGTGGGCGGGATCACCGTCAGGGCGGTGTCCGGCGTCCCCGGCTTGAAAGCATAGACCGTGCCGTTGCGCCCATAGGAGGACAGCACGATCAGATTGCCCGCCCGGTCGATGGTCAGATTGACCGGATCGAGCGGGTCGTCACGCTCGACGGTCAGGCCTTCAGCCTCGCTCCAGCCATGGATGCGGTGGCTGTGATGATCGACGAAATAGAGCTTGCCCTGCGCATCCACCACGCCGCCCGCCGCCGCGTAGAAATCGCCGGCCAGCTTGGTCACGCTGGGGGTGGCCGGTGGCGCCGAGGGATTGGCGGGCACATCCAGCACGGCAAACTCCCGCTCGCGCATCTCCAGCCGATGCGTGATATCGACGATGGCGTTTTCGAAGGGGAATTTGCTGGCGCGCAGCCTTGTGGCGCAACCGTTCTCGTCGCAGGTGCCCAGCCCGCTCTCGGCGTTCACATGCACGTTGCGGAAGCGGATGTTGCTTGCGTTCTGCAGACGCACCGCCATCAGCGCGGGGCGCACCGTGCGCGTCACGCGATAGGCATGCAGGTTGGCGATCAGAATATCATGCGCGTTGCGAATGTCGAAGGAGACCGCCTCCTGGCTTTCACCGCTTTCCTCCTCGGTCTGGGGGGCGAGGAACTCCCAATTGGCGACATTGTTCAGGGCAAATTCGGTGTGAACATGATGCTCGCTCGACATTTCATAGACATGGCCGGGCGTCTGCGTGTCCGAGACATACATGCCCGCGCGGGCATAGGTGTCGGGCGTCCACAGGTCGCTGAAGGTGCCCCCGCCGCCATCGGTGACCCACAGGCTAGGATATTGCCCGCCCCAGCGTTTGCGCGGGTCCGCGTCGGCGCTGTGCGTGGCATCATAGGGATCGAAGCGTGAGCCATCGGCCATTCGCGTGCCATGGCCGCCCTGGAATTTCACATCCTCGACCAGCGATCCGGCGCCCGCCTTCCACAGCAGGGCGGTGGCGCGCATGTTGATCCCGCCGGTGAACAGGCCAAGGCCGGTGACCACGGCCTCGCCGCCCCTGGCGCTCTCGATCAGCGCCTTGGGGGTGCCGATTCCCTGAAAACCGGGCGTGCCATCGGGCAGAACAATCTGGGTGAGATCGGGATGCAGGCCGATCAGCACCGTATCGGGCTTGAGATGCAGCGTGTCCGTCACGGCGTAGCGCCCGGTCGGGAAATAGAGCACGCGATGCGTGTCGATGGCGCGCTGCAGGGCGGCAGTGTCGTCGCTGGTGCCATCGCCCTTCACGCCCAGCGTGTGGACATTGACCCAGTCCTTCGTGGCAGGCAGCGCACGAATGGCCAGACCTCGGCGCGGCGGCAGGGCGGCAATGCGCGCCTGATCCATCCGCGTCTGATAGGTACCCATCGTGCCCAGTCCGGGCAAGGTCAGGCCATAGGTGAACTCTTTCACCCGATAGGCCGGGCCAGCGCCTGCCACCGCCTTGCCGCTGTCACGGAAGCGGGCGAAGGTCGGCGTGCCGCTGGCGACCGCATTCTCAAATCCGATCTGCGTGTAGGCGTTCTCCTCGTTGGAAATCACCACGCCCGCTTTCGAGATATTCTCGAAGCGCACATCCTTGCCCCACAGCCAGTCGCCATAGCCCTTGTCGATGTCGATCCCCACCGGCACGTCGCGCATGGAGACATTGACCAGCGTGAGGCTCGCCTCATGCTCGCGGATGGCCGCATCGCGTTGGCCGCTGAAGCTGGAATCGAGCAGGGTGAACTGCCATGCGGGCGATGGCTTCTCGGTCAGAATGCCATAGCGCCCCCCGAAGAAGCGCAGATCCTGACAAGCGTTGGCCACCTGATAGAGCCCCGCCAGCCCCGAGCCCACATGGAAGTCCATATGCCGCAGATAGGCATGTTGCGCGGCATGGAACCGCACCCCCACCGCCGCCGGATTGCCCGCGCCGATGGCGATGTCGATCCCCTCCATGGCCGAATAGAAAGTGCCCGGATTGGCATCGGCAATGGCGGGATTGAACGGAACGGCGTCAGGCGGCGGGAAGGGCACCTTGCCTGCCGGACCCTTGCCCTCTTTGGGGCCGCGCCCGGCGAAGATGACCATCGTCGCGACGCCTTTCTGGAAGCCGGGCGTACTGTCGGCCAGCACCAGTTCGGGGCGGCGTTCTCCGGTGCCGAACAGGCGCAGGCCCGGCCAGATGAACAGCGAGCGGGTGATGCGATAGCGCCCCGCAGGCAGGAAGACGATGCCTTCGCCCTTCTCCGCGGCGCTATCGAGCGCCTGCTGGATCGCGGCGGTGTCATCGGCCTTGCCGTCGCCCACGCCATGCACGGTGATCGCGAACGGGTCGGCGGGGGCCACGGCCAGCATCGGCCTTTCCGCCGGGTCCGTCGCGGCCATGGCCGGGAAAGTGTGTGCCAGCAGGCAAAGGCCTGACCCCAGCATCAGAACATGTCTGAACCTCACGCATCGTCTCCTATGGATATGCGCTGTTGATAGGCGAGGCGGCGTGGCAGGACATGCGGGACCAAGGTCCCGGCTTTTCGTCCCGCTGCAACCGTTCGGTGGTCAGGGCATCAGCCGCTTGCGCCCCTGCGACAGGTGCCAGCGCATCGCCAGAGCGGCAGCATCGCCGTCCTGTACCTTGATCGCCTCGACGATCATCTCATGCTCATTGAGCATGGCGCCGATCGCCTCGGGCGGGCGTGAGCGGGAAATGTCGACGCCCGCGCGCATGATGCGGTCGACCTCTTCATGCATATGGTCAAAGCAGGAAAGGAACACCGGATTGGCCGTGGCCAGCACGATGGCGCGATGCAGCAGCATGTCCTCGAGATGGGCCGGGCCGGTGGAAATCAGCGCCGCGCGCAAATTGTCCATCGCGCGCTGGATGGCGCTCATCTGCTCGACAGAACGGCGCATGGCGGCCAGCCGCGCCGCTTCAGCCTCCAGCACGAAGCGCACCTCATAGCTGCCCATGGTGGCCGACAGGTCCATCATCTGCATATGCGAGCCCAGCCGCATCGAGGGCCGCCGCTTGACGAAGGAACCCGCGCCGCGCCGCGCCTCGGTGATGCCGTCGGAGGCCAGCCTTACCAGCGCCTCGCGCACCATGGTGCGGGAAATGCCGAAGATCTCGGCCAGCCGCGCCTCGGAGGGCAGGCGGTTGCCGATTTCCAGATCCTCGGTGTTGATGATCTCGATGATGCCCGCATAGGCCCGATCGGCCAGCCGTCCTTCCTGCATTGTTCCCTCCCGCATCACAGCAGATAGCTGCCCGCCAGAACGAAAGCCAGAGCCACCACCGAAACGACGGTTTCCATGGCGGACCAACTGCGAAACGTATCGGGCGTGCTGGTGCCCAGATAGCTGCGCACCAGCCAGAAGCCCGGATCGTTGACATGCGAAAAGAAGATCGACCCGGCGCCGATGGCCAGCACCGTCCATTCCGGCGAGGCGCCCGTGGCGGTGACCACGGCGGGCATGATCCCGGCGGCGGTGATGGTGGCCACAGTGGCCGAGCCGGTCGCCAGACGGATGCAGACAGCGGTCATCCAGGCCATCGGAATGGCGGGAATGCCGCCATGCGAGGCGAGATGCGCGAGGAAATCGGCAAGCCCGGCGGTCACCAGCACCTGCTTGAGCGCGCCGCCCGCGCCGATGGCCAGAATGATGGCGCCGGCCGGTTTCATCGCTTCGGCCCAGATGGCGCCCTGCACGGGCGCCGCGCACATGCGCCGCCCGAACAGCAGGGGCATGGCCGCCAGATTGGCCAGCACCAGCGCAAAGACGGGATTGCTGACCAGCCCTGTCCAGCCCAGATGCGCTGCCATGGCGGGCGGCACCACGGCCTTGACCTGACCCAGCGCGATCAGCACCACCGGCAGCAGCACGGCGATCAGCGAGGCGCTGAGGCCCGGCGCCTGCACCAGCGGCTCGGCCTTGCCGATCACCGGCGCGGAAGGATGTACATGCCGCGCGATGATGCCCGCCAGCAGCGGCCCGGCGATGATCGCCGTGGGCAGGCCGACCAGCAGGCCGTAGAACATCGTCAGCCCCAGATTGGCGTGAAGGGCCGTCACCGCCAGCAAGGGGCCGGGGTGAGGGGGCACCAGCGCATGCAAGGTCGAGAGACCGGCCAGTGCGGGCAGCATCAGGCGCAGGCGCATGGTTGATGTGTCCTTGCCACCGCTCAGCCCGTCAGCGGCGGCGGCCACGATCGGCAGCAGCAGCACCAGCCCGGTTTCGAAAAACAGCGGCAGGCCCAGCAGCAGCGCAACGGCCATGCTCATCCATGGCGCCGCGCGCGGACCGCTCACCCGCAGGCCGGCCTGCGCTACGGCCTCCGCCCCGTTGGAGAGCTGCAGCATGGCGCCCAGCGACAGGCCCAGCGCGACGACCAGCCCCGTGCCGCCCAGCACATCGCCCGCGCCCTTTTCCACGGCATGCGCCAGCTCTGCCGGAGGAAGCCCCGTGAGCAGGCCGATCAGAAAGGCACCGCACAGCAGCGCCAGAAACGGATGGAACCGCGCCTTGACGATCAGCGTGATGGCCGCAGCGATTCCCAGCACCGCCGAGAGGATGAGTCGCATGTCCTCGGTCATCATACGGCCTCCGGTGAGGGATGCCGGTCTGGTCCGGGCGCCCGGAATGGCAGGCTTGCGATCACATTCATGTCCTCTCCGTGGTCCGCTTGGGTGCGCTTTTGCGTCACCTTCGGTCTTGTCATGCCAAAAAGCTGTATAACAGATGATAGGGCTAACAAAGCAGAAAAACAAAGATTGACGTCGGAACAGCGTCGCAATATTCAAGGGTTGTCCAACCACATCGGGCCATCCTACCGAATCTTCCATGATCGGGCGGGGCTTGCATGGCACACAAGAAGGCCTCGCCGGGAAGCCGGGCGAGCGGACATGGCAAGAGGAGGCTTGAGAGATGCAGCAAGTGAGCATTGAGGGCGCTGGTGTTGGCTCCGCGCCGCCGGTCCGGTTGACGCCCACGCAGATGAAGGTGATGCAGGGCGTCCGTTCCGGGCTGCTCAACAAGCAGATCGCTTTCGATCTGGGGATCGCCGAAAAGACGGTGAAGGCGCATATGACGCTGCTGATGCGCAAGCTGAATGTGCGCAACCGCACGCAGGTGGCGCTGGCCGCGCAGAATCTTCTGAAGACGGTGGCCTGATCGCCGGACGGGCGTCACCCCGTTTGACATGATGGTCGGGCCCGCCCCTTCTGGGTGGGGAGCAGGCCCGAGGGGGCGCTAGGCCGCAGGAACCGCGCTGCCCTCCTCTTCCGCGATGGCGCGGTTGATCATCAGCCGTGAGCGTGCCCCGCCCGCATCGATGTTCAGCTTGAGAAGCTGGCGTTCGGGGTAATCGAGCAGATTCTGCTGCTGGCGTTCCAGCATGTCGAGGTCTTCGCCAAAGATCTTGCCCTGCCCCTGACGGATCGTGTCGGTCAGCGCGCTGTCCTCCACCGCGAACTGGCGCGCCATGCCCCAGAAATAGTGATGTGAGGTCTCGGTCTCCGGCGTGATGAAATCGACCACGATGCTCGATGCCTTCTTGGAACGATTCGCCTCGTAACCGCCATGACCTTCCAGCGCGACGCCGACCTCGATCATGACATGGCTGGGCAGGGTGAAGCGGCAGATTTGCCAGCGGTCGACGGTGGCATCCTCGGGCAGCCCCGCGCCCTTCAGCGCCATGCGCCAGAAGGGGGGCGCCTTGATGCCGTCCATCATGCGGCTGGTGATGACTTCCTGCCCCTCGACGCGGGTCTTGACCGGCGCCTCATCGATTTCCTTCTGCCCGATGCTGGAGGCATGGACATAGGTTTCATGGGTAAGGTCCATGAGATTGTCGACCATCAGGCGGTAATCGCACTTGATGTGATAGAGGCCGCCGCCATAGGCCCAGTCCTCGCTTTCGGCCCATTCGAGGTGATGCAGCTTGTCGGGCGAGGCTTGCTCCGGATCACCCGGCCATACCCAGATGAAGCCATAGCGTTCGACGATCGGAAACTGTCGCACTGCCGGGAAATTCTGCACGCGCTGGCCGGGCATGTTGTCCGCCTTGCCCCGGCAATCCACCGCCAGGCCGTGATAGCCGCAGACCAGCGTGTCGCCGCGTCGGAAGCCCAGCGAGAGCGGCGCGCCCCGGTGCGGACAGAAATCCTCAAGCGCGACCACCCCGCCCGACTCCGGCCGGAAGAAGACCATGCGATGCCCGCAGATGCGCCGCCCGAGCGGCTTGTCCGCGACCTCGTCAGGCGTTGCCGCCACATACCAGGCGTTGCGCGGCCAGGGGGCAGGGGCTTGCGAAACGCTGGCGTGTGAAACAGGGGTTTCGTCGCGGGTGGGTGCTGTGTTCACGCGTATCATCTCCCGATCGGGCCTGTGCGACCTCGATTGCATCGTGCTGTCGGCAGGTCCTTCTCTGGACATGGTCCTGCAGATCCGTTGTGGCCGCAGGATAACAGGCGCAGGGATTATAAGCATCGCGCTATCTTTTTATGATCTGTATAAGCCCTGGAAATGATGCTCGACCTCAATCTGCTGCGCGTGCTCGACGCCATCTTTGCCGAAGGCTCCGTATCGGGCGCCGCGCGGGTGCTTGGGCTGAGCCAGCCCGGCGTCAGTCTCGCGCTGCGCCGCCTGCGCGACCATTTCGATGATGAGCTGTTCTTTCGTCAGGGCGGCATCATGGTACCCACCGTTCTGGCCGAGCAGTTGCGGGCCCCCGTTCAGCAGATGATGGGCACGCTGCGCGCGGATATCGTTTCCACCGGACGGTTCGATCCCGCGCAGAGCGAACGCTGTTTCGTGCTCAACATGTCGGATCTGGGCGGGCTGTCGTTCCTGCCGGATCTGGTGGCTTCCTGCGCGGCGGTGGCGCCGGGCGTCTCGCTGAGTTCGGTCGATCTGGGGCCTGATGAGCTGTTGCGCGCGCTGACGGCGGGGACGATCGATCTGGCCATCGGGCATCTGGTCGACATCGACACGACGAGCCTGTTCGAGCAGACCCTGTTCGACCATGAATTTGTCTGCCTCGTGCGCGATGGTCATCCCGCGATCACCGATCACCTTACGCTCGCCCAATATCTGGAGGCCGATCACATCGTGGTGCGGCAACCGGGGCGCAGTCAGGAGCGTTTTG
Organism: Novosphingobium sp.; assembly: GCF_039595395.1. NCBI lineage: Bacteria > Pseudomonadati > Pseudomonadota > Alphaproteobacteria > Sphingomonadales > Sphingomonadaceae > Novosphingobium > Novosphingobium sp. The sequence continues at coordinate 1,185,349 of NZ_JBCNLP010000006.1, read as the reverse complement.
AAAACCGCATTCAGGAGCTGGGTTATCAGCGCCGGATCCGTCTGCAATCCTCGCATTTCATGAGCGTGCCGCTGCTGGTGGCGCAGTCCGACATGATCGCGGTGGTACCGCGCTCGGTGGGGACGATCTATGCGAAGGTGTTGAAACTCAACATTCTTCCTCTGCCTTTTCATGTTGCTCCGGTGGAGCTCAAACAGTTCTGGCACCGGCGTGGGCATGCCGATCCGGCGATCATCTGGTTGCGCAAACAGGTGGCCGATCTGTTTCGCGGCAGGAATCCGACGGAAAGTGGCCTGTCGCCTTTCTGGTCGCGGTTTCTCGGATCGGCTTAGAGTCCGTTTGGAACATGCGCGACAGCGCATGTTCAGTGCGGTACCGGCCCTCTCCCCCACCCGGCCACCCAACGGCAGTATTCTATGGGTGGCCGGGTGGGGGAGAGGGCCGGTACCGCAAATCCGGCTTCCGCCGGATTTCCAAACAGTCTCTTCGTTCGAAGGTGATGTTCGACCTGGGCATCACCTCATGCAAAGATGGTCGATTGATCTGCCGCAAGCAGGGCATGTTTGACGAAAAGCGAGAAGAGGCGTAACCCGTGCCACCTTTATCCGACGAGGGTGACCATGGCCGACACTGTATCCGACAACACCGAGAGTTCATCCAAGCTTGCCGCCGATATTACCATCGCCTGGCTGCAGAACCCCAACGTCCATCCCGCCCTTGCGGATGTTTCCAATCTTTTGAAGACTGTGCTTGCCGCGTTCGACGGGAACAGCACGGGCGCGCCTGCCGCGAAGCCGGTTGCCCCTGCCAAGCAGCAGACCGCCGCCAAGCCGGTGGCCAAGGCGAAGCCTGCAGCCAAGGCCAAGCCCGCCGCGAAGACGGCTTCTGTTGCTGCTCTGAATGGTACGGGCAAAATCGCTGCTGACACGGCTGCGAAGCCCGTGCGCAAGGCGGCCGCCAAGGGCGCCGCTGCTGCTGTGACCGCATCGACCGCGAAGGCCGCCAGCACGCCTGCCGCCGCCAAGCCGGCCCGCGCTCCGCGCAAGGCGAAGGCTGAGGGCCTGGCCTTGTTGCAGGGGCTCACGGCCCCCGCGGCAGTGACCGCGCCCAAGGCTGCCTCGGACGAGAAGGTTGTCGCGCCTGCCGCGAAAGCCAAGCCTGCCAAATCCGCCGCCAAGCCGGTGACCAAGGCGAAGACTGTCGCGAAGGTGGCCGCCGAGACCAAGGCCGCGCCCAAGCCGGCGAAGGCCGCCAGCGCCGTGAAGGAAGCCGCACCTGCAGCGACTGACACGACGGCCGCGCCCGCTACGGCAACGCCTGCCGCCAAGCTTGCCCGCACCGCGCGCAAGGCGAAGGCTGACGCCGCTCCCGCCGCCGCCAAGGCAACCGAGAGCAAGGACGCCAAGCCCAAGGCCGCTGCCAAGCCGCGCCGCATGGCGCGTGAGCCGCAGCCTGCCGCGGCTGTTGCCGCTGTTGCCGCTGAGGCTGCGCCCAAGGCCTGACCGCTTTTGCGGCTGATGCCGTCGAACACCGTCCGGTCCTTGCGGGCCGGGCGGTGTCGTGTTTCAGGAAGACCGGGCGCCAGTCCTTTGGACGCTGGTCAGAAGCTGTCGAGATCGCGGGCCATGGTGATCGTCCCGTGATACTGCGCCGCGATGCCCTGCCGCAAATGCTCAACCAGTGCCGCCGATGGATCGGAGGGGGCGAAATGGGTCAGCACCACCTGCTTCACGCCGGCAGCGGCGGCCATCTTGCCGACCTCGGCGGCGGGCAGGTGATGGCGGCTGAGATGCTCGATCATGCCATCGCGTTTTTGCGCATCGAGATGGGGGTTCTCGCGGTTGACCATGGCCAGCGTGGCGTCCAGATCGATGATCTCGCTGACCAGCACATCGGCGCCTTTGGCAAAGCGCGTGACCGCCTCGCTGGGCCCGGTGTCGCCGGTGAAGACGAAGGAGCGCCCGCCCGTCTCGAAGCGCCATGCCAGCGAGCGGAAGCGCCGGTCATCCTCGCTGCCCGGCGCGAAGGAGTAATGGGTGTTCTGCACGGTGCTGGCCGCCACCGACCCCAGCGTGAGATGATCGCCGCCCGACAGTTCGGTGACGCTCACCGTGCTGGCCGGATCGACATGCGGCGTGCCGGGGATGCCATAGCCGCTCATGGCAAAGGGCATCATCGCGGCGACCAGTCCGTCCACCATGGCTTTGGTGCCCGGCGGGCCATAGATGGGCAGCGGCGCATAGGTGCTGGTCTGATAGCGCAGCCCCAGCAGCGCCGAGACCCCGCCGACATGATCGTAATGCAGATGGCTGATGAACAAGCCTTTCACCCGGTCGAGCGGGATATGCGCCTTGGCCAGTTGCTCGACACAGCCGTCGCCGCAATCGACCAGATAGACGCCCTCGCCCGTCACCAGCAGATTGGCCGGCTGGCTGCGCGTGGGCGAGGCCACGGGGCCGCCCGCCGTCCCCAGCGTGATCCATTGCGCGGCGGGCGCGGCGGAAACCGGTGCGGCGCCCAGCAGCAGAAGGGCGGTGAGAAGGGCATGACGCATCAGAATTTTACTCCTGCTCGCACGCCGAAGGTGCGCGGCGCGCTGGTGATGTAATTGAGGGATGAGGCCGCCGGATAGGTGGGCGCATTGACCGGGATGCGCGTCCCCTCGATGTTGCGGACATAGCCGGCCAGCGACCAGCGCCCTTCCTTGGGAGAAAGGCGCAATTCGGCATTGGTGGTCCAGGTGGCGCCGATCAGCTCTTCGGGCAGAAAATCGAAGGCGATATAGCGGCTGGTCTTGTATTGCGTGTCGATGGCGGCAACAAGGTTGTAGCGGCCCAGCGGCAGGGTCTGTTCCAGCCCCAGGTTGGCGGTCCAGCGCGGCGATTGATAGCCCGGCTTGCCGCTGCAATTGATGGTGTAGAGCGCCGCATTGGCCGGATTGAGCGCATAGGCGCAGCCGGTGATCGGCGGATTGGCGCCCACCGGCACCGAATAGGTGTAGCTGCCATATTTCGAATCCAGATATTGGATGTTGGCGGAAAGCAGCGTGGTGCGCGTCGCCTTCAACTGAAGATCGGCTTCAACGCCCTTGATCTTCGAATTGCCGACATTCTGGGTGAACTGCCCCTGATTGCCGTTCAGATCGATGCCCGAATGGTTCACCTGCTGGTTGGTGTAGTCCCAATAGAAGGCTTCGAGGTTGAACTGAACCCGGTTGTTCCAGAAGCGGTTCTTGCTGCCGATGGTGTAGGCGGTGAGATATTCCGGCTGAAACGTCTCATAGCCTGCCGAGAGCGAGAAGCCGCCCGAGCGATAGCCCGTCTCCACCGTGGCATAGAGCAGCGAGCGGGGCGTCACATCGAACTCCACGCCCGCGCGCCATGTCGCTTTGCTCTTGGGCAGCGAGGCATGGACCGGGGTCTGCGCATGGACCAGCACCGCGCCCGTGGCGCCGATGGGGGCCCCACCGCCCGCCGGAGCGATGACGAAAGGCGCGGTGAGATCGGTGTAGGAGGCGGTGACAGGCAGCAGCGGCGCGCTGGGGCAGGAGGGGCGCCCCGCCACCCGCAGCGTGCAGGTGTCGATGAACACATCGGCCTGTCCATCGAAGCGCTTTTCGTCACGGGTGAAGCGCAGGCCGCCGATCAGGCGGAAGCCTTGGGAAAGATGCGCGGTCAGGCGGCCGAAAGCGGCATAGGATTTGGTCTTCGAGGTGAAGGCCTGATAGGCGTTCAACTGCTGCTGCGCGAAGGTGTAATTGCCGTTCACCGTCTCGTCGAAATAATAGCCGCCCAGAATGGCTTCGAAGATGCTCACCCGCTTGGTGGCAAGCCGCGCTTCCAGACTGATCTGATCGTCCTTTTCGCGGATCCAGCCGACAAAACCGGGATTGCCGAAGCGGCTGTCGAGCTGGGAATGGCGCCATGCGGGCAGCAGGGTGAAGGTGCCGATGCCGCTCTTCCAGGTGATCTCGGCATTGGTGCCATAGAAGCTGTTGTTCTGATAGGCGGTGTCGTCCAGCGGGGCGGCGTTGCGACCGGTGGCGCCCAGAAACAGCGTCTGGCGATAGGCCTGAGATGCCGGGCTATAGAGCCCGGTGTCCACGCTCAACCCCGAGGGAACGAAGCTGTAGCTGCCGCTGGTGCGGTTGTAGGCATAGGCCCCGGCATAGCTGGCGCCCGGCCCCTTGCCGCCGGTGTGCGACCAGTCGGCGCCGACGCGCACAGTCAGATCTGGCGTCAGTTCGGCCAGCATCTGGCCGCGCAGGGCCTGGTTCTTCTCGTCGCTGGTGCCGTCGGACATGTAGCCGTCATGGCTGACGACATTGCCTGCCAACCGCAGCGCGCCATGCTCGCCGATGGGGGCATTGATCGCGCCTTGCAGGCCGAAGGCGTTGTAATTGCCGTAATAGGCGCTGGCATTGCCCGACCACTCGCCGATCTTCGGCTTGGCCGGAATGGCGTTGATGGCGCCTGCCGTGGCGTTGCGGCCATAGAGCGTGCCTTGCGGCCCTTTGAGCACCTCCAGCCGCTCCAGATCGTAGAACATGCCCGAGGTGGAGGTGGCGCGGCCCATGTAAACGCCGTCATAGGCGAAGGCGACCGCCGGGTCGGAATAGCCGTTGACGGTGAAATTGCCGACGCCGCGCACGAAGAAGGAGGTCAGCGGCCCACCGCCCGCCTGCACGTTGAGCGCGGGCACCGCCTTGCCCAGATCATTGGCGCTGGACAGGCCTTTTTGCAGCAGTTGCTCGCCGCTGAGCACGGCAATCGCAATGCCCGCCTTTTGCGTGCTTTCGGATTTGCGCTGGGCGGTGACGATGATGTCGCGGATGCCCGTGTTGCCGTTTCCGGCGGTGTCTTGCCCGGTGTCCTGTGCGGCGGCCGGTGCCCCCCAGCCTGCGATCAGCACCGATGATGCCAGCAGAAGCCTGCGCATGATCTTTCCCCCCTCTTTTTGACCGCCATTCTGTTCATGATGGCGATTCTTCACTTGTTGTCTACAAATGTAGAAGGTGCTGGGGCTTGTCAAGCGAGGCGTGAGGGCGGAAAGACCACGATGAAAGGATATCGGCACATGGATGAGAGTTCGCTCGCCCCGTTCAGGCAGGACAGCGATCGCGCGGATCGGCGCGCGGCCATTGCCGATGCCGCGATCGACATTCTGGGCGAGCAGGGCAGCCGCGGCCTCACCCATCGCGCCATCGACAAGCAGTTGGGCTATCCCGAAGGCACCACCTCGGCCTATTTCCGCCGCCGCGAGGATCTGGTGATGGCGACGGTCAAGGCGCTGTTCGACGCCGATTTCCGCCGTATTCGCATCCTGTTCGACACGCTGCTGGCGCGCGAGGTGGTCGATGTCGCCTCGGTGGCGCGCTGGTTTGCCGAGATGCTGGCCGCCGTTCGGCGGGAGCAGGGGCCGGTGCGCATGCTGGCGCGCTATGAGTGCTTTTTGATGGCGAAGCGCCAGCCCGAGACCGATCGTCTGCTGCGCGCCTCTTTCAGCCTGCGCACCGAAAGGACGCAGGAGGTCTTCCGGCGTCTGGGGGCGGCCGATCCGGAACGCGCGGCCATTCAGTTTGAGGTGTTGCTGCGCGGGGCCTTCTTCACCGCCTCTTTCGTGCCGGACATTCTGGATGACAGCGGCCTGGCCGATGAGGGATTTTTCCTGCGCGAGATCACCGCCGCCATGGCGGCGTGACGATGCTTTAGTCGACCTCTGCCGGAACGGCTGTTGTCAGGCGATCCTCGAAATAGCGTCGCAGCGTCTGATCCAGCTCGTTCGTGTCGATGATCGCGGCCAGATAGCCATCAGGGCGCACCAGCGCCCATTGGCCGGGCGCAAGCCCATAGGCATCGGCGATATGCCCGGCATCGTCGATAAGGTCGCCGTGCTCTCCAATCACGGCCATGCGCAGGCCCGCGCGCGGCGAGGGGCGTTCAGGGGAACCGAAACCGAGCAAGGTCCAGTGCGGCCCGGCAAACACCGAGAACAATCGTGTGGGCTGACCGGCCCGCCCCCGACATGGCGCGTCAGGCGCGCGGTCGCCCGGCTGGAGCCGTGTTTCGCCGGACAGCACCTTGCAGGACAGGGAGGATGCGCGATAGCCAAGGTCGAGCTGGCGTGACTCCCGGTCGCGGCGCATCGTGCCTTCCCTGGCTTCGCCCAGCAGGCGCGTGGCGAGGCCCAGCATGCCTGCCGCGATGGGGCGCCGCTCTCCCTCATAGGTGTCGAGCAGCGTATCCGACGCACCGGTAATAACCGCAGCCAGCTTCCAGCCAAGGTTGTAGGCATCCTGCACACTGGTGTTGAGCCCTTGCCCGCCTGTCGGCGGATGGGTGTGCGCCGCGTCTCCCGCCAGAAAGACCTGCCCGACGCGATAGCGGTCCGCCAGCCTTGCATTCATCGAATAGACCGACGCCCATGAGACGGCATGCACCACGATATCGGTCCGCCCGGTGCGCCGGGCGATCAGCTCGGTCAGGGCGGCGGGGGAGAGGTCGATATCGCCTTCGAGCGGCACTGGCCCCTGCAACTGGAACAGATCGGTGCCCGCCAGTGGGCACACCATGAACTGCGTCGCGGGGGAGCCGATCTGGAAACGGTGCCAGGCCAGCCGGTCGAGCCCCTCCAGCCGCACATCGGCGACCAATGCGCGAACCCCCAGCGTTTCGCCGGGAAAGCTGATGTTCAGCGTATGGCGCACAAAGCTGCGCCCGCCGTCGGTGCCGATCAGGAAGCGGGCGCGGACAAGATGCTCGCCCTGCGCATCGACGATGCGGGCGGCGACGCCGTTTTCGTCCTGGTCGAACCCGGCCAGTCGCCGTCCGAAGTGCGGGCGGTGGCCCAGTTCGGCCAGCCTTTCGCGCATTACGGCCTCGGTCCGGAACTGGGCGATCATCAGCGGGGCGGCATAGGGTTCCGAGGGGCTGGGGGAGACCTCCTCGCCGGTCAGCAGGGATTCCTCGGTGGTGCCGTCGCTGCGGTAATGGCGCAGCGGCGGATAGGGCGCCCCCGCCGCCGCCAGCCGGTCGACCAGACCGAGATCCTCGAAGACCTCCAGCGTGCGGGGCTGGATGCCCTTGCCGCGTGATCCGCCGAAAGGCTGTTCATTCTGCTCGATCAGGGTGAAGGCGATGCCGCGCCGCGCCAGATCGATGGCAAGCGCAAGGCCTGCGGCGCCTGCGCCGCTGATCAGGACGTCTGTGTCGAAAGACATTGGCATCTCCGCGAATCAATGTGTAATATGCACATATATCCGGCCATGCCATGGGGCAACGAAAAACGTGAATAATGCACATAATCGCGATATCCTGCGCGGGCTCCACGCCGCGCTCATCGATGTGGTGGATGAGTTCAACCGCCCCCGCCGGGATGACCGGCTGATCGAGGAAGCGGGCATTCCGCTTGACCGCGCGCTGTTTCCGTTGCTGGCGCGGATCGGGCGCTATGGGCCGATCGGCGTGGTCGAGCTGGCCGACCGGACGGGCCGCGACCATACCACCGTCAGCCGCCAGATGACGAAGCTGGAAGAGCTTGGGCTGATCGAACGGCAAGCCTCGCCGCGCGACAAGCGCATCCGCGAGGCCAGTGTCAGCACAAAGGGTCAGGCCATGATCGATGCGCTGAACGCCGCGCGCGAGCGCCTTGCCAACCGCATTCTGGCGTCATGGACCGACCCCGAGCTTGATCAGCTCCGGCAATTGCTGCGCAGGTTCGCGGACGATATCATGCGCTAAAAGCGGGGGGGCGTCATTCGCGCTTTTCCCGCAAGGGCTCGATGATCGCGGCGATGTCGCGATGGCCTTGCCCGGCTGCATCGGCGGCGGAGAAACGCTGCCGGGCCGTCTCCGCGATCCCCGAGTGAATGCCGGCCTCGCCCAGCGCCGCCTGGGCATAGGCCAGATCCTTGGCCATCAGCGGCACGAGGAAATGCGGCGTATAGGCGCGCTCCAGCATGCGGCGCCCCACGGCCTTGACCAGCGGGCTGCCCGGCGCGCCCTCGGCCAGAATAGAGAAGGCCTGCTCGACATCGAGGCCGCTTTTTTCCAGCAGAGCCAGCGCTTCGGCCAAAGCCGCTGCCTGAACCCCGCAGAGGAAATTGTTGGCCAGCTTGACCGTGGCCGCGCTGCCCGCCGGGCCCAGATGCACCGAGGCGCTGCCCATGGCGTCGAGTGCCGGGCGCGCCGCCGCGATGGCCGAAGCCTCGCCGCCCATAAGGAAACGCAGCGTGCCTTGCGCGGCCTGATCGCGGCTGCCGGTGACCGGGGCTTCGAGAAATTCCACGCCGCGCGCCGAAGCCAGCCCGGCCAGTTCGCGCACCCATGGGCTGGTCAGCGTGCTCGATTCCACCGCGACCGCGCCGGGTGCCATGGCGGGCAGGGCGCCCTCGGGCCCGGTCCAGACCTGCCGGGACACGGTGTCGTCGGCCAGCATGGAGACGACGATCTGCGCACCCCGCGCGGCCTCCGCCGGACTGGCGGCGACATGGCCGCCCAACGCGCGCAGGGCGGCGGCTTTCTCCGCACTGCGGTTCCACACGGCCACCTCGAAACCGGCTCCGATCAGTCGCGCGGCCATCCCGGCGCCCATGATGCCAAGGCCGAGAAATGCTGTCTTTGTCATCCGATCACCTTGAAACGCGAGAGGGCCGCCTCATCGATCTCCAGACCGAGGCCGGGGAGGTTGTCGTCCAGATCGATATAGCCGTCCACCGCCTGCGGCTCGCCCTTGAAAATATACCAGAAGAGTTCGTTGCCGACCTCGACATCGACCATCGGGAAATATTCGGCGATGGGGCTGTTCAGGCTGGCCATCACCACATGGTAATTGTGCATCTGCCCGGCATGCGGCACCACGGGGATGGAATAGGCCTCGGCCAGTGCCTGGATTTTCCGCGCCGCTGTGATGCCGCCCACGCGATTGGTGTCGAACTGGAAATAATCCAGCGCGCGCGCCTCGATCATCTGGCGGAAGCCATAGCTGGTGAACTCATGCTCGCCAGCCGCGATGGGGGTAGAGCCGAAACGGCGCAATTCGTGATAGCCGTTGATGTCGTCGGGGATGATCGCTTCCTCCAGCCAGCGCAGGTTGAAGGGTTCGATCAGGCGCATCATGCGTTTGGCGTAATCGAGGCTCCAGCCCATATAGGCGTCGGCCATGATGTCGATCTCGTCGCCCACGGTTTCGCGCACGGTGCGGATCAGCTCGACATTGCGGGCCATGCCCTCGGCGCCATCGATCGGCCCCCAGCCGAAGCGTAGCTTCATCGCCTTATAGCCCTGCGCCTTGTAGCTGGCCGCTTCCTGCGCCAGTTGGTCGAGCGGCACCGAATAGAGCCTGCTGGCATAGACCGGGATCTTCGCCTTGGTGCGCCCGCCCAGCAGGCGGAACACCGGCTGTTTGGCCGATTTGCCCATCAGGTCCCACAAAGCGATGTCCAGTGCGGAGATCGCCACCAGCGCCACGCCCTTGCGTCCGAAGGCCATGGTCTTGCGGTACATATGCTGCCACAGGAACTCGCTGTCCCACGGGTTCTGGCCGATCAGCAGCGGGGCGAGATAGAGGTCGATCATCTGCTTGGTCACCAGCGGCGCCAGAGCGGCATTGCCGATGCCCACCAGCCCCTCATCGGTGAAGATCTCCACGATCAGCCAGCCGTGGAAGGTGAAGGTGCCCATCGTCTCTGGGGTGAGCAGAGGGGAGACCAGATCCATCGGGTTGGTGCAGAAATGCGGCGGCAGGGGCACGGTCTCGCCTTCCCACTGGACGACGCGCGTGCGGATTTCGGTGATCTTCAAGGCAGATCCTTTCGGGTGAAGGTGAGTTGCGCAATGCGGGGAATGGCAAGGCAGATCAGCGCGAAGGCGATCAGATGGAGCAATGCGGCCACGGTCAGCACCGGCCCATAGCCCGAGCCCGCATCCAGTGCCCATCCAGCGGCCTGCCCCATGACGATGCCGCCAAAGGCGCCGCCCAGCCCGACCAGCCCGGCGAGGCGCCCCAGAGCGCTGCGCGGGGCCAGATCGGTGGGCAGGGTCATGACCAGTGTGGACCAGCTCTGCTGGCCGAAGAAGGCGAGGCTGAAAATGGCGATCACCGCCCCCACCGAGGCCATGGCGGGCGCCAGCATCACCCATGGCATGCAGGCGGCGCTGAGGCCCAAGGCGATCTTGCGCGCGGCATTGACCGAATAGCCCGAGGCGAGCAGCCGGCTCGACAGAAAGCCGCCGCACAGGCTGCCCACGCCCGAGGCGGCATAGGGTATCCAGCCGATGGTGGCGGCCTGTTTCAGGTCGAAATGATGGGCTTCGAACAGATATTTGGGCAGCCAGAAGAGGTAGAAATACCACGCCCCGTCGCTCAGGAATTTGGCGAGGACGATGGCGCGCACCTCGCGATGGGCCAGCAGTTGGACGATGCCGGGCGCGGCATCTTGCGATGGTTCAGCGGGCGTGGGTGAAGGCTGGCGATAGGCGAGCCACCACCACAGCGACCATGCCAGCCCAAAGCTGCCGGTCACGAAAAACACCCAGCGCCAGCCCGCCAGACCCAGCCAGCCGCCATGGGCCAGAATGCCTGCGATCAAGGGCGGGGCCAGCACGGCGCCCACGGCGGTTCCGGCATTGACCAGCCCCATGGCGGCGGCGCGTTGCGCGGGGGCGAACCATTCGGCGATGGCGCGGGTGGCGGCAGGAAAGCTGCCGCCCTCGCCCATGCCCAGCAGCAGGCGGCTGGTGGCCAGAGCCGCGATGCCGCCCGCCAGCCCATGGCTGGCGCAGGCCAGCGACCAGAACAGCATGATCGCCAGAAAGCCGATCCGCGTGCCCACCCTGTCCAGCAGCCAGCCGCCGCCCAGATACATCAGGCCGTAAGTGGCCAGAAAGGCGCTATCCAGAAAGGCCTTGGTCTGGTTGCCGATGGGGATGTCGGCCTCGATATGCTTGATCGCCCAGGGCAGGGTCTGGCGGTCGAGATAGCTGATGGCGATGGCCACCGCGATCATCGCCGCAATGGCCCAGCGCCCGGATCGCGCCGTTTTGGCCATCAGTTGAGTACCAGCAGAGCAACACCCTGACGCGGCAGGCGCAGGCTGATGCTTTTGCCCGAGGTGACACTGACGGTCTCGGCCTGAAGCTGCGAGGCCTTTTCCAGTTGGGTATACTGGTTCTGGTCGGGTGATTGGGGTGAGCCCATCGCCTGCCATGCGGCAAAGGCGTTGGCGTGGGTCTTGTCGACGCGCCACAGGGAAGCGGAAGCCGGCGCGGCTTTCAACCCCTTGAGGCTGATGCTGATCTGCGCATCGGGGCCGGCCACATCATCATCGTGATAATGCCACAGCAGCAGCGCCAGCTTTCCATCGGCGGTGCGCGTGGCGATGGAGCCGACATCGGCCTCGCCCTGCACGCCCTTGGCCATCACCGTGTCCAGCGGCACTTGCGCATCGCTGGTGGCGGCCAGTTGCGTGGTGCCGAGCTTGGCGAACAGCCGGAAGACGTTGAGCACCGGCAGATCCACGCCATTGGTGGCGAGCTGGCGGTAACCGGCGAACCACGGCTGATCCTCGAACTCGAAGGACCATGAGACCGCGCCCTCCAGATTGACGTGGCGTTTGCGCGCCAGTTCCCACAGTCGCGCCACGCTGGCGGCGGTGTAGCTGGAATACATCGTGCCGTTGCGATAGGCGTTCTGCGGACCGGGGCAGGCCGCGCAGCCTTCCGGATCGCTTTCCCCGATCACCACCGGCTTGCCTGCCAGAGCGGGAACCGACAGCACCTTGGTAAAGCCGCCATCGGCCTCGCTCAGATGGGTGGCGATGCCCATACGGACATGGCCGTCGACGAAGCTGGGCCTGCCCTTGGCGTGGAAGGAGAGGAAATCGGTGGGCGTACCCGTCTGGCCGGTGGCGTAATTCGTGCCGGATGAGACATGCTTCAGAAAGCCGTCCATAAAGGTGCCGCCCGGCCCGGCCACATCCGGCCCGCCCACGCGCGCCTTGGGCAAAGCGCGGCGGATGGCGGCGATGGCGTAATCGTGGAGCTTGTAGAAATCCTCGGGGCTGCCCTGCCAGTAGAAGGTCGAGTTGGGCTCGTTCCACACCTCGAAATACCAGTTTTCGACCTCGGCGCGGCCATAGCGTTCGATGTTGTGGAGGGTCCATTGATAGACCAGTTCACCCCATTTGGCATAATCCTTGGGCGGATAGGTCCAGCCGGTGGCGATCAGGCGGTAGTCGAAGCCGGGGCGCCAGAGATGCTGATAGGGCGTGCCCGGCGGGGCGCTGGAAAGCGCCTCGGGCATAAAGCCGATCTGGAGATAGGGGCGGATGCCGCGCGCGCGATAGGTGTCGATGATGTGATCGACGATGGTCCAGTCATAGACCGGCTTGCCATTGGCATCCTCGCGATAGGCGTTGGTGCTGCCCCATTTGAAGGCGGCGGTGCCGTCGCCGCTGCTCAGCAGATTGTGGGCGCGGAAATAGACCTCACCCTTCTTGAGATCGCCCAGTTCGAGCAGCAATTTGCGCCCGTCCTTCATGGTGGCGTAATTGGGCTCATCCGCGCCGAAGAACCGCCAGATGGGGGGCAGCGTGCCGATGGTCTGCCCGGCGTCCACGCTGATCGCGACGGGGCGCGGGGGCGCTTCCTGCGCCTGCAAGGTGGAGGGCAGGGCGGCGGCGAGGGAGAGAGCGGCAAGAGTGCGGGATAGGGTCACGGGGCATCCTCTCAGCTTACAGTTTGGCTCTGAATCCGATGGCGAAGGTGCTTGTGTAAAGCACCGTGTCGCGCGGGTAGAGCGTGGGATCGTTGAAAGAGGTCTGGTAGAGGTTTTTCAGCACATTGGTGGCATCGAAGACCACCGTAAATTTCGGCGTGACCTCATAGGAGAAGGACAGGTCGAGATTGCTGATCGCCCCGGTGGTGATGAAATTGGGATTGACCCCGGTGAAATGCAGTCCGGAATTGTATTTGTCGCGCCAGACATAGGAGGCGCGGGCGGAAAAGCCCTGTTTCTCGTAGATCAGCGTGGCGGTGGCCGAATATTTCGACACATTCTGGAAGGGGATGGTCATATAACCCGTCACGCCGGGCAGCGGCGAGAGCGCCTTGTTCTTGCCATCGATATAGGTGCCATTGGCGCTCAGCCCGAGGCCGGTGAGCCAGCGGGGCAGGGCCTTGGGGAACAGGGTGATGCCGCCCTCGATCCCCTGCAGGCGTCCCGAGCCCGAATTTTCCGGGCGTGTCACCTGATAGACGCCGTTGTCGGCGCCCAGATAGTCGATCTGGAAATTGCTGGTGACCGACTGGATAAAGCCGGTGACATCGCGGCGGAAGGCCGTGACCGTGATCGAGTTCGACCGGTCGATATACCACTCCAGCGACAGGTCGTAATTGTTGGAGCGCACCGGCTGTAGATCGGCATTGCCGCTGGTGCCCTTGCCGAAGGGCTGCTGGCCGGGGATCGGCGGGGTAAGCGTGAGCGCGGGATTGAGCTGCGCGAAGCTGGGGCGGGTGATGGTCTTGCTGGCGGCCAGGCGCAGGAAGAGATTGTCCTTCAGCTTGTAGCGCAAGGCCAGGCTGGGCAGCCAGTCGGTCCCCTTGTTGCGGATGGTGACGGGCGAGGTCGCACCGCTCAAGGCCAGAAAGGCGTTGGAGGTGATATCGGTCTGGATCGCGCGCAGGCCGATCTGCCCGTCCACTCGACCAACCGCGATGTTGCCCTGCACATAGCCGGCGTAGTTCTTCTCGGTGATGTCGAAATGCTGGGTGTTCTGGAAGGCCGGATCGCCGGGCGCGAGGCCGAAGATCTGGCGCAGCGTGCCGATGTTGTTCAGCAGGTAATCGGTGCCGGGCGTGCCCCATTGGCGCACGAAATTGCGCGTGCCGTCGTAAAAGCCGCCGGGAGTCACCGTCATCAGCCCCGGCAGGCTGTTGGCGGCGATGCTGTAGCACTGCACCGCCCCGGTGGCCGAGCAATTGACCGTCTGGGTAAAGCTGTCCGAACGGGCGTTGCGGCTGCTCAGGCGCGCGCCGGCGTCCACGCTGGAAAAGATCAGGAAGGGCTTGCGGTAGGTGATATCGCCGCGCCAGGCCCATTCCGTGCCTTGCCCCACCGTGCGCGTGGTGGACAGGCGTGAGAGGTAATAGCGCGAGATATCGGCGATGTTGTCATTGGGCAGGGTGAAGGTGGGCGTGCCGGTGCCGTTGTTGAACACCGCATCGGTGCGTGATGCGATAAAATCCACATCGAGATTGTTGGCGATATCGGTGGCGGAGGAGCGTGTGTAGGCCACCTCGCTCGCCGCTTTCCAGTCATCGCTTTTCCAGTCGGCGCCCAGCGCGCCCTGCCAGCGGTCGGCGGTGCTGCTGTAGCCGCTGCCGAAGGTGGCGACGCGGTTGTTGGCGATGCTTTCGGACTGGACCAGCTTGGTGTCCCCCACGAATTGCAGCGGCGAGAGCAGCGTGCCGTTCATCGAGGTGAAGTTCTGGTTGTTGTTGCCCTTGTCACGATAGCCATAGAACAGCCCATCGGCATGGATCGTCAGCCGGTCGTCAGGGGCCCATTGCAGCGTGGCGTTGACGGCGGGGCGGGTGCGGGTGCCGATCTGCTCGAAGGCGCCGATGGTGTCGGTGCGGAAGACGGCGGCATCGGCCGGATTGGTGCCGTGCGGGTCGAGCGGGACGCCGGGCGTGTAGGGGGCGCGGCTGTTGTCGCGGTTGTAGCCGAAATAACCGCCGCTGTAGATCGTCTCGTCGCGATAGCGGGTCTTGTGGTAGGAGACGCTAACCAGCGCGCCGAACTCGCCGATGTCGGTGGTCCAGCGGTTGCTGATGAGGGCGCTGAGATAGGGATCGGCGGTGCCGGGCTGCTCGCTGTAGACCTGCCGCCCGGCCAGCGCGAGTTCGAAGTGCTTGAAATCGAAGGGCCGCCGCGTGCGGACATTGATCAGCCCGGCGATGCCGCCCTCCAACTGATCCGCCGAGCGCGATTTGTAGACATCGACGCCCGAGACCAGATCGGCGGGCACATCGGCCAGCGACAGCGAGCGGCCCGTGGTACTGAAGATGTTGCGCCCGTTGATGAGGGTGACGACATCGGGAAGCCCGCGGATCAGCACCGTGGCGGATTCCCCGCGAGCGCGCGGCGAAACCTGCACGCCGGGCACACGCTGCAGCGCCTCGACCACATTGTTGTCGGGCAGCTTGCCGATGTCTTCGGCGATGACGGAATCCACCAGTTGCTGGGCGTTGCGCTTGATCGACTGGGCCGAGGACAGGCTGGCACGCATGCCGGTGACGATGATGTCGGCTGAGGAAGGTTCGGGCTTGTCGGCCTGATTGCCGGTTGTTGGTGCGGCCTGCTCAGGGGTTTGCGCCATGGCGGCCGGGGCCAGCAGCGGCACCAGCAATTGGGCCGCGAGTGGCAGGTGAAGAAACCTCATTCTGCGCTTTGACATCATCCCCTCCGTTTTTATTTCTCATACTAGATGCGGGAATTTTCGGCCAAGGCAAGCGGTGAATCTTCAAAATCTTGTTTCGTCATGGTTTCTTTGCATATTTTCTCATACCAGTGAGAGCTGTCTCTCAGCGATCTTGACGAAAGCGGGCGGAAAGCGGACGAGAACGGCATGACTCGGGATGCGATGACTCAGGCAGGCGATTACCCTCTGGCACGGCCCGTGGCGGGAACCGGGGGCGGTACGCGCGCCGTGCATGATCGCATCGCGCATGATCTGGGCATTGCCATTGTCGGCGGGCGCTACCAGCCGGGCGATATGCTGCCCGGCGAGGAGCGCTACAGCGCCGAAACCGGCATCTCGCGCACGGCCTATCGCGAGGCGGTGCGGGTGCTGTCGGCCAAGGGGCTGGTCTACAGCCGGACCAAGAGCGGCACGCGGATCAATGAGCGTGTGCGCTGGAACATGCTCGATCTCGACGTGCTGGCCTGGATGTTCGAGGCGGGGCCATCGCCGGAATTTCTGCGCGATATCTTCGAATTACGCACCGTGGTGGAGCCTGCCGCAGCGCAATTCGCCGCTTTGCGCCGCGATGCTCAGGATATCTCGCGCATGGGCCATGCGCTGGAGGAGATGCGGCGTTTTGGCCTGCAAACGCCAGAGGGACGCGCGGCGGACCAACTGTTCCATCGCCTGATCCTGCTGGCGACGCGCAATGAATCGCTGATCTCGCTCTCCACCTCGGTGACGGCGGTGGTGGCCTGGACCACCCATTTCGCACGGGATGAGCGCAAGGAATCGCGCGATCCCATGCCCGATCACGATGCCGTGTTCGATGCCATCATGCGTGGCGACAGTGAGGATGCGCGGCTCAAGATGCTGGCGCTGATCCGCCACGCCTCAGGCGATGCGGGCATGGCCTGAGGGGCGGCCGGATTTGATTTCTCGTACTAGATATGCGTCTCGGGTGGAGGGGATGGCGCCTGCCTGAAAGTGTGGGGCTGGCGCCGATGCGGCGTGCTCTTGGTGGCTGTATCCGCTGCGGGATCATCGGCGCGAAAGATCCGGGCGAAGGGCGAATATCGACCCAGCCAGATTGTGTCAGGGCTCATCAACCTATCCCTTCGATCAGTCGGAGACATGCTGCAAAAAGGCCACCATCGCCTGCTGCGCCGTCACGGACACGGGCGCCGCCAGCAGAGGCGCAAGCCAGGTGAAATGGGCGATGACGCCCAGAAAACGCACCGCCGCGCCGTCATTGTCGATGGCGACAAGCCGCCGGGCAAAGCTTTCCGCACTGTCGCGAAAGCCGTCGAGTTCGGCGGTCAGCACCAGCGTCGGCGGCAGATGCCGCAACTGGTCCCGCGCCAGATCGAGCGGCCAGCCACAGGCTTCGACGGACTGATTGGCCTGATGCAATGCCGCCGCATGGAGCTCCTCAAGATAGGCATCCTGCGGGCGGAACGTCTCGGCGGGCCCCAGCACGGGCGTCACGAGCAGCAGGGCCGCCGGCGCCACGGGAGCGGATCGCGCGCAGATTTCATGGACCAACCCGATCGCCGCCACGCCATCCGCCGCCACGGCCAGCCGATCCGGAGATGCGCCAAAATCCCGCCCATGCCGGGCGACCCAGCCGAGGCCGGAAGGGGCGGCGGCTTCGGGCGCATCATGCCAGAACACCAGTCGCCCGGTGCACTCGGCCAGACGCTGCAGCCCGTGATGGCGGGTCCATGGCGCGCAGGAGGGCAGGCCGCGATAGAGCAGGGCGGGCCGCGCCGCGCGATCATCGCCGCATGGCCGGAACAGCATCATGCCGGGCGCGATACGTTCGCCGGGCTGGCTTGAAAGGCGCGGGTTCAACCCCTCATTCTGCTGGTCCAGGAAGGTCTGAACCATGGGGTCGGGCCGCGCCATGGCGTGGGCGGCCCTCATGCCTGTGCCATCGCGAAAGCGGCATGGCGGCGGCGCCAGACGGCCGGAGTAACGCCTTTCGCACGGCGGAAGATGCGGCTGAGATGCGACTGGTCGTGAAAACCGCAGGATGCCGCGATGATCGCCAGTTTCTCATCGCTGCCGGTCATCATCTCGGCGGCCAGATCCACGCGGCGGTCCAGCACATAGGCATGCGGGGTGGTGTTGAAGGTCTGGCGGAAGGCGCGGGTGAAATGGCCGGTGCTCAGATTGATCAGCGCCGCCAGTTCGTCATTGGCGATGGTGTCCTCGAGATGCGCCTCGATATGGGCGATGATGCGCTTGGTCTGCCAGGGGGCGAGGCCGCTGCCCATGGCTCTGGGCGCTTCGATCCGGTTGCCGAGCAGAATGTCGCGCGCTGCCGAGATGCGGTCGCGGGCCAGAGGCGCATCGCCGCCGATCGCCGAGGCCGCCTGATCGAGCAGGCTGATGGCATTGGCAAGAGAGATGGGGGCAAGCGAGGCAGGGACCGGCGCGGTGGCGGAAGTTGCGGACATCATCGTCATCTTGTGTCTCCGTAAAGCCGATCCGCTCGATCAGCGTTGGAGACACTTTGGCGTGATTGGCCAAAGGGCGTGAGTGAAGCGTCGCGAAGAAGTGTGAAGGCTGCGGGAAGACGGTTAAGGCCCTGCGTTACAAGGGTTTTACCCTGTGCCAGATCACATCGCTCATCGGATCGGCAGCGACACGGAACATCTCGGTCTGCATCGGGCTGGCCCCGGCAGGCAGAGTGCCCGCGCCCTTGAACGCCGCATCATAGCCGAGCGCGAAACGCCCCCAGTGATCGAGGTCGAAGCGGTTCGTCACGCCGCGCAGCCGGGCGATCCATGCCTGTGCCAGCACGGTCTCGCCCGCCGCCATGGCGACGGGGATGCAGCCGATGGCCAGACCATAGCAGGTGGAGAGCGCATGATCGACCAGATCGATGTCCACCGCGATCTCGCGCGCCAGGGCCAGCGCCTCGGTGATCTCGCCGTGCTGCCATTTCAGGCGGGCCAGCAGGCTGAGCGCGGCAATCTTGCCATCGACCAGAGCGTGATTGGCGTGGCTGGCGCGTTCCGGCGCGGCATCGCCCGCCAGCACGGCGAGCAGGCGCTCCAGCGCTTGCCCGTGGTCGCCCGAGAAATGGAGCGAGAGCGCCTCCATATGCAGCGCCGTCTGGCGGTTGCCCAGATCGTCGCTGTCGCCCAGACTTTGGGTGAAAAGCCGGGCCAGCATCAGGCTGTCGGCATAGTCCCCGGCAAGGATGGCATGGGCCCAGATCCCCCAGCGGGCGCGCAACATCAGCCCTTCCGATCCGCAGGCCTCGGCCAGCGACAGCGCCTGGGCAAAGGCGTCGCCCATCGCGGGAACCGGCCCCTCGACATGCCAGAGCGCATGGCCATAGCCGAGGAAAAGCTCTGCGCGCAGATCGGCGGGAATATCGGCCCCGGCGATGCTCGCCAGCGCCACTTCGGTATGGCGCAGATAGTCTCTGGCCAGCGAGAGGTGGAACCACAGCACCGCGCTCTTGATCTGGATTTCGATGGCCAGCGTCAGTTTGGTGGCGTCGCCGCGCGCCCAGATCAGCGCGGCGCGGACATCCTCGATGGCGCGGCTGTAGGTTTCCAGCCATGGGCGCAGCGCATTGCCTTCCCAGCCACGCGCGCTGTCGTCCAGATGTTTCAGCAGATATTCGGCATGGAACCCGCGTGTGGTCGAACCTTCTCCGGCAAGGTTCAACTGCTCGATGCCGTAATGGCGCGTGGTGTCGAGGAGGCGATAGAAGCCGACCGGATCGGTGGTTTGGTTGATCAGCGATTTGGCGACCAGATCGGCCAAAACATCGGTCAGCCGATGGGGTGGCAGTTGAAGGTCGCGCGTCACGGCAGTCGCCGCTTCAAGATCGAACGTCGATTTAAACACGCCAAGACGGCGTAGAATGGTCTGATCCGTCGGTTCGAGCAGGGCATAGCTCCAATCGAGCGCACCTTTCAGGGTGCGATGACGGGGCAGGGCGGTGCGTCGCCCGCGCGACAGCAGGGCGAAGCGATCCTCAAGCCCCGCCAGAATGGCATCGGGCGCCATATGGTCGCTGCGCGCGGCGGCAAATTCGATGGCCAGCGGGATGCCGTCCAGTGTGCGGCAGATGCCGATGACGGCGGGGGCATTATCGGCCGTCAGCGCGAAACCGGCATGGGCGGCCAGAGCGCGCTGGGCAAACAGGGCGACGGCGGGAAAATCGTCCAGTTGGGTGAGGTCGAACGCCTCATCTTCGGCGGGCACGCGCAGCGCGGGCAGGCGATGCACCCACTCGCCCTGAGCGCGCAAAGGCTCGCGGCTGGTGGCCAGCAGCATCAGCGTGGGGGCTTCCTCAAACAGCGCTTCGGCCAGCAGGGCGGCGGCATCGACCACCTGCTCGCAATTGTCGAGGATCAGCAGGGCGGGCTTTTCCAGCAGATGCGCGGCGATCTGCGAGGTCAGGTTCCGGCCGCCCGCGGGAAGGCCCAGCACCGCGGCCACCGTGCCGGAAACCAGCTCCGGATCACTGATCGGCGCCAGATCGACGAAATGGGCGTTGAGCCCGCGCTGCGCAAAAAGCTGCCGGGCGACAGCGATGGCGACCGTCGTCTTGCCGATGCCGCCCGGCCCGGTGAGGGTGATGAAGCGCTGTTCAACCAGCCTTTCCGCGATGGTGGCGATGGTGTCGTCGCGTCCCACGATGCTGCTCAACCGGCCCGGTACGGCGCAGCGTGGAGCCTCGGGCGGCAAGGCGGCGGGGGCCTTCTGCTCCCCGACCAGGGTGACGGGCAACAGTAGACGATAGCCCCGCCCGGCCTCATTGACGATGATGTTGTCCTGACTGCCGCCCTGAGACAGCGCCTTGCGCGCCGCCGAGAGATGGACGCGGATCGCGCTTTCATCGATGGCCTGATTGGGCCAGACCCGCGCCAGCAAGGCATCGCGCGGCACCAGATCGCCCCGTGCCTCGGCCAGCGCCGCCAGCAGGTTGAGCGCGCGGCCTCCCAGCTTGACCGGCGCCTCGCCCAGCCAGAGCTGAAGCTGCGGCAACACCAGAACAAAGTCGCCGATGCGGTATGTCTGACTGGTCTGGTCCACGGGGTGTCTCGACAGCATTCCGGGCCGGATCCTAAAGGAAAGGACCGTGCCTCACAATCCTGCCTGATGGCGGTTTTACCGCATGCCGGCCATCCCGAAAGGGGGCGGAGGAGCCCCCTCTTTCGTGGTGGAGGCGCAGTACCGCCCTGTCAGCCCGCGATGACGGATGACCGCAACGCCAAATCGCCCATGCTCACATTGGGCAGCTTGGCCAGCGCCTTGGCCGAAATCGGATGGCTGAAGAGATAGCCCTGCAGATGGGTGCAGCCCAGCCCTGCCAGCAGGCTCATCTGGGCCTCATTCTCCACGCCTTCGGCCACCACCGCCATGCCCAGTTGCTGCCCCAGCCCGACCACCGCCTGAACGATCGCCCGCGCCGCCTGAGAGGTGGCGATCTCGTCGATAAAGCTCTTGTCGATCTTCACCTTGTCGAAGGTGAAGCGCTGGAAATAGCTGAGCGAGGAATAGCCCACGCCGAAATCGTCGATCAGGATCTGGATGCCCAGCTTGCGCAACTGTTCGAGCTGATCGAAGGTCCGCTCGACATCGCGGATCACCAGCCCCTCGGTCACCTCCAGTTGCAGGCGCTGCGGCGCCAGACCCGAGAGCGCCAGCGCCTCGCAGACCGTCGCGATCAGGCGGCCCGACAGGAATTGCAGCGGGGAGAGATTGACCGCGACGCACAGCGGTTCGGGCCAGGTCTGGGCATCGATGCAGGCGCGGCGCAGCAATTGCTCGCCCAGAATATCGATCAGCCCATATTCCTCGGCCAGCGGGATGAAGATGTCGGGGCGGATCGGCCCGCGTGTGGGATGCGTCCAGCGGGCCAGAGCCTCGGCGCTGGTCACCTGCCCGCTCTGGGCGCAGATCAGCGGCTGATAGGCCAGAGCGATCTCGCCATCGGCCACCGCCTTGCGCAGGTCGCGCGCCACGCTGCGGCGGTCGCGCGCGGCGGCGTCCATGTCGCTGTTGAAGAAGCAGGCGCCAGAACGGCCATTCAGCTTGGCGCGATAGAGCGCCAGATCGACATTCTCGCGCAACTGTTCGGTGGTGGAGCCGTCCTCGGGCATCAGCACCACGCCGACCGACGCGCCCAGATGCGCCACGCCCCGCTCGGTGAAGAAAGGCGCAGCCAGCCGCTGGACGATGGTTTCCGCGACGGTCTTGGCACGGTCGCGCAGATCCTCGCCGGTCAGGATCGCGAAGAATTCGTCGCCGCCGATGCGCGCCACCCAATCCGTGGCGCCCACCACACAGGTCAGCCGCTGTGCCACCTGCACCAGCACCGCATCGCCCACCGGATGGCCGAACATGTCGTTCACCGCCTTGAACCGGTCGAGGTCGACGCTGAGCATGGCAAAGGGCTCGCGCGCCTGCACCATGCGATGGATGCGGTCGGTGAAGCTGGCGCGGTTGAGCAGGCCGGTCAGTGTATCGTGATGGGCCAGCCGCAGCACCTCGGCCTCCTTGCGGCGGACCTGGGTCACATCCTCGGAAATGCCCAGAATATACTGGTCCGGGCGGTCCGGCCCGTCGATCAGCTTCCGGATGGTGCGCAGATGGACGGTTTCGCCATCGTCACGCACAAAGGCGCTTTCGAAGACCAGAGGTCCCGGCGCGGCGGCGGCTTCGCTGTCGCGCTCTTCGTAAGCGGCGCCATAGTCGGGGAAGAGTTCGAGGTCAGTCCGCCCGATCATCTCGTCGGCATTGCGGCCGATCACCTTCTCGCCCGCCTGATTGACCACCAGATATTGCCGGCTCTCCACATCCTTGACGAAGAGCATGGCGGGCAGATTGCTCACCACATTGTCGAGGAAGGTCTTGGCCAGCTCATGATCGCGTTGCAGCGCCTTGCGGCCGGTCATGTCGTGCAGGATGACCGCCCGGCCCTGAGGGAGCGGCGCCTGCCCCCATGGCGCCAGCGACAGCTCGACAGGGAAAGTCTGGCCATCGGCGCGGCGCCCCAGCGTTTCGGTGCGCGATGCGGTGTCCTGCGCGGGCAGGCCGCCGGGGATCACCTGCTCGATGCGGCGGCCCAGCATGGCTTGCCGGGGCAGGCCGAACATCGCCTCGGCCGCCGGGTTCCAATAGATGATCGCGCCATGCGGATCGACCGCCAGCACGGCATCGGGGGTGGCATCGACCACGCGGGTGGCGATCTCGCCCATGCGGTTGAAGCGCCTGGCCTCGATCAGATCGGTGGCGAGCCTGGCCAGATCGCTCAGCAGGCCAAGCTGCCGGGGAGCCAGTTCGGGCCGGGGGCGCGTATCGAAGACACAGAGCGTGCCCAGGCAATGGCCCGAGCCCACGATCAGCGGCACGCCCGCATAGAAGCGGATGCCATCCTCGGGCACGACGAAAGGATTGTCGGCAAAGCGCGGATCGAGCCGCGCATCGGGCACCACCAGCACCTCGCGCGCGGCCACGGTGTGAATGCAGAAGGCCACTTCGAGCGGGGTTTCCCCGAAAGGCACATTGTGGCGGGCCTTGAACCACTGGCGGGCCTCGTCGATCAGGCTGATCGCGGCGCATTCCGTGCCCAGGGCGGCGGCGGCAAGCCGTGTCAGCTCATCGAAATCCCGCTCCGGGGCGGAATCGAGGATGCCAAGGCCGGCCAGCACGTCGAGGCGCGCGGGATCGCTGCAGAGGACTTTGGGTGCGTTGGAGAGGTCCATGCGATCATGCTTAACAGCCGTTCATTGAAACTTCGGTCAAGCACCTAGTCGCAGGATATAAGGGGGATTACCGGGGTAAATCTTAATGCGGAGGGAGGGGCCGGTGTTGAAGCACCGGCCCCGGTGTATCAGGCCGTGGCGCGCTGGATCAGGCGGCCGAGCCGGTCGACGAAGGCGCGCGGATCGAGCGGCTGCTCGCCATCGACGATGCGCGCCTCATCGAGCAGCAGATGGGCGGCATCCTCGCGCAGCGCATCCTCGGCAGGCAGAGCGGCGAGGCGGGCGATCTGGGCATGGCCGGGGTTGATTTCCAGCACGGGCTTGGCGCCGGCGGGCGTCTGCCCGGCATTGGCCAGCAGCTTTTCCAACTGGCGGTCCAGACCGCTGTCCGATGCGACCAGACAGACCGCGCTGTCGGTCAGACGGTCCGACAGGCGCACATCGGAGACCTTTTCGCCCAACGTCTCCTTGACGAAGCCGAGGAAGCTGCTGACCGCATCGCTGGCCTCGGCCTTGGGGGCTTCCTTGCCTTCGGGCAGCGGGATCAGGCTGAGGTCGGCGGCGCCCTGCGTCACCGAGGTGAAGGGCTTGCCGTCCAGATCCATGCCGCGCGCCCAGAAGCTGTCGACCTGATCCGGCAGCAGCAGCACTTCCACGCCCCGCGCGCGGAAACCCTCAAGCTGGGGCGAGGCCGCGATGCGTTCCAGATCGCTGCCGGTGGCGTAATAGATCGCGGTCTGGTTCTCCTTCATCGCCGCGACATAGTCCTCCAGCGAACGCCAGGCGCCGTTCGACGTGGTGGTCTTGAAGCGGGCCAGACGCAGCAGGGCCTCGCGCCGCTCGAAGTCCTCATAGAGGCCTTCCTTCAGCACCGCGCCGAAGGTCTCCCACAGCTTCCCATAGGCCTCGGCGTCATCGCGGGCGGTCTTTTCCAGCTCGCCCAGCACCTTGCCGGTCAGGCCCTTGCGGATGGTGGTGAGGATCGGGCTGTCCTGGATCATCTCGCGCGACATGTTGAGCGGCAGATCGGCGCTATCGACCAGACCGCGCACAAAGCGCAGATAACGCGGCAGAAGTTCGGCCTCATCGGTGATGAAGACGCGGCGGACATAGAGCTTCATCCGCCCCTTGCGGTCGGGATCGAAGAGGTCGAAGGGCTTGCTCTCCGGCACGAAGGCCAGCACCGAATATTCGTAACGCCCCTCGGCGCGGTAATGCAGGGTGAGGGCGGGTTCGTCCCACTGCCCGGCCACGCTGCGGTAGAAATCGGTGTACTCTTCCTTGCTGATCTCGCTCTTGGGCCGGGTCCAGAGCGCGGTGCCGTCGGCCAGTTGCGTGCTTTCGGCGTCGGGCTTGTCCTTCAGCTCGATGGGCACGGGGACATGGCCGGACTGGGCGCGCACCATCTGCTCGATGCGGTGGCGCTCGGCGTAATCCTTGGCCTCTTCCAGCAGGTGGAGCACGATGCGCGTGCCGCGCTGCGGGGCTTCCTCAAGGGCGACAGGCGCGATGGTGTAGGTGCCCAGACCATCCGACGACCACACGGCGGCGGTATCCTCGCCGGCCCGGCGCGAGATCACATCGACCTTTTCGGCCACCATGAAGGCCGAATAGAAGCCCACGCCGAACTGGCCGATCAACTGGGTTTCCTCGCTGCCCTTGGCGGCGGCGATGCTGTCCATAAAGGCCTTGGTGCCCGAACGCGCGATGGTGCCCAGCGTTTCGGCCAGATCGGCGGCGCTCATGCCGATGCCATTGTCCGCGATGGTTAGCTGGCGCTGATCGGCATCCAGCGTGATGGTGATCTGCAGCCTGGGATCCTCGCCCAGCAGGGCGGGCGCGGCGATCGCCTCATAGCGCAGCTTTTCGCAGGCGTCGGCGGCGTTGGAGATCAGCTCGCGCAGGAACACATCTTTGTCGGAATAGACGGAATGAACCATCATATGCAGCAATTTCGAGACATCGGCCTCAAAGGCATGGGTCTGCGTCGTCATGGGCTGGCGGGGCTCCAGTGTCAGGATAGGTTGAAGGTCGCGACATGAGGCCTGTTTGCGCGGATTTCAAGGGTATCGCTACCGCAGCGCCTGCGCCGCCAGCCCATCGCAATCGGCATCCTGAGCGCGGGGCCCCTGATGCCCGGTGATGGCATCCCCCACCATGCCCAGAATGCCGCCCAGCGATTTGGCATGGGGCGGCACCCGGATATCGGGCCTCTTGATGGTACCGCCAATCGGCACCTCGCCGGGCAGCCGCAGCAGCGCCTTGCCCTTTGGCGCGCCCTTGAGCCGCAGATCCAGCCGCTCATCATCCAGCGCGATCTGCCCTGTGACACGCGATTGCCCGCGCGAGGTGTCGATGATCACCGGCGCGGCGCGGGCCACGCCCTGCCGCACGTCCAGCCGCACCACCAGGCAGCGCAGACTGGCCATCGTCTGCTTGCCCGCCGTGATCCCTCCGCCGACATCCTGCCCAAGCAGCGCGGCGGTGCGCGCCGGAATGGCGCCGTCGCGCCCGACCAGCGCCACGCTTCCGCTGCCCCGGCCGATGGCGGCGCGCATCGTGTGGCCGTATCCGCTGATCGCCATCCGCGCGAGCAGGCTGCCGTCGATCCGCGCGCGCGGGAAGAAGTCGAGCAGCCGCGCCCCGCGCATGGCAAGATCGATGTCCAGACGCGGATCGCGCTGATCCTTGCGTGTCTGATCGATGCGCAGCCTGCCCGCAAAGGTACCATGGGTCAGGCCCACCGTTAGCGGATCGAGCACCAGTCGGCCATGATCCAGCACCAGATGCGCTTTCATGCTGCGGAAGGGGCTGGGGCCGGGCCAGAGCAGATGCGCGACCCGCAGGTCGAGCGTGCCATCGGTCCGCCGGACATGGCCAAGGTCGATCGCCGAGCCGGGCAGCAGACGGGGCCCCAGCCGCGCCCTTTGCGCCGCACCGCGTCGCTTGCCCGCATCGGAGGACAGGTCTTCGATATCGAAACGGTCGGATGACAGCGCGCCGGTGATGCGTGTGCGCCCATGCCGTTTGACGATGGTGGCGTGACCGGCCAGATCGGACCGGCCGACCGTGCCGGAAAGCTGCTCGATCACCCAGTCGGGGCGGTTGCGGCGGAGCCTTGCCGTCAGGCGGACGGGCTGGGTGCCGGGCAGGCCCGCCTCGATGATCGCGTCGAGCAGCTTGAGGTCCAACGCATGGCCGCGCGCCTCCCCCTGAAGATGCGCCAGATCGAGGGGTTTGGGCATCGTCCCGCTGAGGGCAAAACCGATGGCGGGCCCTTCGATGGCGAGTTGGTAGGGCCATGGCCCCTTGGCCTGCCCATCGACCAGCGCCGCGCCGCGCGCCGTCACCGTGACGGGATGGCTCATCACCAGCCCGGTGCCCTCAAGCCGCAGGCTTTGCGCGTCGGAGTTCACCGCGACATCGAGCGAGCGGTCCCGCTTCTCGTCGAGATAGCGCAGGCGGCTGCCCGCCACCCGAAGAACGCGCAGCAATGGCCCATGGCTGGCCGCATTGCTTTGCCCGTTGGACCAGTTCTGGCGCCCGGCCTCATCACGATAGAACTGCAGCCGGGCACCGCGCAGATCGGCCTGCTCCACCGCGCTATGCCCGGCGATGAGCGACCAGACCGAGAGCTGGACATCGGCCTGATCGATCAGCGCCAGATCGTCGAGGCGGGGCTTGACCCAGGCCGGTTGCGGAATGCGGATGGCGCTGAGGCGGACGCGGGGATGGAAGGAGAGGCTGTCGAGCCGTTGCATCGCCCCGATGGTGACAGGGCGGCCGATCCGCGTGGAAAGGCGCGCCTCGATCCGCCCTTTGAGCATCCCCCAGGGAAAGGCGGCCAGCCCGGTAAGGCCAAGCCCCAGCAGCGCGGCGCCGATCAGGGCCGCGCGCAGCGGCCGGCGCAGATGGCGGTCAGGCTTGGCCACAAGCCGCCTTGTCCCGGCGGCATGGACTCTGGCCTTTGGAAGAAAGTGGGGCATGGCTGTGGTGGTTCACACCGTGAAACTCGGCTGATGGACTCTCCATCATCAAGTGCCGGGCCCGGTCCATGTTCCTTTGCGATGGCGGGTTCGGACCGGGTACGGCGCAGACTTTGGCCGGGTTCCCTGTAGCGCGCAGGCGCTGAACCGTCGGGAGGGTGGGGCCATCGCTCCACCCTTCCGGCTTTGTCAGATCGTCTTGGAAATGCCGATGAAGACCCCGCGCCGCGCGCCGAAGGAGGGCGCGCCGACGCCGACGCCGGTGCCGTCGCGCACCTCATAGATCTTGTCGAACAGGTTCTGCACATCGAGCCGCACATCGACACCGCTGCGCACGAATTTGTGCCCGACCGAGAGGTTGAAGGTCGCATAATCGGGCAGCGCCGCGCCGTTGGGGATCGAGCTGCCATCGGCCAGCGTCAGATCGCTGCGCAGGCCCGAGCCGAAGACCATATCCGCCGAAATGCGCGAGTCCTTCAGCATTCCGCTCGACCAGCGCCAGGAGGCGCCTGCCGAGCCGCTCCAGGTCTGGTCATGGTCGAGATAGATGTAGTGATTGGCGATATAGGCCAGATCGGCGGCGGCGAAATTGTATTCGTTGGAGACGATCTGCGTGCCCTGCGCCTTCTCCCAGGCGATGTTGCCATAGGCGCTGAAGCCGCCATGCGTGTAATTGGCGGTCAATTCGGTGCCGAAGATGCGGCCCTTGGCATAGTTGAAGGGCGTCAGGATGATCGGCGCGCCGAACTGGCCCTCATCCACCAGATGGGTCGAGCGGCGGAAATAGCCGTCCAGCCCCAGCGTCAGCCCGCCGATCTTCTGCTGGATGCCCGCGTCCCAATAATTCTCGCGCTGGGCATAGGTGGCGGTGTTGGCGCGCACATTGGGCGTGGCGGTGGTGTTGAAGACCTGGGCCAGATTGCTGCTGGCGATCAGCTCGAAAGGCGCGGGGGCGAAATAGCGCGCGTAACCGGCATGGACGGTGGTGCTGTTGGTGGGCGTCCACACCATATTGACGCGCGGGCTGAGCTGCCGCTCGTCGCGCACGCCGTCATTTTCGTCGAAGCGCGCGCCGAAGTTCAGCACGAAGCGGCGGGTCAGATGCCATTCGTCCTGCAGATAGGCGCTGTAGGTGCGCTGGGTGATGTTGGTGATGCTGGCGTTCAGCTGCGCCGGGCCGATGATGTCGCCCGCGCCATAGCCGTTGAGCGGCTGAGTGGGATCGTAAACATCGCCATCGGTGGGGAAGGTGCCGGTGTTGGTCCAGCTGTGCGAGCTGTCATTCTCGAACAGCAACCCGCCGCGCAGGGTGTGATGCTCGTTGATCTTATAGGCGCTGTCCCATTGCAGGCCCAGGGTGATGTCGCGCTTGCTGGCATATTGCGCGGTGCCGTTGAACAGCATCTCGCCGACATAATCGGGGCGATAGTCCAGATTGGCCACCCGGCCGAAGGCCGAAAGCTGCGAGGAGAACTGGCCATTGGTGTGCAGCCAGCTCAGCGCCCCGAAGCCGAAGGTCTGCAACTGCTGCTCGTTGAGGTTCTCGCTGTTGACGCTGGTCACGCCATTGACCGCGATCGGGTTGCCGTTGACGTCCGTCTGCCCGCCCACCAGCCCGGTGGGGTTGGGGATCTGGTAATGCTGGTTGGCATAGCCGCCGGTCAGCGCGATCCGGTCATTCTCGCTCAGAATATGGTCGACATAGCCGAAGCCGTTGAACTGGTTGGTACGGTCGTGGATGGCGCTGTAATTGCCGTTGACGTTCTCGATGCCCAGATTGCTGTGCTTGTAGTCGCCCGAGAAGAACCAGCTTGTCGCCCCCTTGCTGCCGCTGACCGAGACGCTGGGCTCGATGGTTTCATGGCTGCCACCGTACAGGCTGAAGGTGGCGCTGTTGGCTTGGCCCGACTTGGTGGTGATGTCGATGATGCCCGCCGTGCGCAGCCCATATTGCGCGGGCAGCGTGCCGGTGACGAGGCTCATCTTGTCCACCATGCGCGGCGAGAGCATCTGGCCGAAGACCGCGATGCTTTCGGGCAGGATGATGCCGTTGAGGCGATATTGCACGCCATTGTGCTCGTCGCGCACATGGAACTGGCCGAACTGGTCCTGACTGACGCCGGGCATTTGCAGGATGATATCCTGCATCCCCAGATTGTCGCCGCCCGGCAGATTGGCGATCGCCTGCGAATCCAGCGTATAGGTCGAGGCGCCAAGGCTGGGCTTGATGCTTTCGCGCGCATCGTCGAGCCGCTTGGCCGTCACCACGATATCGGCGGGGGCGCCGGTGCTGTCGGCAAAGGCCTGCGGGGCGGCAAGCAGCGCGGCCCCGCTGACGGAGAGGGCAAGGATCGAACGAAAGGAGGCATGGAGCATTGGGGGGACCCTGTCTGAAACGATGCCCTGCCGAATATCGCGCGCGCAAAAGCCAAGCGATGCCAAGGCTTCCCGATCTTGCCGGGAAGAATTCCCGATCTGCATGCCTGTTCAGGAAAACCGTCCCGCAGCGGCGCGGCCTGTGTTAGGCCCTGGGCCATGCCGCTTCGCCTTCGCATCATTCTGGTTATCGGGCTGGTCCTGCTGCTGGCCATGACTCTGGGCACGCTGGTGGCGGGCTATGAGGTGCGCCGCGCGCTCTCCGCCGAACTCTCCGCCGGGATGAGCGGCGCGCATCAGACCGCCGTTGGGGCTTTCGAGGACCTACCCCAATCGGACCATCCCGCCCGCGATCTGCGGGAACTGGTCTCGACGTTTGACGGCAACCGCCATATTCGCGCCACGCTGCTGGGGGCCGATGGGAAGGTCTTTGCCTTCTCCAGCACCCGGCAGGCCGACACGCCGCCGCCCGGCTGGTTTCGCGCTTTGCTCAAGGTCACGCCCTCGGGTATGGCGCTGCCTCTACCGCCGACGCGCTTCGGGGCCGGCAGGCTGGTTTTGACACCCACGCCCGACCTTGATGTCAGCGCGACATGGAACGAATTTCTCGCCCTGATGGGGGTGCTGGTGGTGACGGCGATGGCCGGGCTGCTGATGGTCTATATGGTGATCACCGCAGCCTTCCGCCCGCTGACCGTGCTGGCGCAGCGCTTTGCCGGGCTGGGCAGCGGGGATTATGCCGGGCGCGTGGCCGAAACGGGCGCGCCGGAGTTGCGGCATCTGCAACGTGGCTTCAACCGGATGGCGGGCGCGCTGGAAGCCACCAGCGCCCGCAACCGCCAACTGGCCGAGCAACTGGCCAATCTTCAGGAGGAAGAGCGCGCCGATATCGCCCGCGATCTGCATGACGAGATCGGCCCTCATCTCTTCGCCGTCAGCCTCGATGCCGAGGTGATCGCGCAATTCGCGAGTTCCGGGCGTCACGAGGCGATCCCGGAGCGGGTGCAGGAAATCCAGGGATCGGTGCGCTATATGCAGAAGCAGGTGCGCGATCTTCTGGTGCGCCTGCGCCCGACGCAGGTGACGGAGTTCGGCCTAAACGCCGCCATCGAGGACCTTGTGCGCTTTTGGGCCACGCGCCAGCCCGATCTGCTGTTCGACCTCGCCTTGCCCGAGGAGGCGATCTCGGGGCCCACCGCCGAAGTGGCCTATCGCATCGTGCAGGAGAGCGTGAACAATGCCGTGCGCCACGGCAAGCCGGGTCTGATCCGCATCGCTCTGGCGCGCGAAAGAGAGGAGTTGCTGGTGATGGTGGAGGATGATGGCTCCGGCCAGGGTGCCGCCAGCGGCAGTGGGCTAGGCCTGATCGGCATGCGCGAAAGGGTTGAGGCAGGAGGCGGCTCGCTGGCCTATGGTCCGGGCGCGTCGGGCCTGGGCTGGAGCGTGCAGGCCCGGCTGGCATGGCCACATAGGGAAGGACAGCCATGAGAATTCTTCTGGTCGATGATCATGCCGTGGTGCGCGCGGGCTTGCGGCGCATGCTGGCGATCATCTCTCAGGATGAGATCTTCGAGGCGGAAACCGGGCGTGAGGGCCTGGCCATCGCAAGGGCGCAAAACCTCGATCTGATCATTGTCGATCTCAACCTGCCGCAACTGGGCGGGGTGGAGCTGGTCGCCCGGTTGCGCCAGATCAGCGCCACACCCATTCTGGTGCTCAGCATGCATGCCGAGCCGCTCTATGTCACCCGCGCGCTCAATGCCGGGGCGCAGGGCTATGTCAGCAAGAACGCCTCGCCCGACGAGATGCTGACGGCCATCCGCAAGGTGGGCGCTGGCGGGCGCTATATCGAGCATGAGCTGGCCCAGGCGCTGGCCCTGCAGACGGCCACGCCCGCCAGTTCGCTGGCACAGCTCGCTCCGCGCGATCTGGAAATTCTGCGCCAACTGGCCTCGGGCAAAAGCCTGAGCGAGATCGCCGATCTGCTGGGGCTGGGCTACAAGACGATCGCCAACAATTGCAGCCTGATCAAGACCAAGCTGGGCGTGGCCCGCACCGCTGATCTGCTGCGTCTGGCGCTGGAGGCAGGGCTGAAGTGACGGAGACGATCGGATTGGCGCAGGCGCGGCGCATCGCGCTTGCGGCTCAGGGTTTCGGGGCGAGGCGGCCGGATGCGCCTGCCGGCAACCATCTGCTGCGTGTGATCGACCGGTTGCAGTTGCACCAGATCGATAGCGTCAATGTGCTGACCCGTGCGCATTACCTCCCGGCCTTTTCCCGGCTGGGCAGCTATGACACGGCCGAGCTCGACCGGCTGGCCTGGGGGCCGCTGCGCCAGCGCAGGCTCTACGAATATTGGGCGCATGAGGCATCGCTGCTGCCCCTCGACATGCATCCGCTGCTGCGCTGGCGGATGGCGCGCGCCGATCGGGGTGAGTCCGGATGGAGCAGCATGCGCCTCTATGCGACGGAGCGGCGCGCTCAGGCGATGGATGTGCTGGAGCGTATCCGCTCCGAAGGCCCGATGGCGGCGTCCGATTTCGAGGCGCATAAGGGGCAATCGGGCTGGTGGGAATGGAGCGAGGTCAAATGCGCGCTCGAATGGCTGTTCTGGGCAGGGCATATCACCACCACCACCCGCCGCCGCAGTTTCCAGCGGGTCTATGACCTGCCGGAACGGGTGCTGCCCGCCAGCGTGCTGTCCACCCCCACGCCTCCGGAGGCCGAAGCCCATCGCGCCCTGATCGAGCGTGCCGCCCGCGCCCATGGCATCGCCACCGAGAAGGAATTGCGCGACTATTTCCGCCAGTCACCGGAGCAGGCCAGACCGGCCATCCATGCGCTGGCCGAAGCGGGCGTGTTGATCCCCGTGGCGGTGGCGGGATGGGGGCATGGCTGGCTGCACCGCGATGCGAAACAGCCGCGCAAGGTGGAAGCACGCGCGCTGCTGGCGCCCTTCGACCCGCTGATCTGGGAGCGGGATCGGACGGAAAGACTGTTTGGCTTTCGCTATCGCATTGAAATTTATGTGCCAGCGGACAAGCGGGTCCATGGCTATTACGTCCTGCCGTTTTTGCTGGGCGAGCGGCTGGTGGCCCGCGTCGACCTCAAGGCCGACCGGGCCAGGGCAAGGCTTCTGGTGCGCGCGGTTCATCTGGAACCCGATGCGCCCGCGCACACAGAGGAAGCTCTGACCGGGGAATTGCAGGCCATGGCCGGTTGGTTGGGGCTGGAGGCGGTCGAGCGCGGGTGAGTTAAACCTCGATCAGCCGACTGCGCAGTTCCAGCGCGCTGCGCTCGACCCAGCATTCGGCGAGGCGCCCGTCGCGCACCCGCCAGATGCTGATGCCGGTATAGTCGATCGCGCGCCCGTCCGCTGCCGTGCCGAACAGACCCCTGTTCACCGCGCGGGTGATCCAGCGCGACACGACCTTCTCGCCGGTTTCATCCATAAAGAGGTCGAGATGCTCATTGGTGGGCTCCCCGATCTGCGCCTGCATTTCCCCAACCCAGGTCTTGAAGTTGTCGCGGCCCTCGATGGTGGTTCCCGCATTGTGCAGGCGATAGTCGGGCGTCATCAGCTCATCGATGGCGTCGAGATCGTGAGGGGCCGCCCAGACCCGTGCGAAAAAGGCGCGGGCCAGCGCGATACCGTCCGGTGTTTCAGTCATGATGCAAAAACCTTTAACAGAGGCTGCCCCGTTGCAGCGCGCCTCGGAGGTCGCAAGTTTCGCCAAGCCCGGCCAACCAGAATTTGTGAGCCAGGCCATTAGAAGTCATAATGGCTGCATGATTCGCAACATCGACATCGGCCTGCTGCGCGCCTTCGTGGCGATCGTGGATGAGGGCAGCCTGAGCGCGGCGGCGCGGGCACTCCATCTGACGCAGGGTGCGGTCAGTCAGCAGCTTGCCCGGCTTGAGGCCCTGTTCGATCAGCGCCTGCTGTGGCGCGACCATCGCGGCGCCCGTCTGGCGCCCAAGGGCGAGAGCCTGATCGCCACGGCCCGCGAGATAATCGCGCTCAACGACCGGATGTGGCGCGATCTGGGTGGGGTGCGCGATCGGGTTCGGCTGGGCGCGCCGCCTGATGTGATCAGCGAGACCCTGCCGCCCTTGCTCAAGGCCTTTGCGCTGGCCTCGCCGGGGACGGAGGTGTCGCTGATTTCGGCGCCATCGGCTTTGCTGGGCAAGGCGCTGGCAGATGGGATGGTTGACATTGCCCTTGTCCAGCATCGCATCGAGGAGGGCCAAGAGTCCCTGTTTCGGGACACGCTCGTCTGGGTTGGCGCGCAAGGGGGCACGGCATGGCGGCAAGACCCGCTGCCGGTCTCGATCTCGCATCCGGTGTGCCGGTTTCGTCCGGTGATCACGGCGGCGCTGGACGGTGCAGGGCGGCGCTGGCGCCCGGCCTTCGACAATGAGGGTTTCGAGGCGATGATGACCGCCATCCGCGCTGATCTGGCGATCACCATCGCGATGACATCCATGGTCCCGGCTGGTTTCGAGGTGATTGCGGACAAGGCGCTGCCCGCGCTCCCTGATTTCGGGATGAGCCTGCTGGGGGAAGCCGAGAAAGGGCCGGTCAGGCAGTTGGCGGCGCTGATCACCGATGGCCTGCGGGACAGCGCCTCACCCGAGGCTCTTCTGATGCAGCCCTGATCCACCAGCATAAATTTCTTGCAGGACAGGGCCTTCACAAAGCCCCGGCCATGCCCATCTCCGCTTCGCCTACCTGACCTCCAGGCGGCTTTTGCCAAGGACATGTCCATGCCCGATCTTTATGCGATGACCGTTCCCGTCTTCATCCGCGCTTTCAAAAATCTCGACCATGTGCTGGCCAAGGCCGAAGACAGCGGCATCGCGGAAGAGGAGCTGTTCGGGGCGCGACTGATCGCGGACATGCTGCCGCTTGCCAAGCAGGTGCAGATCGCATCGGACACGGCCCGTTTCGCGGCGGTGCGCCTGGGTCAGGCCGAGCCTTCGGCCATGGCGGATGAGGAAACCACGCTCGCCCAGTTGCGCGAGCGTGTGGCCAAGACCATCACTTATCTGGAAGCTGTCGATCCCGCTGGCTTTGCCGGTCGCGAGACGGCTGAGGTCATCCTCAAGCTGCCCAAGACCGAACTGACCTTCACCGGCCAGAGCTATACCACCGACTTTGCCCTGCCCAACTTCTTCTTCCACGTCACCATGGCCTATGCGCTGATGCGTATGAAGGGCGTGTCGCTGGGCAAGATGGACTTTCTGGCTGGCGGCAACCCCGTAGCCTGATCAGGTGAGGGGCCAGCGAATGCCGGCGCTGGCCCCTCTTTTGACAGCGGGGAGTCTCAATCCGCTGTCAAAATCTGGCCGCCATCAAAATCCGGTGTTCGTGGGGATGATCAGCAGCCATCCCAGCGGCAGTGGTCATAGCGCCGGGCGTCCCAATAGCGGCGCTCCTGCTCATGGCGCCAATGCCAGTCGCGGCGGGCCTGCCAATAGCCGTCATCGCGACGCCAGCCGTCGCCATGCCAGCCATCACCCCGCCAGCCGTCACCCCGCCAACCATCGTGACGGGCTTCCCAGCCATGACGTGGGCCCCATTCCTGAGCGCTCGCGCTCGAAGCCATGCCCAGCGTTCCGACAAGAGTTGCAGCCATCAGGGCTGCCGAGATGAATTTACGCATGTCGCTTACTCCATCGAAGTTCTGTTACCGCTTCTAGGAGCGCGCAATTGAACGGGGCGTGGCTTGGCTGATGTTTTCAGTTCATCTTTGAATGGTCGATATGGTGGGGTGAGGTCATGTCTCCGCGCTGGTGGCGCGGCCGTTGGTCTCGATGCGTCCGGTCTTTTTGCCCTGTTTCAACCCACAAAGTGTTTGCGATTCCGGGGGAAATGTGAAATTTCGGATGCCGTAAGCCCAAGGCGCCGATGCCCGGCTGATATCCCGCCCCGATGGGCATTCGAATGGCAACGACGCCATCAGTCCGGCTCCCATGGGTCGTACCGATGGCGTTTTTTATTGGAACGAAACCGTGAGGGAATGAACTGCATCCAAATCCTGAAAGGATCGGTGCAGAGATGACCGGACTGACAGAATAACACCCGGACAACGGGCACGGATCACCATAATCAGGGAAGACAATCATGCGCGCGTTTTATGCAGGCCTCTTGCTGGCCGCCAGCTGCCTTGCCACTCCGGCGCTGGCCCAGGACACTCCGCAAACCGCCAGCTTCGGCCTTGGCGAGATCGTGGTGACCGGCACGCAGCCCTCGGCTCCGGACATCACCGGGCAGACGCTGTCGGCCAATGCGATCAGCCTGTTCAACCGTGTCAGCCTCGACGATGCGGTGGGGTTGATGCCCGGCGTCTCGGCGGGCAACAGTGGTGGCACGCGCAATGAGCGGCTGGTCTTCGTGCGCGGCTTCAACCGCTTCGAGGTGCCTCTGACCATCGACGGCATCCGCGTCTATCTGCCCGCCGACAACCGGCTCGATTTCGGGCGTTTCCTGACCAATGATATCGCTCAGGTGCAGGTGGCCAAGGGCTATGTCTCGGTGCTCAACGGGCCGGATGGCATGGGCGGGGCGATCAACCTCGTCACCTCGAAGCCGACCAAACCGCTGGAGGCGCAGGTCAGCGGCACGCTCAATCTGGGGCGTAACGGCGAATATGCGGGCTATTCGACCTCGGCGCTGATCGGCACCAAGCATGACAAGTGGTATGCGCAGGCCTCGATCGGGCGCGCCTACACCGATCACTGGGATCTGGCGGGCGGTTTCAAGCCCACCGCCAATCAGGGCGCGGGCCGTCGCGGGCTGTCCCAGACGGGCGACTGGCGGGTGAATGTGAAGGCCGGTTTCACGCCGAACGCCACCGATGAATATGTCATCAGCTACACCCGGCAGGAGGGCCAGAAGCTGGCCCCGCTGCATGTCACCGATCCGCTTTCGGCGCAGCGTTTCTGGACCTGGCCCGCGTGGAACACGGAAAGCCTCTATCTGCTGACCACCACGCAGCTCGACCCGATTTCCACGCTGAAAACGAGGCTTTATTACAACACCTTCTACAACATGCTGCGCTCCTTCGACACGGCGGCGGAGAACACCCAGACCCTGGGCCGCAGCTTCAACAGCCCCTATTGGGACGATGCGCTGGGTGGTTCGCTGGAACTGACCCTGCGCCCCTCCGCGCGTGAACGTGTGACCATCGGGGCCCAGATGCGCTCCGACCGTCACAAGGAGGCCCAGACCAGCTTCCCCGCGAACACCACCGAGCCGGTGCAGACCGATCTGGAGAACACCTACAGCCTGTCGATCGAGCATGCCTACAACTTCACCCCCGCCATCAGCCTGACGTTGGGCGGCGGCTATGACTGGCGCGATCTGAAGCGTGCCGAGGAGTATGGCGCACCGCTCGGCACGTCGGGCGCCAGCGTGCTCTACAA
The DNA here is from genome assembly GCF_039595395.1 of Novosphingobium sp. NCBI lineage: Bacteria > Pseudomonadati > Pseudomonadota > Alphaproteobacteria > Sphingomonadales > Sphingomonadaceae > Novosphingobium > Novosphingobium sp. The sequence goes on along the minus strand of NZ_JBCNLP010000006.1, from coordinate 1,148,357 downwards.
CTATCCGAAGGCGAACAGCAGCACATGGAGCGCTCAGGGCCAGCTCAATTGGGCGGTGAATGCCAGCTCGGCGCTGCATCTCAGCGTCTCGTCCCGCGCCCGTTTTCCCACCATCTTCGAGCGGTTCAGCCAGCGCTTCGGGACCTCCATCCCCAACCCCGGCCTGCAGCCCGAGCGCGCAAGGCAGATCGAACTGGGCGGCTCGACGCAGCTTGGCGTGCTTCATCTGGAGGGCGCGCTGTTCCACGCCCACATCACCAACGCCATCGTGAGCGAAAGCGTGCTGGGCTATGCCTGCACCGCCAGCACCACGCCGGGCCCCTGCGCGCGCACGGTGATGACGCAATCGCTGAATGTGTCACGCGGGAACACCTATGGCGTGGAGGGCAGCTTCTCGGCGCAGGTAACGCCGGGCTTCACGCTGGGCGGCAATTACACCTGGACCCACCGCAACCTTGTCGATCCGGGCAATGCCGCCTTCCGCCCCACCGATGTGCCCACTCACAAGGCCTTCGTCTATGCCGACTGGACCGTGCTGCCCCGCCTGCATCTGGTCCCCAGCGCCGACATCGCGTCGAGCCGCTGGACCGTCACCGATGTCGCGCCCATCGTCTATTACCGCACCGGCGCCTATGTGAATGGCGCGATCAAGGCCGAATATCAGTTGCGCCACGGCACCAGCATCAGCGCCTCGGTGCGCAACCTCTTCGACCAGAACTACCAACTGGTCGATGGCTATCCCGAGGCCGGGCGCAGCTATCAGCTCTCGCTCAAGGCCAGCTATTGAGGGCTGCCCGCCCCCTGCGCCATCAAACGCGCAGGGGGCGGATTGAGTTTGTTTCTGCCTCGGATGGGTAGGGGCATGGCTGGAACCCTTTTGGTGTCGCCGGGTTGATCAGCCGAGAGGAAACCGATCATGGCGACAGAGACGCTCGACACATCTGACGGCCTGAAACCGGCGAGGGACCTGGCCGAGGGCATGCAGATGGCATTTCCCGGTGCCTCCCCCGCTTATCTGGAGGCCCGCAAGGCATTGCTGGCTGAAGAAATCGAGCTGCGTCGGCATGCCACCCGGTTGGTGCAGCAGCGGCAGGCTCTTCCTCCTGGGCCGATCATTGCCGCGGCCTATCGCTTCAAGGATGAGCAGGGCTTCGAGGCAACACTGGCCGATCTGTTTGGCGACAAGGATACGCTGGTCGCCTATTTCTGGATGTATGGACCCCAGCGGGAGCGGCCTTGCCCGATGTGCACCAATTGGCTCGGCGCGGTGAACGGCAATGCGGCCGATATCAAGCAGCGCGTCGCCCTGAAGATTTTCGGCCGTTCCCCGGTCGACCGGCAATATGCCTTCGCGCAGGAGCGCGGATGGCGGCATCTTGATTTCGTGCAGACCGTCGGCGACGATTATGCCCGTGATCTGGGCCTGCTGAATGAGGACGGCACCGAGAACCCCGCTCTGGTGGTCTTCCGGAAAGACGGTCCATCCATTCGCCTGTTCTGGATGAGCCAGATGCGCCGGGAGATGGCCGATCCGGGTCAGGATCCGCGCGATTCTCCCGATATCGCCAGCCTCTGGTCGGTGCTGGACCTGACGCCGCATGGGCGCGGCACAGATTGGTATCCAAGACTGTCATATTGACCGGCCCGGTCTGGAGCACCGCCCATGCCAGAACGCCTGACAAAAAGGGCGGCACCGGCAGCGCAAGCCAACCGGTGCCGCCCTCTTTTCACCGCAGGATCACCCGTGCAGCACGGCTGTCTCCAGCGCGGCGACATGGGCCTGAGGCACGGCGGTCACATGCAGCACCACATCCTGGAAATCGTCGTCGCTCTTTCCGCCCGAGCGCAGCATATCCTCGAAGCCGATGCGGATCGTGCCCGATCCATCGCTCGCCACGCCCGAGAGCACATGCTGCATCCCGTCGACATTGGCCGCCGCCGAGGTCGAGAAGAAGGTCGTCGCCCCGCTGATCGCCGTGCCATTGTTGGCCAGCGCCAGATGACCGTTCTGGCTGATGATCGACAGGTTGGTGCTGCTCAGCGCAGAGCCCAGCGTGCTGGCGCCGTTCTGCACCAGGAAGAAGCCCAACTGGTGCCCGGCATCCACACCGGTGACGCTGATCGCGCTTCCGGCATTCTTGGCGTCGGCGGCGATGATATGCACATCCGAGATCTGCCCCGTGGCGCTGTCCACCTCATAGACGCCGATGGTGTTGTGGAAGCTGGCCCCGCCCATCGCCTCGACATCGACGGTGAAAGCTGTGGAGGTGTCGCCGCTCAGATAGGCCTGATTGACGATGCCGTTGATCGCGCTGCCCGATACGGACATGTTTTCGCTGAGCGCTGCCAGATAGGACTGGAAGGTCACGATGGTGTCATTGCCCGAATGGGCGACCATGATGTCCCCGCCTGAAAGGCCTGCGGTCAGATGCAGTGCGCCGCCACCGAAGTTGAGCGCCGTGGTGGCCCCGCTGCCTGACACCGTGAAGTCGGAGCGGTGGAAATCGGAGCTCTGGATAAGGATGCGGTCTTCCCTGCCGAAATCGGTGATCGTGTCCCCCAGCAGCTCATTGAGCAGCGAACGCACCGTATCGGCCCCGGCGCCCAGCGTGATCGTGTCGATCCCCAGGCCACCGTTGACGATATCGTCGCCCGCGCCCGCATCGATGACATTGTTGCCGGCGTCGCCGGTGATCGTGTCACTGCCGGTCGAGCCGCCGAAGGTCTCGGCCACATCCTGCACTGCCAGCGTGATGGTCGAGGTGGTGTGCAGCCCGCCCTGATCGGTGGCGGTGATGTCGAGGCTGATGCTGTGCTGCGCCTCATAATCGATGTTGGCGCCCGCCGCGACCAGCAGCTTGTTGTCCTGAATGACAAAGCGGCTGTCAGCGGTGGCCAGCGCATAGGTGAGCGTGCTGTTCGCATCGGGATCATGCCCGTCAAGCGTGCCGATCACCGTGCCGCCGACCGAATTCTCGACCACCATGGTATTGCTGATGGTGACGCGGGCGGGGGCTTCGTTCACATCGCTGACAAGGATGGCGACGGTCTTGGTGAAGCTCAGCCCGCCGCTGTCTGTGGCCGAGATGGTGATGCTGGCGCTGGCCAGCGTCTCGTGATCGAGCGCTGCCGTGGTGGTGATGACGCCGGTCGCCGCATCGATGGCGAAGAGGCCCTTGGCATTGTCAGTCAGCGCATAGACCATCGCGCCACCCTCGGCATCGACGGCCGCTGCCGTTCCGACCACCGTACCGGCGGGCAGGTTTTCGGCTACGCTGGCATTGGTGAGGGTGATGTCGGTGGGCGCCTCATTCACATCGGCAATGGCGATGGTGACGGTCTTGGAAACGCTCAGCCCGCCGCTGTCGGTGGCCGAGATGGTGATGTTGGCGCTGGCCAGCGTCTCGTGATCGAGCGCCGCCGTGGTGGTGATGACGCCGGTCGTCGCATCGATGGCGAAGAGGCCCTTGGCATTGTCAGTCAGCGCATAGACCATCGCGCCGCCCTCGGCATCAATGGCCGCTGCCGTGCCGACCACCGTCCCGGCAGGCAGGTTCTCGGCTACGCTGGCATTGGTGAGGGTAATGCCGGTGGGGGCGGTGTTGACCGGAGTGGTCGTGGCGCCGGGCAGATAGATCGTGGCCACCACCTGATCGTGGTCGGTAATCGGCTGCACGGTCTGCTCGGCGTTGACATGCACCGCGTCGAAACCCGCGCCGCTGGTCAGATTGCTGCTGACCAGAATGTTGTCGAAAGCCTGCGAAGCGCCTTCATAGAGGTAGGAGTAGCGCTCCTCCTCGGGCAGCAGCGAATAGAGGTTGGTGAAGCTGCCATCCTTGGTGAAGGTGCTCAGCGCGGTTTCGTAATAATAGCCGTTGAAGTCGCCCAGGATCACCATCTTGGTCGAGGGATCGGCGGCCTGCAGCGCATCGGTATAGGCCTTGATCGCCTCGGCCTGCGCCGTGCGCGAGGAATCCCCCGCCTGCGTCGCGGGCTGATCTGCGCCCCATGCCGATTCCGAACCGCCGCGTGAGGTGGAGTGAACGTCGATCACCGTCACGGTCTGGCCGTTGAACTGGAATTCCGCCGCCAGTGGGCTGCGGCTGCCGGTGAAGGCGGCGCCGGGCACCAGTTCGGCGCTGCCCTCGACATAGGTCACGCGCTCGGGGTTGTAGAAGAAGCCGTTGCGGATGTTGCCGCCCGGCTCGCCGCCGGTGCTGCCCGCTGTGGTGGGGGCAATTTCGACATAGACATAGGTCGGGCCGCCCGCCGCCACGATGGCGTCGATCACCTTCTGCGCCGTGGCCGCGCCCGACAGGTCGCTGCCGCTGCCCGCGCCATCGGCGTCCTGAATTTCCTGAGCGCCGATGATGTCGGGCGAGCCCAGATTGTTCACCACCTCCTTGCCGATGGCGTCGAACTTGGCCTGCGGATCGGTGGGATCGGCATTTTCCATGTTGAAGCTGGCGATGGAGAGATGATCGGCATCGCCCTTCAGCGCGGTCACCTCCTGCGTGGTCTCCTTGTCGACCAGCGTGGTGACGGCCTGCGTGGGCAGCAGTTCGGGCGAGTTGTAATAGGTCAGAATGCCGGTGACATTGTTCAGAATGTCACCCAGCGTGTGATTGGGCACATAGCCGGGCAGCACGGTGTTGTCGGCAAAGATCTGGATGCGCTCGGGCGCGGCATCGGTGCCCGACAGGGTGATGCCGCCGCGATCGTTCATATTGGTCGCGCCTTCGCCCGCCGAGGCGACGACATAGGTGTTCTTGCCGGAGGTCGGCCCCACGACGATCGGCGTTTCCACCGTCACCAGCATGCCTTCGAGCGATTCGTAGAAATCGATGCCGTCGTGCTGCGGATCGTAAGAGGTCATGCCATCGTCATCGATGACATTGGTGGGGGGCAAAATGCCGTCCACGCCGATCACGATGGCGGCGGGCAGCGCATTGTCATGCGAGACCACGGTGACGGTGGGCGTGTTGATCTCGGTGACGGTCAGCGATCCGGCGGCGGGCTGGAATTCGGTGACGACGCCCGAGACCTGCACGCTGTCGCCCACCGCAACGGTCGGGGCGCTGCCCACGAAAACCTGAATGGCATCCGAAGCGCCGGTCTCGCGATGGCTGGTCGGGTCCTGGATCCAGAAGCTGTTGCTGCTGATCGCCGTGACGATGCCGGTGGTGCTCACCGTCTGGCCGACCACGGGCGAGGTATGGGCCGCGCCCTGGATCTGATAGATCGCCAGCTCGATGGGATCGTCGTTCAGGATCGTGCCGGTGGCGCTGGCATGGTTGATCTGCGCATTGCCCACCGGATTGCTCAGCGTCAGCGAGAGGGCTTCATTGTCCTCGCCCACCGTGTCGCCGATCACGCCGATGGTGATCGTCTTGGCGACCTCGCCCACGCCGAAGGTCAGCGTGCCCGAAAGCGGGGTGGCGGTGATGTCGTCTGCCGATACCGTGCCCAGATCGATATGATAATCGACGCTGGCCGCCGCCGCCGAGCCGCCCGCGCGGGTGACGGTGAAGGTCAGCGGGGTGACGCCGCTGTTGCCTTCATTGATCCTGGTGTCGCTGACGCTGAAGAAGCTGGTGCCGGTGGCGGGCAGGAAGCTCTGGCCGGTGTTGATCGCGCCCGCGCCGCTGGCGCCTGCGGCGGGCATGGTGCCGAAGGTGTTCTGCGCGGCATTCTGCCAGGTGAAGTCGCCATAGTTCGAGCCCGTGCCCGAAAGCTGGAGCGAATAGCCGGTGGTGACCGAGGTTTCCGACACGCCGATGTCGGTGCTGGTCATGCCGTCGGCCGCGCCGCCCTTGGCGGTCATCGTGCCTTCATAGGAGAGGAACTGCACCACATGGCCGCTGGCATCGACCAGGGCCATGCCGCTGGGCGAGCCGTTCTGGATGCCATTGCTGGCATAGGCGAAGGTCAGCGTGCCATAGCCATGGTCCTGATCGGGGATCACGCCGGTCAGCGCGCGGGTGCTGTAGGCCGCGCCGCTGGTGCCGTTGTAGAGCACCAGCGTCCAGCCCGTCAGATCGGTGCCCGCCGGGCCGGCCAGCTCGATGGCCTCGCCGCTGTCGGTGCCGACATTGTCGTAATGCAGCTCGTTGATGAAGACCACGCTGGTGGGGTCGTCATCGATGATCGTGCCCACAGCCTGCGCGCGGACGATCACCGCGCCGCCTGTGGGGTCGAGCAGGTTGACGGTGAAGGTCTCGTTGGGCTCGATCGCCGTGTCGCCCACGATGCCCACCAGCAGCGTGGCGGTGGTTTGCCCGTCGGCAAAGGTCACGGTACCCAGAGCGCCCCAATTCGGATCGAGATCGTCGCCGCTCGCCGTGCCCAGCGCGAGCTGATAATCGATCATGATCTCACCCACGCTGCCGCCCGCGCGCGTCAGCACGAAAGCCATCGACTGGATGCCGCTGTTGCCCTCGACGATCGAGGCATCGGCGATGGAGATCGTGCCCGACGCCGGGACGGGATCGTCGTTCAGGATGGTGCCCGTGGCGGTGGCCTGGGCGATGGTGGCGCCGCCGGTGGGGGCGCTCAGGGTGATGCCGAAGGTCTTGTCGACTTCATAATTGACGTTGCCGCCCACATACACCACCGCATCGGCAGTGGTCGCGCCATCGGCAAAGGTGACCGTGGCATTGGCGGGGGCGATGACATCATATGATTTGGCAGTGCCGTTGTAGGTGAGGGCATAGCTGGCGGTGACCACCCCGTCGCTGCCGCCCGTGCGGGTGACGGTGAAATGCATCTCGGTGGTGGCGTTGCCCTCCAACACGCTGGCATCGGCGATGGAGAGGGTGCCCGCGTGATCGTCATTGACGATGGTGGCGCTGGCCGAGGCGGTGGCGATGGCGGCGTACTGGGCGCCGCTCAGCGTCACCACGAAGCCTTCGTCATTTTCCGCGAGATGGTCGCCGGTGACGGTGACGCTGATGGTCTTCTGCGTCTCGCCATCGGCGAAGCTGACCGTGCCGGAGGGCAGGGTGCCGCCGAAATCGGCCGCATTGGCGCCGTTGGTCGCCGCGCCAGTCACGGCATAGTTCACGCTGGCCGTGCCGGTGGCGTCGCTGCGGGTGACGGTGAATGTGAAGAGTGTGCTGTCGCCGGGCGCGCCCTCGCTCAGGCTGGCGTTAACAGCGGCGATGGAGAGCGTGGCGCCGGGCGTCGGCGGCGTAACGGTACCGGCGGGGGCGGTGTAGGTCTGCCCGTTGTTGATCGCATCATAGGTGCTGGCGGCCGATGCTGCCCAGCTGAAATCCTCGTAATAGCTGCCGCTGCCGGTCAGTTGCAGCGAGGTGCCGACGGGAGTCGAGGTGGTTTCCTGCTGGATGACATCCACACTGGTCATCCCGGCGGCGGGGCCGTTGGAGGCTGTCAGCACACCCTCGTAAGACAGGAATTGCACCACCTGCCCCTGGGCGTTGACCAGCGCGAAGCCATCGGGCGAGCCGTTCTGCAGGCCATCCTGCGGGTAGGTGACCATCATCGTCCCCAGCCCGCTGCCATTGTCGACCAGCACCCCCGACAGGGTCTGCACGGTGCCATAGGTGACAGCGGCAGCGGCTGTGGCGGCAGTGGCTCCGCCATTGTAGAGAACGATCGTCCAGCCGGTCAGATCGGTGCCGGGGATGCCGGCGATTTCAATCGCCTCATCCTTATCGGTGCCGAGATTGTCGTAATGGAACTCGTTGATGAAGACCGACGTGGACATGGTGCATGAATCCCAGAAAACAAAAAACGATGCGGGGGTGGCGATCGCGACAGGCAGCAGCCAGCCATTACCGCCCGGACGTTATGTTCGAAGCGGTTTCATGACCAGAAAAGGGATGCTGATTCAGTCTTGATAAAAAATTTATATAATCCAGACTGTCTCACATCGAAGAATGACTTCATTGTCCTGTCGTATCGGTACACCCTCCGACTGACCGTCATTTGCTAGGAATAAAATAAGACATAACTGTTACGTCAAGAAAAATTCGTCATTCAACTTATATATTTATATTTTAATACAAATTATGCGACGAAATTCCAGCAACGGGTCTGGACAGATTGTGCAGGCAGAAGCTAGGGCCCCGTCCCGTTCGGGGCATGGGCAGCCCCGCCGAGGATTTCCCCCTTTCATGCGTGTGCTTTCCAGGATCGTGTTGTGCCCCCTTGCCGGGGCAGCGCTGCTGTGCGGAGCGGTTTCCGCTCTGGCGCAAACCGGGCTGCACGCTTTGCCTGTGCCTCAGGGCGATCCGCTGGCGATCGATCCGGCGCAGGATCCGGTTCTGGCATTGGGCGAAGCCGCTGGCGCGGAGGATGCTTTCCGGCAGGCCCTGGCCGAGGCGGTGGCGCGCAACCCCGCTCTGGCCGAGGCGCAGGCCGCCGGAGAGGAGGCCCGCGCCGCCCGCAGCGAGGCGCGCACTGCCCGGCTGCCCACAGTGACTTTGGGCCTGTCGAGCTATCGCACCCTGTCGCGCAGCTTCGACAACGATCCCAATTATGTCATCGAGCGCCTGCGTGCCCCGCAGCGGACCGACACCACCGTTTCGCTGGACCAGCCCTTGTTCGACGGTGGTGCGAGCAATCGCCGCATCGGCGCGGCGGGTGACCGGTTGCGCGCGGCGGCGGCCGGCGTGGACAGCGCGGCGGAGGATATCGCCCTGCGCGCCATTGCGGCATGGTATGATGTCTATGCCGGGCGGACGCTGGTGCAGCTCGATATGGGCTATGCTCAGGAAATCGGCATGATGCGCGCGGCACTGGCCGAGCGTATCGAGCGCGGCGCCTCGGCCCCCACCGATGTGGCGCGCATGGACAGCGTGGCGGCCTCCATTGCCACGCGGCTGGCCGGTTATCGCCGCCAACTGGCCAATGCCGAGGCGCGCTTCAGCCAATTGACCGGAGCCCCGCCGCCCGGCACGCTGGACCGTGCCCCTCTGCTGGGGCAAGCCCCCGAGGATGGCGCCGCCGCGCGCCAGGCCGCCGATGACAGCCCTGCCGTGCAGGGCGCGCAGGCTCAGGCCGCGGGCAGTCGCAAGGATGCGCGGGCCGCCCATGCCGATCTGTTGCCAAGGGTCAGCGCGGGGATGGATGCGGGCCGTTATGGCGTGTTCGAGAACGATCAGAATTACGATGTGCGCGCGCGCGTCTCGCTCAATTACCGCTTTTCCTTTGGTGCCAGCGCTCATGCCCATCAGGCCGATGCCCGTGCCAGCGCCGCCCTTGCCCGCGCCGACCGCGTGCGTGAGGAAGCCGCGCGCGATGCCGCCATCGCCCGCTCCGACCTTGATGCCCTGAACGAGCAGATCGCGGCCTTGCGGGTCAGTTACATCGCCGCGCGCCGCTCACGCGATGTGCTGGCCGAGCGGTTTCGCGTCTCGCGCGGGGACCTCTTCGATGTGATGGCCTCCAACACCGCCATGTTCGACGCCGCCGCCGCCTATATTGAGGCGCTCTCGCAGCGCGATGCGGCTCATTATGTTCTGCTTTCCCGCACGGGCCGTCTGCTGCCCGCGCTGGGGCTTGCTTCTGCCATGGAACGGATCATCCGATGACACGCGAGATCGACATCGCGCCTGCCCGCCCCCGCTTTGCGCCCTGGCTGGTCCAGCCGATGCTGGAAAACAAGGCGATCTATCTGAAGGTCGCGCTGGCGGCGGCGATGATCAACCTGTTCGGGCTGGGGTCGTCACTGTTTTCGATGACGGTCTACGACCGGGTGGTGCCCAACAATGCCACATCCTCGCTGATCGGCCTGAGCATCGGGTTGGGCATTGTGGTGGTGTTCGATTTTGTTTTGCGATCCCTGCGCAGCTATTTCGTCGACATGGCGGGGATGGATATCGACCGCAAGCTGGGCGGCGCGGCTTTCGCACGGCTGCTGGCGCTGCGGCTGGACCTGCGCAAGGGCTCGACCGGATCGCTGGCGGCGATGATGCGCGAGCTGGAGACGCTGCGCGATTTCTTCGCCTCGGCCACGCTGACGGCTCTGGTTGATGTGCCTTTTATCGCGCTCACCTTGGTGGTGATCGCGGCGATGGGGGGCTGGGTGGTGCTGGTGCCGCTGGCGATGGTGCCTCTGGTCATCCTCTCGGGGCTGGCGACCTATCCGGCGCTGGACCGTCTCTCGGCCAAATCGATGGGTGAGGGGCTGGCCAAGCAATCGGTGCTGGTCGAGACCATCGGCGCGATCGAGACGGTGAAGACCAGCGGTGCCGGCGGCCTGATGGGGCGGCGCTGGCTGGCGGCGATCGACCACCATGCGGATTCGTCGCTGCGGCAGCGGCTGGTGGGAGCGATCGGGGTGAACATTGCCACCTCGGCGCAGACCATTTCCTATGCCGGGGTGATTATTCTGGGTGTGTCGATGATCGCGGCGCATCAACTGACCTCGGGCGCGCTGATCGCCTGTTCGCTGCTGGGCGGGCGGGCGGTGGCGCCGCTGGGGCAGATCGCGCAATTGCTCTCGCGTCTGACCGCGACGCGCACCGCCTATCGCCAGCTTGATGGCATGATGGCCATGCCGGTCGAGGGCGGCGAGGGCGAGCCTTTGCGCCCCGCCCGTATCGAGGGCGGGATCGAGTTCCGCAATGTGTCCTTCCGCTATCCCGGCGCTGCCGAAAAGGCGCTGAGCGAGGTCAATTTCACGATCCGCCCCGGTGAGCATGTGGCTTTGCTGGGCCGGGTGGGCTCGGGCAAATCGACCATCGCGCGCATGGCTCTGGGCCTCTATCCGCCTGCGGAGGGCATGGTGCGGATCGATGGCACCGATCTGGCACAGGTCGACATTGCCTTTCTGCGCAGCCAGATCGGTGCGGCCCTTCAGGAAAGCGTTCTGTTCACCGGAACGGTACGCGACAACATCGTGCTGGATCGCGCCATCGACGATGACGAGCTGCTGCGCCTGTCCGGCATTTCGGGCGCGCATGAGTTTATCGGCCGTATGGCCAATGGTTATGATCTGAAGCTGGGTGATCGGGGTGACAGCCTGTCGGGCGGGCAGCGCCAGTCGATCGCGCTGGCCCGCGCGTTGGCGGGACAGCCGCCGATGCTGATCTTCGACGAACCCACCAGCGCCATGGATGTCGGCAGCGAAGGCGCGCTGATTGCTCGGTTGGAGCGGGAATTGAAGGGCAAAACCCTGATGCTGATTACCCATCGTCCCTCGCTGCTCAGGCTGGTGGACCGGATCATCCTGCTTGAGGGCGGGCGCGTGGTGGCCGATGGCCCGCGTGATGCGGTGCTGGCCCAGATCGCGCAGGTGGCGGCATGATGCATCTGGAAGACCGCGCCGCGCGTATCCGCCCCAATGCGGCTTCGAACCTGCTGCTGTGGTGCATCGCGGGCTTTTTCGCTCTGGCGATCCTCTGGGCCTGTTTTACCCAATTGGATCGTACTGTGCACGGACAAGGGCGGGTAATCCCCACCGCGCGACTGCAGACCGTTTCCAATCTGGAGGGCGGGATGGTGGCCGCCATTCTGGTGAAACCGGGCATGGATGTGGCCGCGGGCACGCCGCTCATCCAGCTCGACCGCACCGCCAGCACCGCTGAACTGGGCAGCGGCGAGGCGACTGTCGAGGCGCTGAAGGCGCGTACTTCGCGTTTGGCCGCTGAAGTTGCGGGTTCCGCGCCGCATTTCGCACCTGCTGCGCAAGGTGAAGCGGTGATCCGCGAAAAGGCCGCCTATGCCGCGCGTCAGGCCGAGTTGGCCGGAACCATGGCCACCGCCGAGGCGCGCATCGCTCAGGCCCAGCGCGCCATTGCCGAGGCCGATGCCACCCATGCCGCCAAGCTGGCTCTGCGCGATACCGCCAGGGAACAGGCCGAGGTGCTGCGCCCGCTGGTGGAGAAAGGCATCGAGCCACGCCTCTCGCTGGTGCAGGCCCGCAATGCCGCCATCGCCGCGCAGAGCGAGGCCGAGGCTGCCGCCGCCACGGCTCAGCGCGCCCGAGCCGCTCTGGCCGAGGCGCGGGCCAGCATGGGGCAGCAGCGGCAGGAGTGGCGCGCCCATGCGGCAACCGATCTGGCTGCTGCTCAGGGCGAATTGTCCTCGCGCCAGAATGCCTTGCCCGCGCTGGCCGACAAGGCGCAGCGCACGGTGGTGCGCGCGCCCATGGCCGGGCGCATCAACCGTCTGCTGTTCACCACGCTGGGCGGGTCGGTGCGCGCGGGGGAGCCTTTGCTCGAACTGGTGCCCGCCGATGGCGCGCTGACCGTTGAGGCTATGGTCAAGCCCGAGGATATCGCCTTTGTCCGCAAGGGGCAGCGCGCTCTGGTGAAGATCACCGCCTATGATTATTCGGTCTATGGCGGGCTGGAAGGCAAGGTCAGCGATATCTCGCCCGATGCCACCGTGGAGGAACGCACCGGCGAGGCGCATTACACCGTGCGGGTCAGCGTTCAGGCCGGTGCGCTGAAAGGGCCCGATGGCGCCCCTTTGCCGATCGGGCCGGGGATGGTGGCCGATGTGAACCTGATTGGCGATAAGCGCTCGATCATGCGTTACCTGCTCACGCCGTTCACGCGCCTGTCGGGCGAGGCCTTCCGCGAGCGCTGAGGCCATCTGACAGGGAGGGGGGCCTCATGCCCGTTGGGCGTTGCTTCAGGCGGATCACGTCCCCATGTTGATCGCCTCGATCAGATCCCGATGGGAGGGTAATTCGCGAATGGCCTGATCGCTGAAATTGCGGATGCGGGCAAACATCGAACCGGCATCGCTCTGCCCTGCCGGGCCGCCGACAGCTTCGGTGCAATACTCCATCCCGTAGAGGATGTATTGGTAGTTGAAGAAAGAAAAGGTTTCGACATCGATGAGGAAGTCGAAACGGCCCGGAGGGCGATGGCGCCAGCGATCGAGCATGGTTTGCAGGGAAGGGGGAATGGAGGCCGGGTCAACATTCTCGCGCCAATAGGTCTCGTCTCTCCGGCTCAGGCAGTAATGCAGCTTCAGGAAATTGACGAGATTGTCGTAACGCGCTGTCATCAGCATGTTGAACCGGTCGGCCGAGGCATCGACGGGGCCGTGGAAAGGGAACATCTCCGCGATCATGGCGGCGGCCGCCTCGATCACCACGATGCCGGTCGATTCAAGCGGCTCGACAAAGCCGCCGGACATGCCCACCGCCACGCAATTGCCCACCCATTGCCGCGCGCGATAGCCCGGCTCGAAGCTGATCAGCCGCGCATCCTGCGCCGCTTCGCCCACCCCGCGATGGTCGGCGAGCACAGCCCTCGCGCGATCCTCGCTCATATGCGCGCTGGAATAGACGCAGCCCACGCCGCGCTTGTCGCGCAGGCCGATGTCCCAGATCCATCCTGCCTCATGCGCGGCGGCCAGCGTATAGCTGGGCAAGGGGGCATCAGCCGTGGGGCCGGGAACGTGGCAGGCCAGCGCTCGGTCGTTGAAGAGGATGTGCTTCACGGAAGTGAAGGGTTCTGCCAGCGCGCCACCGATCAACTCGGACCGCAGACCGGTGCAATCCACATAAAGGTCGGCACCCATCTCGCCGCCGCGCTCGAATTGCAGATGGTCGATGGTGCCGGTCTGGTCCATCGCGGCATGCAGCAGGCGATCCTGATGGTGCACGACGCCCAGCGTTCTGGCGCGATCGGCCAAGATGGCGGAAAACCGCGCGGCGTCGAAATGATAGGCATAGTTGAGCGGTGCGGCAAAGCCCGGCTCGGCACCGGTTTTGGGTCCGCGATGATGTTGCCCGACGCGCTGCTGGATCGTCACGGCCTCGGCAAAGGGCGGGCGCGATGCCTTGTCCTGCGACAGCCAGTGCGACACCAGATTGGCGTCATGCGCATAGAGCGGCGCTTCGAAAGGATGGATGAAGTGGCTGTGGCGGCCATCGACCGGCGTATCCAGCCAATCGTCGAAGCGGATGCCCTGTTTGAAGGTCGCGGCGGTTTCGCGGATAAAGGCGAATTCGTCGATGCCGAGAAATTCCAGCGTGCTGCGCAGCGTCGGGAAGGCGCCCTCGCCCACGCCTGCGATGCCGATCCTGGGGTCTTCGACCAGCGTGATCGACAGGGCGGGGTGGCGGGGCAGATCGAAAAATTTCGCCAGATAACAGGCCGTCAACCAGCCTGCGGTGCCGCCGCCGACAATCAGGATCTCGCGTTTGCCCTCCACGCTCTGCCCTCTACCCTTTTTAGCTGCGCACGAACAGGTTTTTGATCCATGCCGGGCCAGCCCTTGCGGCCTGCCGCCAGTCGTCCACCCCGGTTGCCGGAACATAGCCCAGCGGATTGAACAGACGGACCCGCCCCTGCCGAAAGGCGCGGGGGCGCAGCGTCACCAGCGTGAAGCCATGCTCCAGCGCCGTTGCGGCCAGCAGCCCGTCACGCTGGTCCTCATAGCCCAACTGGGCGGCGCGGCGCACCACCGGGGCATCGATGCTCAGCACGCGCCCGTTGAAGGCCTGCATCACCTGATCGTCGATCCATGCGCGCCAGACCGCCCCGGCGGCCTTGTCCTGCCGCGCGACATGGACAGCCTCGCTTTCCAGCTCATGAAGAATGAGCGCCGAGATGAACAGGCTCTGGCGCGATACGCCGGTAGCCCAGGCGGTCAGCCCCGGATCGGCGGTGCCGCCGCGCGCCTCGCGCAGGGCCAGCACAATCGGCGTATCGAGCAGATGCATCAGCGGCTGGCCGGTCGATGCTGCCAGGGATCGCCTTGCGGGCCATCCTGCCGTGCACGGGGCAGCGCGACAACGGATGGCGCGGCGAGCAGGTCGACGATGCTTTCGGTTTCGCCCGAGAGGCGCTGGAAGGCCTCGATGCTCATCAGCACATGGGTGGGGCGCCCGCGATCGGTGACGAACACTGGTTCGAATCGCGCCGCCCGTTTGGCCTGGCCCACGTCCTGATTGAATTCACGGCTGGACATTGCCCGCATGCCTTGCCTCCATCCCTCTGCTTATAATGTAGGTACGTTACTACAATGTAGCATGGTCGCAACAGAAGGGCGATGGCCTTGAAGAAAATGTCGGTCATCGGGCTGGCCCGGCTGGTTCGGGCTTGCGCGATGCCGCCGGCTTGGCTCCTTTCGCCCCCAATCGCGGTGCCCGAGCGCCGCCAAGGGGAATGGGAAAGGTCTTATGACGCAGGGGATGATCGAGAGTCTGAGGTCGACGGTGGCCGGGGTGCTGTCACCGCATGGACCGGCGGTGCAGGCAAGCCACAGCTATACGCCGGGTGATTTCAGCGTGCATTTCTTCATGCAGTTGGCGGTGATCCTGCTGGCCTGCCGCATCGTGGGCTGGGCGGGCAAAAAGCTCTTCAATCAGCCTCAGGTCGTGGGCGAGATGATCGCGGGCGTGGTGCTGGGGCCGTCGCTGCTGGGGCTGCTGTTCCCGGATGCGCAACTGGCCCTGTTCCCCAGGGAGACGCGCAATGTGCTCTATGCCGGGGCGCAATTGGGCGTGGGGCTGTATATGTTCATGGTGGGCCTGACCCTGCGGCTCGACCATGTGCGCAGCAAGGCCAAAAGCGCGAGCATGGTGTCGGGCGCGGGGATTGTCGTGCCCTTTGTGATGGCCGCGCTGATCACGCCCTGGCTGCTTGACGTGCCGGGGCTGTTCCTGCCCGGCGTCAGCCAGGCCAATGCCACGTTGTTCATGGGCGCCTGCATCGCGCTGACCGCTTTTCCCATGCTGGCGCGCATCATCAACGAGCGCGGGCTGGCCAATTCCTCGCTGGGCACGCTGTCGCTGACGGCGGGCGCCTTTGACGATGC
This sequence comes from Novosphingobium sp., assembly GCF_039595395.1. Lineage (NCBI taxonomy): Bacteria > Pseudomonadati > Pseudomonadota > Alphaproteobacteria > Sphingomonadales > Sphingomonadaceae > Novosphingobium > Novosphingobium sp. Next base: position 1,132,607 of record NZ_JBCNLP010000006.1, on the reverse strand, counting down.
CGCCTCCTGGTGTGTGCTGGCCATCGTGCTGGCGACTTTTGGCGGCGGTCCGGGTGTGGCTCTGCTGGCGATCGGCGGAGCGGTGCTGTACGTCGGCTTCATGCTGCTGTGGGGCCGCCGCCTGCTGGCGCCGCTGGGCGCAGCGGTGGAGGCCAAGGGCGAGATGAGCATGACCGTTCTGGCGGTGACGCTGATCCTCTTCTGCCTGTCGGCCTTCCTGATGGATGCGATCGGCATCCACGCCATCTTCGGCGGTTTCGTGATGGGCGCCTGCATGCCGCGCGGCCTGTTCGTGGAGGAGCTGCAACGCAAGGTCGAGCCGCTGGCCGTGGTGCTGCTGCTGCCGATGTTCTTCACCTATTCGGGGCTCAACACGCGGATGGACATGGTCAATTCGCTGCCGCTGCTGCTGGTGGCGTTGGCTGTGCTCGCGGTGTCCGTGCTGGCCAAATTCGGGGCCTGCTGGGCTGCGGCGCGCCTTTCGGGCGAGGACAACCGCACGGCGCTGGGGATCGGTGCACTGATGAACTCGCGCGGGCTGATGGAGCTGATCATCATCAACATCGGCCTGCAGAAGGGCATCATCGGCCCGGCGCTGTTCTCGATGCTGGTGCTGATGGCCATCGTGACGACGATGATGGCCGGGCCGCTGTTCGAGCTGGTCTATGGCCGCCGCGCCCGCAGCGAGGGCGAGCTGGACGCCCTTCCCGATGGCCTGGTGCTCGACGCCGCCTGATCCCGGAGACAGTCATGGTCCATTTTACCGGTCGGGCGCTTGCGCCCGCCGTGATGGGGGCGGCTGTGCTCGCCCTCGCCGGGGGAAGCGTGTCTTGCGCGCAGGCTCAGGACATCACGCTCAAGCCTCTGATCGATGCCCGCCTGCGCTATGAGCATGTCGAGCAGGCGGGTATCGCCGACAGCGCCGATGCCCTGACCTTGCGCCTGCGCAGCGGCGCGCAGGCCGATACGGGCCCCTTTTCCGCCATTGTGGAAGGGGAAGGGACCCTCGCGCTCGACGGGCGCTACAATGACGGGTTCAACGGGCGGCCCTTGCCGCTGGTCGCCGACCCCCAGACGGTGCAACTGACAAGGGCGCAGCTCAGCTACGCCAACCGGGGGATCAAGGTGACCGCCGGGCGCCAGTTGCTGGAACTGGCTGACCAGCGCTTTGTCGGATCGATGCCCTGGCGCCAGAACGAGCAGACCTTCGATGCCGTGCGCGTGCAATGGGCCGGGGTCGGAGGGCTCAGCGTGGATGCCTCCTACTCATGGTCGGTGCGTACCGTGAACGGCATTCAGGGCACCCCGGCGCGGCCGCAGTCGATCCCCGGCCACAACTGGTTCGGCATTGTGGGCTATGCCACGCCGCTCGGCACTGTGTCGGCCTTTGCCTATCTGGTGGATCAGGACTCGGTCGCGCTGTCGGCCTATCAGCTCTCCAGCCAGACCTATGGCGTGCGTCTGGCGGGCAGCAGGCCGCTGGGGGATGGGCTGAAGCTGTCCTATATCGGCAGTGTCGCGTGGCAGAGCAATTATGCGCGAAACCCCAATGATTACAGCGTGCTCTATGGGCTGGGCGAAGCGACACTGGCGGGCAAGGTTCTGGCTGGCACGGTGGGTTATGAAGTTCTGGGTGCTGACAAGGGCATCGCGCTGACCAGCGTGCAGACCCCGCTCGCCTCCTTCTTCCGCTGGCAGGGCTGGGCCGGTAAGCTCTCCACCACCCCGCCCAATGGGTTGCGTGATGCCTATGCGACGCTGGCGACCAACTGGAAGGGGCGCGGCAAGATCAAGAGCTATGGTCTGGCGGCAACCTATCACCGTTTCGACAGTGACCGCCTGTCGCTGCACTATGGCGATGAGCTGGATCTGGCCGCGACGGCGCGGATCGGGCGCTATGCGGCGGCTGTTCGCTATGCGCGCTATCATGCGGATAGCTTTGCCACCAACACCAACAAGCTGTTCGTGACGCTGGACTGGATATGGTGAGGGCGCTGCCCGCACGCTAGGCCTGAGCGGGAAGTAGCAGCCAGACCATCAGCGCCAGCGGCATGGCGGCGAGTGCCAGCCCGCGCCATGCCCGCGCCGGGCTGCTCGCGTGAAACACCGTCATGGCGATGGCGGCAAAGAGGATGAAGCTGGCCAGCGTGGCGGCGGTGACCGCTTCGCTGCGCGCCATGCCGCAGCGCGCCAGCACCAGTGAGAGCGCCACCGTTGCCAGCGCGGCGACGACATAGGCGCCCAGCGTCCCCGCCAGCGTGCGCGAGGCCACCGACCAGCGGTGGCGTGCCGCCGTGGAGAAGATCGATTTGGGCATGGAAAGGCCTTTCATCGGCGCAGCAGGGCGAGGATGCGCTCGCGGTTGGTCTGGGCGGTGAGGGTGATGGCAGAGCCGACGGAGAGCCATCCGCACCAGACCAGCGTGCCATAAGTCCAGCCAAAACCCAGCCCGGCGATGGCGAAAGCGGCGGTGAGCAGGGCAAAGCCGGAGATCCGCAGCAGGCGGCCGGTGGGCGGGGGCAGCTTGCGTTTCAGCCAGTCCTGCTGGTGGCGGGCCATGGCCAACAGCAGCAGCGCAAAGCCGAGCAGGCAGGGCAGAGCAGTGAGCAGATGGGTCATGCCGCGATCTCCTGTCTGGCGCGTTGGCGGGGGGCAGGGCGCGCCTTGCGCTGGGCCAGTCTGCGCGCGGTGAAGGCAAAGCCGCCCGCCAGCGCCAGCATGGCAAGGTCGAAACCGGCAAAGACCCAGTCCCCGGCGGGCAGGCTCTGGCCGAGGCCGCGCGTGGTGGTCAGGGCATTGAGCAAGGGAATGGCGGCGAAAAGCGTGCCGCACAGGGCCAGCATTTCGATCCATGCGCGCGCGGCATGGCAGGCAAAGGCGCGGCCCAGGCCCCACACCAGCACGCCGCCCCAGGCGATAAACAGGCTGTTGATCTCCCATGCGGCGCGGTCGGGCATGTCAAAGGGCAGCAGGCGGTTGGCGAGGAAATAGGCCGCGATCCCCAGCGGGCTCCCAAGGATAAAGCCGATGTTGAGCCCCTCGACCAGCCGGAAGCCGAAGTGAGGCCGCGCCGGATCGGGCAGGCGGGCGCGGCGTTTGACGCACCACAGGCACAGGCCTGTCGCCACCATCGCCACGCCGCCAAGGCCCGAAAAGGCCAGCAGCCAGCGCAGCCCATAGCCGGCAAACTCTGCCATATGCAGATCGACCATCACCCGCCATGTGGCTTGCGCGGCGCCTTTCTCGGTTTGGTTCGAGGGCAAGGGCGCCCCGCTCGCCCCGTCGAGATAGAGCGAGGGATAGGATGGACGGCCCCAGCCTCCCTGCTCGGGATAGAGGGTGATGGTGGCGTTGCTGTCGCCGGGATGGTCGATGCCGATGGTGGTCGGCAGGGCGCCATCCCATTGGCCTCGCGCCGTTTCGATCATGCGGGCGAGAGGGATGGTGGGCACGGCTTTGCCGCCGGCTTCGCGTTCGGGGGCGGCGGCATAGGCGGCTTTGTAAAAGGCCTGCCGATCGGGGAAGTTGGCGGCCAGCGCCCATGGCATCAGCGTGAACAACAAGGTCGCCAGGCCGGTGTAGGTGATCATCAGATAGAAGGGCAGCACCAGCACGGCGCTGGCATTATGCGCGTCGAGCCAGCTTCGCTGGCCCTTGCCGAAGCGCAGCATGAAGAAGTCGGTGAAGATCTTCTTGTGGGTGACAACGCCTGACAGGATCGCCACCAGCATTGCCAGAGCCGCGATGCTCACCAGCATGCGTGCCCACATCACCGGCATGTAATGCAGGTCGAAATGGAACCGATAGAGGAAATAACCGCCTTTGGTGGCGCGGATCTGCGCCTGCTCTCCGGTGGCGGGGTCCAGGGTCATGCGGTTGCCGGTCTCGCCGCGTTTCTGGCCCTTCATCCGCCATGACAGGTCCAGTCCGCTGCCCCCGCGGGCATTGGGCAGCGAGACGGAAGCGCTTTCCGCTCCCGCCGCGCGGGCCTTCAGCACCGCATCGGCAGCAGCAAGAGCGCGAGGGGAGACCCGCGTTTCCGAGGACAGTTCCGGCCGCATCCAGCCGTCGATCTCATGCTGGAAAAAGGCCGCCGTGCCGAAGACGAAGATCACATAAAGCACCCAGCCCGGCAGCAGCCCGACCCATGTGTGCAGCCATGCCATCGACTGGCGCAGGCCCTGCTTGGGCTGACCCTGTGTCATGATGCGCGCTCCCTCCGGCCCATCAGAAGCCGTATTTCACCGAGAAGGCGACATTGCGCGGGATGCCCAGCGAATAGGATGTCGCCCAGTAATCCCGCCCGGTGATGTTGGCGATGTTGAGGTCGAAGCGCAGCGCATGCCTGTCCACCTGCGTCTTGAAATGCAGGCCCAGGTCGAAGATCGTATAGCCGGGGATCTTCTGCAGATTGGCGCTGTCCTTGTACATCGTGCCCGCGTAATAGGCGCCGCCCGTCACCGACAGGCCCGGCACCCATGGCAGGCTGTAATCCAGATAGGCCTTGAGCAGCCGGTCGCTCACGCCGGTGGGGCGGGTGCCGATCAGCGTGGGATCGGCGGCTTTGGTGACCTTCAGATCCATGAAGGAGCCGCCCAGCACCGTTGAGAGATGTTTGGTCAATTGCCCGGTGACGGTCAGCTCCAGCCCCTGGTGCACCTGCACGCCATCCTGGGTGATGGTGATCTTGCCGTCGGGCGTGCGGCCCTCATAGGAATTGGCCTTCTCGATGCGGTAAAGCGCGCTGGTCAGCAGCAAGGCGCTGGAGGGGGCATATTTCACCCCCACCTCATATTGCTTGGACAGGAAGGGTTTTAAAATCTGCCCCGGATTGCTGTAGGCGGGGTCATTGGGGATGATCGTCCCCTGCTCCAGCCCCTGCATATAGCTGGCATAGGTGGTGAGGCGCTTGACCGGCTTGAACACCAGCGAGACGGTGGGCGTATAGGCCGTCTTGTCATAGGCCGAGGAGGTCACGCCGGTCGCCGTGTAATTCTTCGCGTTGATCGTGGTGCGGTTGAGGCCGACCAGCGCGCCCAGTCGGTCGGTGAACTGGATATCGTCGCCGATGATGACGTTGGCGTTGGTGGTGTAGCTGGATTTGTAGGTACCGTCCCAATCCGTGGCGTTCAGCGCGGTGGGCATGGCCCAGCTCATCAGATCGTCGGGATTGGTGAAAGCGGGCGAGGCGGTTGCGCTGACCGAAGCGGTGAGATGCCTGACCACCCGCAGACTGTCACCCGAAGCGCCCAGCGTCAGATGATGCCTGATGCCAAAAGTCTGGAAGCTGCTGTCGAGATAGGCATAGGCCCCCATCGCAAAATTCCACGATGGCGCGCTGCGTGAAGGCCAGCCGTTCGCATAGCCGCTGTCCTCATAATAGGCCGGATAGATGTTGATCGATTCCGACTGGTCGCGCTTGTAGAGATAGGCGGCGCGCAGGCTGAATGTATCGTCCAGCTTCCATTTCACATTGGCGCCGATGCGGTCGGTCTTGGTCTGGTTGTAGGTCCAGCTTGGCGTATAGGTCTTGCTGTTGTCCAGCGCGGGGATCCAGTGGTTGAGCGCGCCAAAGCTGCTGTTGGCATAGGCATAGAAGCGGGAATCGATACCCTGCAGCCGGTAATAGGTATGGGCGCCTTCCACCTGCACCAGCAGATTGGGCGCGGCATTCCAGTCGATGGCGCCGCTGATCAGCGTGCGGGCCAGATTCTGGTTCTTCTTGGAGGTGCGGCCATCCTGCCATGAGACATTCAGGCGATAGGCCAGCACCCCGTTCTTATCGATACGGTTGCCCAGATCGACATGAGCGAACCACTGCTGGCCGCCATAATTGCCCCCGGTTATATCGGCGGTGCGGCTGTAGGTCGGGCGCTTCAGCACATAATTGGCGACGCCGCCCGGATTGCCCGCACCATACATGAAGCCCGACAGGCCGTTCATGATCTCGACCCGCTCCAGCTCCTCGGTGGCGATGCCGGTCAGGGTGGAGGACAGGCGCAGCCCATCGACAATGCCTTTCTGGGAATCGAAGCCGCGGATCGTCACATAGGGCGTGCCATAGACGGTGGAGGGCGCGGAATTCTGCACCACCGGGTTCATCTTGAAGATCTGGTCCATGTCCGAAGCGACCATGGTCTCGATCATCTGATGCGATGTGATATTGATCGAATAGGGCGTGTCGATGATCGCCTTGGCGCCCCATGGGCCGCTGCTGGCGGCGGCGTCGATCTGCTCATTGTGGCCGAGTACCAGAATGGGCGTGCCGCGCCTGATGGCGTCTTCATCGGCATCGGCTTCGGATGTGTCGCCCCCGGCACTGGCCAGAATGGCCGCAGCCTTGTCCTCGACGCGCAGCGTATCGAGCGTCATGGCGCCGGTGGTGGCCGGGGCGATCGTCACCGCATCGGCCCCGCTGGCGTGTGCGACCAGCCCGGTGCCCGACAGCAGTTGCGAGAGCGCATCGCGGGAGGACATTTGCCCGCTTAGCCCGGCTGTGGTGCGGCCTCTGGTCAGGGCGGCGTCATAGTTGAGCTGCAGGCCGCTCTGCTGGGCAAAACGGTTGAGCGCATCGCTCAGCGCGCCCGCCGGAATGGTGTAGGCATGCGTGGCAAGGGAGCTTTGCGCCGCTGCACTGGCCGCGAAAAGCAGTGTGCCTCCCGCCAGAGCCGAGCCCGCAAGCAAGGCCGTGGCCAGCAGGCGCGCGGCCGCACGGCCGTTCCCGATCATCTCGTTCATTCAAGACCCCCATCGTCGTCCATCAGGCATCGCAATTTTGCTGTTGCGACGCATTCTCGAAATTGGAGACGGAGCGGGGATGGAAATGACGACCAAGCGTCGCAGATTTTTTTGAAAAAAAGGTCAGCGATGCAGGATGATGATCCGGTCGGAGAGGCGGAAAGCGCGAAGCTTCAGGCTGCGCTGGATGTTCTCCACCGCCAGAAGCGGATGGTCCAGATCATAGACGCCGCTGACGCGCTGATCCGCCGCCGATCCGGTCACGGTGAGATAGCCACGCCGATGGCGGGCGATCTCGGCCAACACCTCGCTCAGCGGGCGGTCCACCACCACCAGTCTGCCGCTGGTCCAGGCGGTGGCGCCGTCGGCTGCGGCTTCGACCGGGCTCAGCGTTTCCGCGCCGAACCGGGCTTGCTGCCCTTCGCTCACCACTTCGGAGCGGCCTTTGCCTGCTACGGCCACGCGGTGCTGGGTCACCACGATCTCGGCCCTGTCATCGTCTTTGCGCACGGCAAAAGCGGTGCCCAGCGCGGTGGCGCTGCCCCCGGCGGCCTCGACGGTGAAGGGATGGGCCCGATCGGGCGCGACCGTAAACAGCGCCGCGCCCTTCAGCAGGCGAATGCGCCGCCGGGCTCCGGACAGATCGACCGCGATGGCCGATCCGCTGTCCAGCGTGACATGCGATCCATCGGCCAGAGCGACGCTGCGCCTCTCACCGACACCGGTGGTGTAGTCGGCGCGCAGCAGCATGGGCCAGTCCTCCAGCGCGCCCAGCACGGTCAGGGCCAGAGCCGCCGCGATGCTGCCCCCGATCCATCGGCGGCGCGGGCGGACAGGGGATGGCTTTGCGAGGGGCGGCACGTCCAGTGCCCCCCACAGGCTTTCCAGCCGCGTGAAACCATCGCGATGCGCCGGAACAGCCAGCCACTGGTCAAAAGCCTGCTGATCCTCGGGCGGCAGCGGCCCATCGTCGCGGCGGATGATCCAGTCGGCGGCCTGCTGCGCGATGGCGGCGGGGATGGGGGGCTGATTGTCATTCATGGCACATCCCTCCGGCAGGCGGTGTCATCCTACAAGACGGGATGGGCGGGCAAAACGCGACATCGACAGGCGCTGAAAGGTGGATCACAGGGCGCCTTCGATCTCGCCCATGCGGGTGGCCAGCACCAGCAAGGCGTGGCGCAACTGCTTTTCCACCGCACCGCGTGTGATGCCCAGCCGCCCGGCGATCTCATTCTGGTCGAGCCCCTCCAGCTTGCGCAGCGTGAAGATTTCGCGGCAGCGCGGAGGCAGGGCCTCGGCCAGATCCAGCACGATCCGCAACTGGTTCTGGGCCAGCGCATGGCGCTCGGGGTCGGGGGTGTCGTCGGGGATGGCCGCGGCCATCTCCTCGCCGCCCAGCCAGGGCGACCATTTCCTGTGGTGGCGGGCGCCGTCATTCACCAGATTGCGCGCCACGCGATAGAGGAAGGCGCGCGGGTTCTCGACCTTGCCGCTGCGCAGCGAGGGGATTGCGCGGGCCCATGTCTCCTGCACGATATCGGCGGCCACCGGCGGCGAGTCCACCAGCGAGCGGACATAGGCCGTCAGCGAGGCCTGATGATGGGCGACGATCGCCGCATCGCTGCCGCTCATGGTTGCGCGCCCGAGGGATGTTCGAGCAGGAAGGCGACGGGCATGGTGATGGCCAGTTCGTCGGGCAGGCTGTCGGGGATGGCGGGGAAAGGCGAGGCGCGCTGCACGATGCCAAGCGCGGCCTTGTCCAGAGCGTCATGGCCGGTGCTGTTGGCGATAGTGGCGTCTAGCAGGCGCCCGCTGCGCTCGATGCGGAACAGGACCGCGCCGCTGCCCTGCCAGTCGCCCCGCAGGGCGGCATCGGGATAGAAGCGCCGCGCTTCGAGCCGGGCCATGATCGCGCGGCGATAGGACTGGACCTCCTGCGCGGGGGCCTCGCGTCCCTCTGGCGCAGCGGGCGGTGCAGGTGCTTCATCATCCTGCGGCAGGGCGGGCATGGGATCGTCGGACCGGATGGGGGCGGGCCTGCTGGCTAAGGGGGCAGGCTTTGGCGTGTCGGCGGCGGCAGCCGCTTTCGCAGAGGTAGGCGTTTGATCCTGATGGTGCATCGCAACAAGCACTGTTTGCGGCAAGGGCTTGCGTCCTTCCTCGCCGGTATCCTGCCAGTTGAACGCCAAAGCCCCTGCCGCCACCGCCAGAGCATGCACCGCGCAAGTGATCCCCAGCTCGATGCCGCGCAGCGGAGGGCGCGATGCATGCTTCATCCTCTCCGGGCGAGGGGCGGGAATGGGCGGCGAGGCGGTCATGCGCCTGCCTCATAGTAACATGCGAATGATTTGCAATAGCCTCGATTGCATGATGGCGTGGGCTTTTCCGGTGGCGCCTGTCATGGCCCGCGATATATCCGCGCTGGAACGATATGTTGATCGACAGGAGCGACGGTGATCATTCGTCAGACTGTGCCGGAAGACCTGCCGGGCCTGCGTGATCTGTTTATGCAATCCCGCCGGACAGCCTTCGTCTGGGAGCCATCATCGGCGCAGGCCCTCGATGATTTCGACAGTCAGACCGAGGGCGAAATGCAGATGATCGCGCTGGAGGGCGGGACAGTGGCGGGCTTTGTCTCGGTCTGGGAGGCGGACGACTTCATTCACCATCTGCATGTCCATCCCGCTTTTCTGCGTCGTGGCATCGGGCAGGTGCTGCTGCGCGCCTTGCCGGATTGGCCGGCAAGGCCCTATCGGCTCAAATGTGTGTCCCGGAACACGGCTGCGCTCGCCTTTTACGCGGCCAACGGCTTTATGCCGATCGGTCAGGGGCGCGCGGATGGACAGGATTATATCCTGCTGGAATCGCGCGCCGACCTCGACCGGTAAAGGGATCGGACCGAACGGATCCGGCGTTATGGCACGCCGGCTGGATCGGTGATGGCCTGCCATGCGCCATCGACGCGCCCCGCCAGCCGCCTCTGCCAGCCGCCCGGTGCCTCGACCAGAAGATCATACCAGCCGTGGGTGGGGGCCAGCGCCCATGCCATGCTGCCGCCCTCGGTGTCCGGGGACCAGTCGTGGTGATGGGCGAGATAGGCCTGCGGGGAAACCTTCACCCCGCCATGCCCCGGCCTGACGGTCAGGTTCAGGCGGCCATCGCTGATCGACCAGGTGAGGCCGGGCTCTCGCGCCGCTGCCGTGCCGACAAAAGCGCGATGGAAACCGGCGGGCCCCAGCACCCACAGATCATAGGCCTTGTCTGCCCCATGCAGCGGCCAATGGTCGGTCACCTGCTTGCCCGGCTCGACGGTGAAGCGGCGGGGCACCAGATCGAGCCGCAACCGGTCATAGACCTGAAACACGCCCGCCAGCCCCTCTGCGGCGGAGAAGGTCAGCGCTATGCTGTCATCCGTAACGCCTCCGGACACTTCCAGCCGATAGCGTACCGGACAGGCCGGGCGGATGCCGGGATGCTGCGCGGGCAAAGGCTGGTTTTCGGGCGGGTGGGCGTCGGGCTGTTTGGCGATGGCATGGGCCCGCGCGCCGCGATCGGGCGCCGCGGCCATGGTCGCGGACATCGCCGGAGTCAGGAGAGGCTGCATCGGCGCGCTGTGAGCGAAATCGAAAGCGCTGGTCAGATCGCTGCACACCGCGCGGCGCCACGGACTGATGTTGGGCTCCTGCACGCCGAAGCGGCGCTCCATGAAGCGGATCACCGAGGTGTGGTCGGAGACCTCCGAATGAATGCGCCCGCCGCGCGACCAGGGTGAGAGCACATACATCGGCACGCGCGGCCCCAGCCCATAGGGCCGCCCGCGCAGGTTGAGATCGTCGCCCTCGGCGCCCGGCGCGCGCAGGTTGTGATATTCGCCCAGCGTGGAAACGGTGCTGGAGCCGGCGAAGCCGCCCGGCAGATCGGCATCGGGCGAGGGCGGGGCGGGAGGGGGCACGTGATCGAAAAAGCCGTCATTCTCGTCGAAATTGATGAACAGCACGGTGCGCGCCCAGACGGCGGGATTGGCGGTCAGCGCCTCGATCACCTTCGCCGTATAGGCCGCGCCCTGCGCCGGGCTGGAGGGGCCGGGGTGTTCCGATCCTTCCGCCGTGCCCACCACCCAACTGATCTGCGGCAGGCGGTCGGCCAGCACATCGGCGCGCAGCGCGTCGAGCGCCTGCGTGCTCAGCCCCTTCTCGGCCAGCACCTTGCGCGAGTCCTTATCGCCGCGATGGGCCGCGCGATATTGCAGGAAGTTGGCCAAAGGATTGTCGGTGAAATTGTCCGCCATATCCTGATAGACCCGCCAGCTGACGCCCGCCGCCTCCAGCCTTTCGGGGTAGGTCGTCCAGAAAAAGCGCGGGCTGCTGGCGGCATCGGGCTTGGCCAGATCGTCGTCGGGATTGTTGATCGCAGGGCCGCCGCCCTTGCCCAGCGGATCGTTGCTGCCGGTCCACAGGAACAGCCGGTTGGTGTTGGTGCCGGTCTGCATTGAGCAGTGATAGGCATCGCACAGCGTGAAGGCGTCGGCCATCGCCCATTGGAAGGGAATGTCGGCCTGTTGGTAATAGGCCATGGCGCGCTGGGTCTTGGCCTCTGGCCAATGCGCCATGCGGCCATTGTCCCACGCGGCCTGAGCGTTGGACCAGGTGTGCGGGGTTCCCAGCATGCGCATCAGGTCGAAATCCTGCTGCGTGGAGAGCGGGAAGGGGCGCATGCGGCGCGGCGGACTGGCGGCGGCGTCGCGCTGGTCCCACACGGTGCGGGGTGTGCCGTCCGGGTCGGCAGGGAGCGGGATGGGGAAGCGGTCACCAAAGCCGCGCACGCCCGGCATGGTGCCGAAATAATGGTCGAAGCCGCGATTTTCCTGCATCAGCACGACGATATGGGCGACATCGCCAATCGTGCCGGTGCGCCGGTCTGGCGCGACGCTGGCCGCCCGCGCCAGAATGGGGGCGAGCCCGGCAGGCAGGGAGGCGAAGGCCGCCCCTTGCAGGGATTGGCGCAGCAGGGCTCGGCGGTCGATCATTGATGATTCTCCTGATTGGCCCGGCGTATCAGCGGTTTGTGACAGAGGGCAACAGGCGCGCGGTCAGGCGCTGGCGGAAGGTTTGCGCGGGGCAGGCGGGCTGGGGGCAGAGGCCCAGTTTCAACGCCTGCTCATAGGGGCGCTGCCGGCGGTTGAAATGGGTCAGATGGCGGACCTGATCGGGTGTCGCGGCCACGTAAGAGGCCTTGACGCTGGTGCTGCCGTCGCCGTGCTTCACCAGCGCCAGTTGCAGAGCGCCACCGGGCGGGGGATCGTTGCGGCCCAGACCCGGCACGCGGAAGGAGGCGCCCAGCAGCGAGGTCAGCGCGGCGATGTTGTTGTCATGGCCGACCAGCAGGGTCAGGCGGGGCTGGTCGGGGGCGAACAGGGCGGTCAGGGCCTGACGCGCCAGCTCTCCGCCGCTGCGCCGGGCCATATAGGGCGAGCGGTCGAAGACATCGAAAAGCGCGGCATGCAGCGGGCTCATCAGGGCAATCGCCTGAGGCGTCGTCCGCCCCCAGCCGACATGCTCCATTGGCATGCCTTCCATATACTCCAGCAGAAAGACCTGCGCCGTGCCCGAGCCCTTGTCGATCGGCCCGGTCAGCGACAGGCCATGGCCATCGGCGCTGCTGGCGATGGCGCCGGGCATGGTGGCGAGATGGCAGGGGGCAGGTGTCCTGTCGCAGCCCAGAACGCGCTCCATCGTGGATAGAGCCGGGGTTTGCCGCGCGGCCATGGCGGGGGCGCCGCCGGTGTAGCGGTTGACATCCTCGGCGGCCTGCCGGCCATCGACGGTGGCGGTGCCGGCTTCCATCGGTTCGAACAGGGCATCGTGCTGGCCCAAAGGCTTATGCTCCACGGGCAGGTTGCAACCGGGGGCAAAGCCCTCGGCCAGAGCATGAGCGCTGGCGATGGTGCGCTCAGTAGCATTGGCGTGGATGGTGAGATCGTGCGGGCTCGGGCAGCCATGGGCGGGCAACAGGCCAAGGTGGCGCCATTGCCCGGCCTGCCAGCGCGCCAGCAGGGTCAGCGCCTGCGCGCCATGCGGGGTGAGCAGGGTCGGCGCGGTGGACCACTGCGCCATGGGGGCCGGGGCGAGATCGGCCAGCCCGGCCTCACCGGGCAAGGGCGCGCGCACGCCATGGCGGTAGAGCAGGACCAGCCTTTCGATCCGCTCTGTGGTGGGGCGCGCTTGCGCCGGCAGGGCGGCCTGCAGACTGATGGCCAGCGTCAGGCCGAGAAGGCGCAGGCGGCGCACGAAAGGCTGGGCGATCATCACAAAACTCCGGGGCATATAAGGGTAAAGGGGGCCACGGCGCAGTGCCATGGCCCCGGAAGGTGACAGATCAGAGGCTCCACTTCAGCGTCAGCAGCAGGGTGCGCCCGGAATCGACCACATCGGAAAGAGCCGCCGTGTCATGGCCGACATGCGACCAGTAGCTGTAGGCCCCGAAGATGTTCGCCACCGAGAAATCGGCGCGCACATTGCGCTGCAACTGATAGCCGACATGCGCGTCCACCGTCTTGAGCGGGCGCACCCAGAGATCGTCCCAGGTGCCGATGCCCAGCGCCGCATATTGCGAGACATATTCGCCGCGATATTTGAAGCTGATGTCGACCTCGGCCGGGCCCTTCTCCCAGAAGAGCTGGGCATTGGCGAGCCATGCCGGAGCATTCTGCACCTGCTTCATCACGCCCGCGCCGATGTCCACGCTGGTCCACTGGCGGGTGCCGTTGATGTTGACGCCCAGCTTGCCCATCCATTCGGGCAGGCCGGTGAAGCGGGTGCGCAACTGCGCCTCCAGACCATAGATATCGCCCGAACCGCCGTTCTGCGGCGTCTGATAGATCGTGGTGTTCTCGGCCAGCGTGCCGCTGTTGATGTAGCCGCTGCCATTGTCATACATGTAGTTGCGCAGATGCTTGTAGTAGAAGCCGCTCATCAACTGGGTCTCGCGGCCGAACTTCCACTCGCCCGAGGCATCGACATTCATCGCCTGAATGGGCTTGAGGTTGGGGTTGCCCTGGGTGATCGTCGTCACCGTATCGCCCACGCTGACCGTCGCGCCGCCGCCAAGCTGGACGAAGGCCGGGCGGGTGTAGCTCCACCACAGGTCGGCGCGATAGACGGCGTTGGAATTGGGGCGGTAATTGGCGAAAAGGCTGGGCAGCCACTCATTGTAATGGGTGCTGTTGTTGCCCCAGCCGCTCTGCACGCTGTTGCCGTCGCCCATCAGCCAATAGGTGTTGTGGATGGCGGTATGCTCGTAACGCAGGCCGGGGATGACCTCCAGATTGCCGCTTTTCAGCGTGCCGGTGAGGTAGAAGGCGCTGACGGCCTCGCTGCCGCGCATCGTGTCGCAGTTGAGGTTGTCGGTGGTGGTGCCGCCGCAGGTGTCGAGGCTGCTGTCGTTCTTGTACTGGTAGAAATAGTTGAACAGCGCGGCTTGGTTCACCTTGGGCAGGCGGATGTTGTACACGCCGGGGAAGGCCTGGCTGTAATAGCTGTTGGAGAGCCCCAGCGACTGCCATGTCTCGCCGCCATGGCCGATCAGATTGGCGAATTTGCCGTTGCTCCAGTCCACTTCGGTGAAGAGGCGATGGCTGATCGCGTAATTGCCGCCGAAGCGGATCTGCTGCAGCACCGAATTGTCGATATCGCGCGAGACATCCACGCGGCCGCCATATTTCGTCTGGCCGCTGTATTCCGAGGTGAGCTGACCCGCGCCGCGCGCCAGTTGCACCGTGTTGGCATTGTTCATCGCGTTGCTGATCGCGCTGGTCAGCACCGGCTGAGGCAGGCCGTTGATGTAGGTGATCGACTGGCCGCCCAGCGGCAGGCTCTGGCCGTTGTTGTAATTGTCCTGCTGGTTCAGGCGTTCGGAGGCCTCGATATGGTCGGGCCGGTCATTATGGCCTTCGGAGTAGAAAAGCTGGGGCGAGACGGTCCATGTGCCCATCTGCTTGCGCAGGCCCAGCGCGGCGGTGCCCAGGCTGGCGAGTTCCGGGTTGGTTTCATACCACACGCGCGGCGAGATGGTGTTGACCGAGAGCAGGTAATTGCTGGTGCCCGGCACCTGCTTCCACGATTTGCTGTCGGAGACATATTCGGCCAGCGTGGAATCCTGCTCGGTCTTGGCCGAGGCCCAGGTGCCGCGCAGATAGACCTGCGTGGTGTCGTCCGGGTGCCAGTCGAAGCTGGCATTGGTGCCCCAGCGCGTAGTGTAGCCGCTCGATGAGCCGAAATCGATGCCGGTCTGGGTGATGTTGTGCTGCGGGTTGAGCCCGGCCGCAGAAGTCTTGCCGCTGGAATCCCCGGCCAGCAGATAGCCCCAGCCGCCATCATTCTGCGCGGCCATCACGCCGCCCAGTTCGCTGTTGGTGAAATGGCGCAGGTCGTAATAGCCCGAGACATAGACGCCGAACTGGCCCTCATCGCCAAAGCGCTTGGCGATGTCGGCATTGAAACCCCCGCCGAGCCCGGCATTGCCGTAATCCTGATCGCGCGTTTCCATCCGCCCGGACAGCGCCACCGACATATGGAAGGGCTTGGCGAAATCGAAGGCGTTGGGCGTGCGGAAATCCACCGTGCCGCCGATGGCATCGCCGCTCATCTCGGCGGTGGAGGCCTTTTCGACGACGATGGTGTTCAGGCCCGAGGGCGGCAGCAGGCTCAACTGCAC
This sequence comes from Novosphingobium sp., assembly GCF_039595395.1. Classification (NCBI taxonomy): domain Bacteria; kingdom Pseudomonadati; phylum Pseudomonadota; class Alphaproteobacteria; order Sphingomonadales; family Sphingomonadaceae; genus Novosphingobium; species Novosphingobium sp. Next base: position 1,117,154 of record NZ_JBCNLP010000006.1, on the reverse strand, counting down.
CTGACGGCTGTAGGGCATGCCCTGCGCCACATTCACACCATTGATCAGATTGACGTTATATTCGGAATTGAGCCCGCGGATGCCCACGAACATGCCTTCCCCGCGCGAGGCGCCATCGACGCCGCCGAAATAGGACGACCCCGTGTTCATCACATTGACGCCGGGCAGCAGCCCCAGCGCCTCGGCCACATTGTGGACGGCGGTGTGCTGCAGATCCTCCTGCGAGAGCGCCGCCACCGGCACGGAGGAGCGGAACTCCAGCGAGGCGGCATCGGCGCGCTTGGCCAGCACGACGATGCTGTCGGCCTGATCGGCGCTGTTGTCGGTCGCGTTTGCCGCTGCCGGTTCGGCAGCCGGGGAGCCGGCCACAGGCGCCGCCGCGAAAGCAGGGGTGGTCAACGCCAGAGTGGCCACCCCGGCCAGCCAGCCCGGACGAAGAGAGAGATGCATGTCAGCCTCCAGTTGGCGGCACACCATTGGCCGCTCGAAGGCGAAGGACGCAGGGGAGGCGGAGATTCCGGGGCGGCAAAAACAAAATTTTTTGTCATCAACTCGTCACCAAATGCTCCCTAAGAACCCGCGCCCCACCATCCGCCGCAGCGCCCATCCTTGGAGAGCCCCCAGAGGGCAGCATCATGAACAGCCTTGGCCAGATCGTGCCATCCATGATGCCTGACGATCTCCCGGAGGACAGTCTGGAGGCCCATCGCCCGACGCTGAAGCGCTATTTCCAGCGCCGCATCGATGCGGGCCGCGATGCCGAGGATTATGTGCAGGATGTCTATCTGCGCGTGCTCTCGGCGGAACAGGCGGCAGGGCAGGCGGGGGGACAGGAGCCCAAAAAAATTCATAATCTGCGCGGATTTCTGCTGCGCGCTGCGTCTAGCGTATGGATAGACCGGCATCGCCGCGCCAAAACCCGTATCGAGCAGGATGCCCAGACGCTGACCGACGACCTTGCCCAGACCTTGACCGACCCCGCCGCCGCCTGCCCCGAACGCACCGCCATCGCGCGTGACGAGCTGCGCGCGCTCTCCGTCGCGATCGAGACCCTGCCGCCCGTGGCGCGCGCCGCCTTTATGCTGGTGCGTGTCGAGGGGCTCAGCCACAAGGAAGCGGCGCGGCAATTGGGGCTGGAACCAAGGCAGGTGGCCAATCATGTCGAACGCAGCCTCGCCCGGCTGAGCCGCAGCCTGCTGGAGACCTCGGCATGAGCGCCGATCTCTCGCCTTCGCAGGAGGCCCGGATCACCGAGGCCGCCGCCGCATGGGTGGCCAAGGCCCGCACCTCGGGCCTGTCGGCAAGCGAAAAGGCCGAGTTCCTGAGCTGGCTGCGCGAAAGGCCCGAACATGCCGCCGCGGCCGATCTGGCGTCTCAGGCCTGGGCCGCGGCGCCTGCGGTGATGGGGCAGGTTGCGGTGCCCCGGCCCGCGCGAACCCATGCGGCGGCGCGTCTCTGGCGGCCTCTGGCGGCGGGCAGCATGGCGCTCGGGCTGGTGATTGCCGCGACGCTGGGCTGGCGCGCGGGATGCCATGATCTCGATCTGGCCACCGGCACAGGGCAGCAGCGCCTTGCCATGCTGCCCGATGGCTCGCGGCTGTGGCTGGCGCCGCAAACCAGGGCGCAGGTGGCGATCACCCCGCTGGCGCGCGCGGTGCGGCTGGCGCAGGGCGAGGCGGTGTTCGATGTTGTCCATCAATGGCGCCCCTTCCGCGTGACAGCGGGCGATCTCACCGTGGTGGATCGCGGCACACTGTTCGGCGTGCGCAACCGCCATGCGGGCGAGGTCAGCGTGGTGCTGGCCCATGGCGCGGTCGAGCTGCGCGATACGGCGAGTGACACGCCCTTGCTCAGCCCCCGCCCCGGCGAGCAGGCGCGCCGCGATGGGCAAGGCATGCATATCGCCCCGGTGGATGCTCAAGGGCTGCTGGACTGGCGGCAAGGGCGGCTCGTCTTCGATCATCTGCCGCTGGGTGAGGCGCTGGACCGCTTCGCCGAACAGGGCGCGCCCAGAGTGCGTCTGGCCGATCCCTCGCTGGCCCGCCAGACGGTGAGCGGCGCCTATGACATTGCCGACATCGCCTCTTTTCTGGACGGGCTGACGGCGATTATGCCGGTGCGCGTGGCGCATGAACGTCAGGGATATGTCATCGAACGGCGCTAGGCGGCCGGGGATGGACATGCGGGCTTGGCCATGGTGGACGGGAGTGGTGCTGGCCGCGCAGGCGGGCAGCGCCATGGCCTCGCCTGCGCCCGTGAGGGAGATCGTCATCTCGCCCCGACCGCTTGAAGCGGCGCTGATGGAACTGACCCGCCAGAGCGGCAGCAACATCCTGTTTCTGCCGGGCAGCATGGCCGGGCTGACCTCGCGCCCGGTGCGGGCCAGGGGGCTGGATCAGGCCTTGAAGCAGATGCTGGCCGGTACATCGATCAGGGTGCTGCATCAGGCGCATGGGGTGGTGATCGCACCGGGGCGGTTGGCTGCCAAGCCTGCTGCCCCACACGCGGGCTCTTTGCGTCCGCAGCCCGCTCGCCCAGCCCTGCCACCCATGGTGATCGTGGTCAGCGGGCGAGAAACAGCAACCAGCTTCGGCGCCGAGCCCTTTCACAATGCCTCACCCGATGTCGCCGTCCTCTCCCCCGCCGAGCGCCCCACCGCCCGCAATCTGGCCGAGGCTTTCGCCCGCTCGCCCGGCGTTCTGGTGCTGGCCACCAATCTTCAGGGCGATCTGGGCGGTATCGACCGCGCCGGGCGTGCCGAGGGCCAGTTTCTCGCCATTCGCGGCCTCAGCGGAGCCTTTGCGGCGGTGCGTGTCGATGGGGTCGATCTGCCGCAAAGCCTGCCTTTCGGGCGTGATGCGGAACTGGGCATGCTCTCCACGCTGGTCTTCGACAAGGCCCGCATCACCCTGACGCCGGGCGCTCAGGAGGCGGGGGATGCCACCTCCGCGCTGGTTGATCTGGCCACGCCCTCGGCCTTTGCCGACCGTCATCCCGGCCTGAGGATCACGCTGGGCGGCGATCTCGACGGACAGGCCATGGCGTATCGCCAACCCGCAGCGAGCTGGCAGGCCGGACTGCGCTATACGCATCGTTTCGGCGAGGCGCAGCAATGGGGGCTGGCGCTGGGCGTCACCGCCTCGCGCCGGATCTTTGCCACCAGCGAGCAGACCTATCAGCAGGGCACGGTCGAGCTGAAACAGGTCACCGCCGCCGGAACCACGCCTGTGGGCATCGATCCTGCCGCCAATTTGCTGCTGACAGGCCTCAATCTGGAGTTCACGCGGGGCAGCACGTTCAGTCTGGCCGGGCATGGCGCGCTGGAATGGCATGGAGACAGGCTGCAAGCGGCCTTGCGCGTGCTGCATGCCGTCAGCCGCACCCGTCAGGATATCTATCAACTGGGGCTTCAGGGCGGCAATTCCGCCGAGGATGAAACGCTCACCAATCTGGGCGGCGGCATCAGCCAGATCGCCAGCACCACCGCGCGGGCGCATTACTGGTATGAAACCAACCCCGAAAACAGCCGCCTGACGATGGTGCAGGCCCGCATCGGCAGTGCGGAGGGCCTCAAGGCACCGTTCGACTGGCAGGCGCGGCTTGGCTTCACACAAGGCGTCACCGCGAGGCCCGACCATATCGAAACCTCCTTCTGGGGCGAGAATGCGACGCTGCTGTCGCAAGGCACAGCCTTCACCGATGGCGGCGGCTATCCGCAGCCAAGCTTGAACGCCGCCGACAAGGCGTTGATCGGCAATGCCTTGTCCTACCCCGTCCACCTTCAGGCAGAACGTCGCGACGAGGAAGGCCGCGACCGCCACTGGAGTTTCGATGGCAGGCTGGGCTGGAAACCGGAACAGGGTCTGCTGTCCCGGCTGGAAACCGGCCTGCGGCTGGATCTGGCGAGGCGTAGCTGGCGGCAGATCGATGTCACCTATTCCAATCTTTTCCCCGGCGGCACGACGCTGGCGCAGAGCGGATTGGTCGATGGCAGCATCGCCGCGATCCTGCCCGGTGTCTATGATTTCGGGCTGCCGCTGGTGTCGGGCACGCGGCTGGCCGCGCTGATCGCCAGGGCCACACCCGATGCGCTGACCCTGGATGCGGCCAATGCCCAGACGCTGGACGGGCGGGAAACCAAAGCTTCCGCCTTCCTGCGCGCGGTGCTGGGCCGGGGCGCCTTCACCCTGCAACCGGGTCTGCGTCTGGAAAGCAGCGTGATGAACACCACCTTCTGGCTGGCGGGCAATCAGGGCACGCCGACGGGCGGCATCGCCTATGGCTGGAACCATGGCCATGCGCGCTTTCTGGCGTTGCTGCCCAGCCTGTACCTCGATTGGCGCGATGGCCCTTGGCAGGCCCGCGCAGGCCTGTGGACCAGCACCACCCGCCCCGCCGTCAGCCAGCTTTCCGGCGCGGCCAGCCTGACGACGCAGGCCGATGGCTCGCTGCTGCTGACGCAGGGCAATCCCGATCTCAAGGCGATGCATGCCACCAATCTCGACCTTTCGGGCGCATGGCACGGTGCGGGTGGCGTTCGGATGCATGGCGCGCTCTTCGCCAAATGGCTGACGCATTACATTTACGACGCTGGCTCTGATTACGCCAATGCCGCCACGCTCAGCGAGAATGGCCTGCTGATCAGCCAGCCCGTCAACGGCGGCACGGCGCGGGTGCTGGGCGCCGAACTGTCGGCCAGCCTGCCGCTGGGCCTTGTGGGCCAAGGCCTGCAAGGCTGGACTTTGGGCACCACCGCCACGGCGCTCGATGGCCGGGTGCGCTTGAACAATCCGTTGCTCGATCCTGTCGAGCACCTGCAGGACGCGCCGCCCTACAACATCTCGGTCGAACTGGGCTGGGCACGCGGGGCATGGTCGGCGCGGATCGCGGGGCGCTGGACGGGGGCTTTTCTGCAGCAATATGGGGTGTTTGGCACATCGCTGTCGGGCCATTCGCGGCTGGATGGCAGCGCTTTCGATATATGGGTGAGGCCCTCGCGCCAGATCGATATCGATATCGGCCACAAGCTGGGCGAGCGCGGCGAGATCCGCCTGTTCATCCGCAATCTGCTGGCGGATTTCGCATGGCGCAGCACGATGGGGCGGGCCAGCTATGCCGTGCCTCAGACCATCAGCGGGGGGCGCCAGTTTGGGGTGAGGGCCGATTATGCGTTCTAGGCTGCTGACAGCGATGCTGGGGTTTGTGCTGGCCCTTGGCGGCGGCGCGGGCAGAGTTTTGGCCGATGCCGCTTCCTTCAATCAGGACATGGCGCGCATGGCGGAGGCATCGCCCCTTTATCGCCGCGCGCGGCAGGCGGTGGAGCGCAATGTCATGGCGCTGCGCGATCCCCTTCTGGCCCGCGAAAGCCGTGAGGCGTTGCTTGAGCCGGGCAATTGCATCCACCATCGCGTCGCGCAGGGTACGGCGGAGCAGGAGGCGATTGTCGAGCGGCTCAAGGCGGCGGGTTTCCTCCCCGCTGCCCTGCCGATGGAGGCCGCCCGCGCCGGCCTGTTCCCCCCGCTGCCCGGCGAGGATGGGCCCTGTCCGCATCTGCTCTGGCCAGTCCTGACAGCAGCGGGCGGGAACAGCCATTCGCATCATAGCTGGCCGGGCGGGCTGGCCGGGCATACGGCAGGCAATCTGGCGCGCGGAGCCCGGCTGGCACGGGCCTATCCTCATATCGACAGCGATGAATGGCGCGCCGCGATCCTGTGGCATGACTGGGCCAAGGCGCTGATCCTCCCCTGGCAGGCCGATGGCACGACGCGCCCGGAACTGAGCGTGGCGGGCACGGGCGCGCACCATATCCTCGGCCTTGCCGAAGCGATGCGCCGGGGGCTGCCGGCGCGGCAGATCGCCGATCAAGCCTGCGCGCATGCCTTGCCGGGCGCCGATGGCCAGCCGGTGGCGCGCTGGTTGCAAGCTGCCGCCATCCTTGCCGACCGGCCTGCCGATCGCGTGCCCGTTCCAGCGCTCACACCTGCCTGCCGGATCAATTTCGCGGCGGATCAGGGATGGGTGCAGGACGATGCCGCTCTGCTGCGTGCCGAGCGACGGCTGGCCGGGCCTTGCGGCATGGCTCCGTCGGCGCGGATCAGCCATGCGCTGTTGGCCCGCTGGGGGACGGATGTGCCCAGTCTCGGGCGGTGCCCTCAGTAAACGTCTCTTACGTAACGTTTGTCCTTTTGCATGGCGGCGAGATAATCGCGGGCCCGGTCATGATCCATGCCCGCATGGTCGGCGATGATGCGCAGCAGGGCGGTATCGACATCCTTGGCCATGCGGCTGGCATCGCCGCAGACATAGATATGAGCGCCGCCCTCGATCCAGCTCCACAGGTCGGCGCCCTGTTCGATCATGCGGTGCTGAACATAGATCTTCTCCGCCTGATCGCGGGAGAAGGCCAGCGACAGCCGGGCCAGATGCCCCTGCGCGGCCCAGGCGCTGATCTGGTCGCGGTAATAGAAATCGCTGCTTTCATGCTGCTCGCCAAAGAACAGCCAGTTGCGGCCCTTGGCGCCTGTCGCCTGCCGGTCCTGCAGAAAGCCGCGAAAGGGCGCGATGCCGGTGCCCGGGCCGATCATGATGCAGTCGCGCGCAAGATCGGCGGGGGGACGGAAATGCGGCGAGGGCTGCAGGAAGATGCGCGCGCCCTGCTGCCCCGCACGGTCCGCCAGAAAGCTAGAACAGACCCCCTTGCGCATCACATGCTGCTGCTTCCAGCGCACCACGGAGACCGAGAGCTGCACCTCATCGGGATGCACGCGCGGGCTCGATGAAATGGAATAAAGACGCGGTTGCAGCGGTTTAAGCGCATCGACCAGCGCCTGAGGCGGCAGCGCCAGCGTGGAGGCATGCAGCGCATCGACCATCTGGCGTCCCCACAGCCAGCCATCCAGATCCTCCTTGTGCTCGGGGCCGAGCAGGGGGGCGAAGGCGGCCTCGGGATCGCGCGCGGCGACCATGTCGAGAAAGGCCTTGGTCGGGCGGGTGATGTCCAGATGATGGGTCAGGGCGTCGCGCAGGGCCATGTCATCCTTGCCCGCCAGCGCCACGGGCGCTTCGGGATGCAGGTCGAGCCGGGTCAGGATCTCGCCGACCAGATCGGGGCAGTTGACCGGCCAGACGCCCAGAGCATCGCCCGCCTGATAGGGCAGATCATGCCCGGCAAGGTTGAAGCCGAACTGCCGCACCTCCTTTTGCGAGGTGGGCGCGGACAGCAGGTGATTGGTCACCAGCGTGGTGGTCAGCGGGTTCTTGCGGTCGTGGCTGGGCTTCGCGGCAGGCGAGGGGGCGGCCACGGGCTGGGCAGGCTCGGCAAGCAGTGTCGGAGCAGGTAGGGCTGGAGCGGCCAAGGCGGGGATCACGCTGTTGATCCATGCCAGATCGGCGCCATCATGATCGGGTTCGCAATCGACGCGGTCGACCAGTCGGCGCGCGCCCAGTGCCTCCAGCCTGGCATCCATCTTGCGCCCGAAGCCGCAGAACTGGTCATAGCTGGAATCGCCAAAGGCCAGCACGGCGAAGGAGAGATGATCCAGCCGGGGCGCGTCCTCCCGCGCCAGCGCCTGCCAGAAGCTGGCGCCATTGTCGGGCGGATCGCCATCACCAAAGGTGCTGGCCAGCACCAGCACATGCGATGCCTCGGCCAGCGTTGTGGGGGCGACCTCTTCCATGGGCAGGTGGCGCGCGGCGATGGCCTGAGCGCTCAGGGTCTCGGCACAGCGCTCGGCGGCATCCTGCGCATTGCCGGTCTGCGAGGCCCAGAGGATCAGCACATCGCGTTGCGGCGCAGGCGCGGCGACGGCTTGTGCCACCAGCGGCAAAGGCGCGGGCATGCGCGCATAAAGCCCCGCCAGCAGGCCGTTGATAGCATGGCGGCGATCCCGGTCGAAAGGCGCATGGTCCGGCACGAAGGGAATGGCGTGTTCGGACTGGCCCTGCATGCGCAGGCCTTGCGTGAAGCCGCCCATATAGTGCTGCTCGGCCATCGACAGCTCGATCGGCGCGGGCGGAAGCCGCAGAAATGTGGCCAAAGCGTCTGCGACGGACGGGGCGGAGGAGGCTGGCACGCTCATGGCGGGCTCCCTGCTGGATGAGGTCCGGGCGGCGGTGTCGTCAGCGATCTCTTCGACCACGACAGGCCCCGACAGACGGGTCAGGGCGACGGCGGAAAACTTGAAATCCGGCTGCATCGAGATGGGGTCGATGGCGTCGCTGGTCACCGCATTGATGGCCAGATCGTCCCCGAAGACATCGTTCCAGTGGAAGGGGGCAAAGCAATTGCCCGGCCTCACCCGGTCGCTCACCACGGCGGGCAGCACGGCGCGGCCCCGCCGCGAACGTATCTCGACGCGGTCGTCCGCGCCGATGCCCAGAGCCTGCGCATCCTCGGGATGGACTTCGACGAAGGGGCCGGGGTTCAGCTTGTTGAGCATCGGCACCTTGCCGGTCTTGGTCAGCGTGTGCCACTGGTGCTGCAGGCGCCCGGTGTTGAGCACCAGCGGAAAATCGGCATCGGGCATTTCCTTGGCCGCCAGATGGGGGCGGGGCAGGAAGAAGGCCTTGCCGCCTTCGGTGGGGAAAATGATGGTGGGCTGATCGGCCCCATTGTCCAGATAGCGGATCGGGTTGCGGTCCGACGCCGCACCGGTCGGGCAGGGCCATTGCATCGGTGTTTCGCGCAAGGCGGCATGGCTGGCGCCGGAGATATCATAGCCCGTCTTGGGATTGGCGAAGCGGCGGATTTCCTCGAACACTTCGGATGCCGAGCCATAGCTGAACCCTTGCCCATAGCCCATCGCGCAGGCCACGCGGGCGATGATCTGCCAGTCGGCCAGCGCCTCGCCCGGGGGCGGCACGGCCTGCCGCATCAGCGTCAGGTTGCGTTCGGAGTTGATCATCACGCCCTCGGCCTCGGCCCACAGCGCGCCCGGCAGCAGGATGTCGGCATAGCGGTTGGTTTCGGTATCGAGAAAGGCGTCCTGCGCGATCACCAGCTCCGCCGGCTTGCAGTGCCGGCGATCACCTTCTGGCGGTTGGCGACGCTGGCCACCGGGTTGGTGCAGATGATCCAGCAGGCCTTCATCTCGCCCGCCGCCATCTCCTCGAACAGCGCGATCGTGCCCCCGCCCGAGGGCGTGCCCGCCTCGACCTGCAACGTGCCCGGCGCGATGCCCCAGACCTCTTCGGTGAAACGACGGTCAGCCTCGCTCAAAGTGCGAGCGCTGGCCCGGCAGGCCGGGCCCCATGTAGCCCATCTCGCGCCCGCCCATCGCGTTGGGCTGGCCGGTCAGCGAGAACGGGCCGCTGCCGGGCCGGCAGATCGCGCCGGTGGCCAGGTGCAGGTTGCAGATCGCATTGGTGTTCCAGGTGCCGTGGGTGCTCTGGTTCAGCCCCATGGTCCAGCAGCTCATCCATTCGCCCGCCTCGCCGATCATGGTGCGCGGCGCGGCGCAGGTCCGCCTCGGCCAGGCCGGTGATGCTCGGCCACCTTGCGCGGTGGGATAGTCGGCCAGGAAGGCCGGCATCGCCTCCCAGCCTTCCGTGTGCGCGGCGATGAAGGCCGCGTCGGTCTGGCCGTCGGCATGCAGCAGATGCAGCAGCCCGTTGAGCAGCGCCAGGTCGGTGCCGGGCTTGATCTGCAGGAACAGGTCGGCCTTGTCGGCGGTGGCGGTGCGGCGCGGATCGACCACGATCAGCTTGGCGCCCGCCTTGACCCGGTCCATCATGCGCAGGAACAGGATCGGGTGGCAGTCGGCCATGTTGGCGCCGATCACGAAGAACAGATCGGCCCGGTCGAAATCCTGGTACGAGCCCGGCGGGCCGTCGGCGCCCAGCGACAGCTTGTAGCCGCTGCCGGCGCTGGCCATGCAGAGGCGCGAGTTGGACTCGATGTTGTTGGTGCCGATGAAGCCCTTGCCCAGCTTGTTGGCGAGGTACTGCGCCTCCAGCGACATCTGCCCCGACACGTAGAACGACACCGCATCGGGCCCATGCTCGTCGATGATGTGGCGCAGACCCTTTGCCGTCAGCGCAATCGCCTCATCCATCGGGATCGCGCCCTGATCGCTGCTGCCCTCCAGCCTTGCATAGGCCTTGTCGGCCCGCCCTGGCGCGGTGACAGGCGTGTGGCAGCTTCCCCCCTTGGTGCAGAGGCGGCCGAAGTTGGTGGGGTGGCTCTTGTCGCCGCTGACCTTGGTGATGCGGCCCTCCTGCACCTCCATCACGATACCGCAGCCGACACCGCAATAGGGGCAGACGCTTTTGATGTGTTTGGAGGGCTGCGCAGGCGCCATGGTCAGATCCGCACGCCCTGAACGGCGGCGCCCCAAGTCGTGCGCCAGCGACGCTTCACGCTGGTCAGACCCGTCAGGGCAATCAGCGCCAGAGCGGCAAAGACCAGAAAGCCCATCGACTGCGATCCGGTATACTGCTTGGCCAGCCCCAGCGAGGAGGCGAGGTAGAACCCGCCGACACCGCCGCCAAAACCGACCAGCCCGGTCATCACGCCGATCTCGTGCCGGAAGCGCTGAGGCACAAGCTGGAACACCGCGCCATTGCCCACGCCCAGCGTCGCCATCACCAGCAGGAACAGCGGCAGGATCACCGGCAGCGACACCGGCGCCGTGGCGATGCCTCCCAGCAACACGGCGGCACCGGCATAGACGAGGCTCAGCGTCTTGATCCCGCCGATGCGATCCGCCAGCGCGCCGCCCAGCGGGCGCACCATCGATCCGGCAAAGACACAGGCCGCCGTGGCATAGCCCGCAAGGATCGGGCTCAGTCCCAGTTCGGTGGTGTAGAAGATCGGCATGGAGGACGACAGGCCGACAAAGCCGCCGAAGGTGACGCCATAGAACAGGATAAACCACCAGGCATCGGCCTGAGCCAGCATCTTGAAATAGCCCGCCACGTAAGCGCCCAGCGGCTTGGTCTCGGGCTGGTTGGGGCTGTCCTTGGCGAAGATCACGAAAGCGGCCAGCACCAGCGCGGCGGGAATGGTGGCCAGCGCCAGCACATTGGTCCAGCCGAAGGTCTTGGCCAGCAGCGGGGCGAAGAGCGCGGCGAAGACTGTGCCCGAATTGCCCATGCCCGCAATGCCCATCGCCTTGCCCTGATGCTCGGGCGGATACCAGCGCCCGGCCATGGGCAGCGCCACGGCAAAGGCGGCTCCGGCAAAGCCCAGCACCATGCCCAGCGCGATCAGCCCGTTCATCGTCTCGACGCCGAAGTGCCAGATGGTCAGCAGGCCGAGGATGACGATGGTCTGGCTGATGATGCCGGTGGTCTTCTGCCCGATGCGGTCGGCCAGAAAGCCGTTGACCAGACGCAGCACCGCCCCCGCCAGCGTCGGCACGGCGACGACAAAGCCCTTTTCGGCGGGCGACAGGCCCAGCGCCTTGGAAAAGATCGGCGCCAGCGGGCCTAGCAGGTTCCACACCATGAAGGCCACGTCGAAATACAGGAACGCCATGATCAGCGTGGGCCGGTGGCCCGATTTCCAGAACGAAGTATCGGTCATTGATGTGCTCCCCCAAGGCAAGAGAAACCGGCTTGACGGGCCGGGGGCATGGCGGCTCCCATCGCGTGCATGTGTGCACGGGGGAGGGCCAGGCGTTGATACAGGCAGGACGATTGTGGGCGGCGGTGGGCTGGGCGACCCGGCAGGGACCGCGCCCGGACAATCAGGATTTCGCCGGCGCATGGCTGGGCAGCGAGGGGGAGCGCGCCCGCCATGGCATGGCCGCCGCGCTGGCTGACGGGGTCAGCGGCGGCAAGGCGGGGCGCGTGGCGGCGGAACTGGCCGTGCGCGCGATGATCGAGGGCTATTACGCCCAGCCCGACACGATCGGCGTGGCCGCTGCCGTGGACCGCGTGATGGCGCCCTTCAACCGCTGGCTGACCGCGATGGGGCGTGGTGACGGCATGGCGCATAGTGCGACCACTTTTACCGGATTGGTGATACGTGGTCGCAAGGCCCATGTGCTGCATGTGGGCGACAGCCGCGCCTGGCATCTGCGCGGCGACCGTCTGGCGCAGATCACCACCGACCACACCCATTCGCATCCGGACCGGCGCCATATCCTGCTGCGCGGGCTCGGTCTGGAGGAGCATCTGCGGCTCGATCACCACGAGCTGGCGCTGGCCGAGCATGATCGCCTGCTGCTCACCAGCGATGGTGTGCATGGAGTGCTGGGGACGCGCCGTCTGGCCGATCTGCTGGGCGCGCGGCGCTCGGCTCAGGCCGATGCCGAGGCGATTGTCGAGGCGGCGCTGAGTGCTGGCGGGCAGGACAATGCAACCGCTTTGGTGATCGATGTGGTCAGCCTGCCCGCGCTGGATCACGATGCCATCGCCGGTGATCTGGCCGCACTGCCCATCCTGCCTCCGCCGGTGGAGGGCGAGAGTGTCGATGGTTTCCAGCTTGGCCGCATGCTCTCCGATGGGCGCTACACCCGCTTGTTCCTCGCCAGCGACAGCGTGAGCGGGCAGCAGGTGGTGGTGAAATTCCCCAAGCTGGCGCTGCTCTCCGAAACGGGCGCGCGGGCGGCCTTCACCCGCGAGATGCTGGTGGGCAGCCGGGTGGACAGTCCCTTCGTCGGCGCGGCCTGGCCGGTGGCCGCCGAGCGGCAGACCCGGCTCTACGGCGTGCAGCCCCATTACGCTGGGCAGACGCTGGAGGAGCGTCTGGCCCATCCCGTCGGCCTGAAGGAAGGATTGCACATCGCCATTGCCCTGACGCGCGGCGTTGCGGCGCTGCATCGCCTCAGCATCATCCACCGCGACATTAAGCCGGACAATGTGATCCTGACGCAGGATGGCGGCTTGCGGCTGATCGATCTGGGCGTCGCGCGCCTGCCGCGCGTCGAGGATTTTGCCGGAGACGAAATCCCCGGCAGCCCGGCCTATATGGCGCCCGAAATGTTCGACGGGCAACCCGGCAACGAGGCCACCGACCAGTTCGCGCTGGGCATCTGCCTGTGGCGTCTTTTCACCGAGATCTGGCCCTATGGCGAGGTCGAGGCTTTCAGCCGCCCGCGCTTCCGCCGCCCCGAGGCGCCCGGCAAGGCTCGCCCTGATCTGCCAGCCTGGCTGGAGGCGGTGCTGATGCGCTGCGTCGCCATCGAACCGGGCGAGCGTTTCGGCGATGTCGTCGATCTGCTGCGCGCGCTGGAGGGTGGAGCGGCTGTGCCCCGGCGCCGTCTGCGCAGCGTGCCCTTGATCGAGCGCCACCCGGTGCGCTTCTGGCAGCTTCTGTGCTTGCTGTTGCTGGTGGCTCTGGTGATATCGCTGGTGAGGCGCTGACGGCATGGCGGATTTCCCAAAGGAAGACCGGGTCCTGCGAAGCGGAACCGGCGGCGCCATTGCCGAAGCGAAGAAAAGGGAGGAACCGCATCACGTCGGTTCCGAAAGAGCCATCCGCGTCCTTGCGGAAGGCTGTGACAACAAGAATGCCGATTCGTGGTTCATGATGCAAGTGCGAAATGACGTAGGATGATGAAGGATGCCCCATTGCCAAGCGCCGCTCCGCGCGCCACCCTCGCGCGTATGCGTGTGGCCATTGTCGATGAAAGCGCAACCCGTGCCGCGGTGATCGGCGAAGGGTTCGCCGCTCTGGAAGATTGCGAGCTTTTCGTCGTGACCGAACGGCGTGGGCTGGTGGCGCGCATGGCGCAGATCGACCCCGATATCGTGTTGATGGATCTGGGCAATCCCAGTCGCGACGTGTTGGAGGAATATTTCACCGTCAGCCGCGTGCTGGACCGGCCCATCGCCATGTTCGTGGACGAATCGGATGAGGAATCGATCGGCGCCAGCATCGATGCGGGCGTCTCGGCCTATGTGGTGGATGGCTTTGCGCCGCATCGCATAAGGCCCATTCTCGATCTGGCGATCCGGCGTTTCAGCGCCTATTCCCGGCTGCAGACCGATTTGGCCGAGGCACGCGGGCGCCTGGCCGAGCGCGACGCGATCGATGGCGCCAAGCGCATCCTGATGACCACCCGCCGCCTGAGCGAGCCCGAAGCCTATGCCGAATTGCGCAAGACCGCGATGAACCAGGGCCGCCGCATCGCCGATATCGCCGAAGCGGTCGTCACCGCGCATAATCTGCTGGGAGGCGCCTTATGAGCGCAGCATTTTCGATTGGATTCCTGCCGCTTGTCGATGCGGCGCTGCCCATTCTGGCGCATGAACACGGCTTTGCCCGCGAAGAGGGGCTGGACCTCACGCTGGTCAAGGATGTGAGCTGGGCCACGGTGCAGGACCGCCTGCTCTATGGCCAGACCGATGCCGCGCATATGGTCGCGCCTTTGGCCATCGCCACCACGCTGGGGCGCGGAAGGCCGGCGCAGCCGCTGTCGGTGCCCTTTGTGCTGGGGCTGAACGGCAATGCGATTACCCTGCGGCCCGATCTGGCGGCGCGGGTCAATCCGGCGGGCGGGCTGGGCGTTCCGGCGGAGGTTGGCGCGGCGCTGAAGGCGGTGGCGCAAGAGCGGGCTTCTGCGGGCGATCCTCTGCGGTTTGGCGTGGTGCATCGCTATTCCAGCCACAATTACATGCTGCGCTATTGGCTGAAGGCCTGCGGTATCCAGCCTGATCGCGATGTCGAGATCGTCACCGTGCCGCCGCCCTTCTGCGCCGACGCGCTGGATGCTGGCGAGGTCGATGGGATCTGCGTGGGCGAGCCCTGGAACAGCGTCGCGGTGGAGCGTGGCGTGGGGACCATCGTGCTGGCCACGGCGCAAATCTGGCGGCGCGGCGTGGAAAAGGTGCTGGCCATGCGCGAGCCGGTGATGGAGCAGCGGCGCGGGGAGGTGGAAGCTCTGGTGCGGGCGCTTCGCCGTGCGGCGCAGCATTTCGTCGATCCCGAGGCCTTGCGGGCCCATGCCGAAATTCTCGCGCGGCCTGAATATCTGGATGGGAATGCCGGGTTGATCGAGCGGGCTTTGGCTGATCGCCTGTTGCTGCATCGCGGCGGCGATCTCACGTATTTCCCTGATTTCATGTTCCAATATCGCGAGGCGGCCAACTTCCCCTGGGTCAGTCAGGCGCAGTGGCTCTACACGCAGATGGTGCGCTGGGACGGGACGGGCTTTTCCGCGGAAGATGCCGAGCGGGCCGGGCGCGTCTTCCGCCCCGATGTCTATCGCAGCGCTCTGCTGGGGACAGGCGAGCCGTTGCCGGGGGCCAGTTCCAAGGTCGAGGGCAGCCTGACCAGGATCACCGCCGTTTCCACCCAGCAGGGTGATATGGTGCTGGAAGATAACCGCTTTTTCGATGGTCTGGTGTTCGATCCGCTGCATATCGCGGAGTATGCCGAGAGCCTGCCGTAAAGGTGTTCTGAAAATTTTCGTGCTGCATTGCAAAAATTAGACTTGGCAGAAATCCCGTAAAGCCCTTAGCCTAAGCACAGAACGAGCCGGGCCGGTCCAAGGATGGATCGAACATCCCCGGCGGTTCGACAGCATTCATGCGTGGCAACGATGCCGCCCGATCGCCCCCGTGAAGGGGGACGATCGTGGCGGCTTTTTCGTGTGCGCGGCCCACTGGCCGCTGCCCGCATCGCTGTCGTCGGGGATTGGCGCAAGATGTTCGATGGGGGAACAGACGGATGAAGAGTTTCAGAACGCAAGCCGCGATGATCGCCCTGACCGGCCTGCTGGGCATGGCTCAATCGGCGCGGGCCGATACGGCCCCGGCG
Organism: Novosphingobium sp.; assembly: GCF_039595395.1. Taxonomy (NCBI): domain Bacteria; kingdom Pseudomonadati; phylum Pseudomonadota; class Alphaproteobacteria; order Sphingomonadales; family Sphingomonadaceae; genus Novosphingobium; species Novosphingobium sp. Next base: position 1,101,448 of record NZ_JBCNLP010000006.1, on the reverse strand, counting down.
CAGTCGCATGTCGGAGATCCGATCAGCATTGGCGATGGTGTCAGTTTCGATCCCATGCTGGATGCCCGGCTGCGTTGGGAGGATGTCGATGCGGGCACGAAATCCGCCGATGCCGTCACCTTGCGCACTCGTCTGGGCTTCGAGGTGAAGGACACGCACAGCCATCTGGGCTTTCTGGCCGAGGCGGTGGGGACGCTTGCGCTCGACAAGGATTACAGCGCCTTTCCCTTTGCCGTGGCCAACAACGATCAATATCGCCCGGCGCTGGCCACCGTTGCCGATCCGCAGACCCTGGGGCTCAACCGGCTGCAACTGCAATATGCCACCAAGGCGCTGACCCTCACGCTGGGGCGTCAGCGCATCAATCTGGACGATCAGCGTTTCGTCGGCTCGGTGGGCTGGCGGCAGAATGAGCAGGTCTTCGACGCCGTGCGCGGGCAGGTGCATCAGGGCGTGTTCGATCTGGATGCGACTTATGCCATCCAGCAGCATTCGATCTATGGCGCCTATGGCAACCCGCGTGATTATTATTCGGGGCGCTTCGTCTTTGTGAACGGCGGGGTGAAGGATGGGCCGATCTCCTTGAAAGGCTTTGCCTATCTGCTCGATTACGACAAGACCGGCTTTATCAACCTGCCAAGCACGCGCGGTCAGCTCGACAGTTCGCAGACCTATGGCATGCGTTTCGCGACGCTGCTGCCTCTGAGCAGGACCGTCTCGCTGGGGCTGACCGGCAGCTTTGCCCGCCAGTCAAATTACGGCAACAACACGCGGGCCTATAATGTGAAATACTACCTGGGCGATGCCGCGCTGACGGCCCACAACCAGACCCTCAACGCCGGTTATGAGCTGATGGGCGCCGATGCCAATGCGGTGGGCGGCACATGGTCGATGCAGACGCCGATGGCGACGCTTCACAAATTCGATGGCTGGGCGGATGTGTTTCTGACCACGCCCAACGCGGGCCTTGGCGACAGCTATGTCGGCCTGTCGGGCAAATTTCCCAAGGTGAAGGCGCTGCCGGGGCTCAACTACGCCGTCAGCTATCACTGGTTCGGGTCCGACGTGGGCAATGTCAAATTCGGCGATGAGGTGGACGCCTCGGTGGGCTTCCGCACGCGCAGGGTCAACTGGCTGGTGAAATATGCCAGCTATGTCGCCAAGGGCTTCGGCACCGACACGAAGAAATTCTGGCTGGAGGCTGATTACGCTTTTTGAGCCTGCCGATACCGCCTTCCTGCTGCGCTGCAAAAAAGTCCCTTGGCGGATGGCGCGGCAGGGGGTAGGATCATCGAACATCATCTGATCCGGCCGCCCAAAGGGGGGCGATTCGTCCGGTCTCAGATGTCACTTCATTCCATGCGTGGCAACGTCGCCGCCTCGGTCCAGCCTTATGGCTCGGTTCGTGGCGGTTTTTTGCGTTGTCTCGCACCCACGGGAGCATTTGCGAGCATGAACGCCCAAGGCAGCATCCATCAGCGCGAAAAGCTGGTCGTTATCGGCAACGGCATGGCCGGATGCCGCGCCGTGGAGGAAATTCTGGCGCGTGATCCTTCGCGCTATGCCATCACCATCTTCGGCGCCGAGCCGCGCGTGAATTACAACCGCATCATGCTCTCGCCCGTGCTCTCGGGCGAGAAGGCCTTCGACGATATCGTCATCAACGATGCGGCTTGGTACCTCGACAACGACATCACGCTGGTGTCGGGCGATGCGGTGGTTTCGATCGACCGCAAGGCCCAGACGGTGACGGCCCAGTCCGGTCGCGTCGAAACCTATGACCGCCTGCTGATCGCCACCGGCTCCGATCCCTTCATCATCCCGGTGCCGGGCAAGGATCTGGAGGGCGTGGTCACCTTCCGCGATCTCGATGACGTCGACAAGATGCTGACGGCGGCGCAGAAGGGCGGCCATGCCGTGGTCATCGGCGGCGGCCTGCTGGGGCTGGAGGCAGCCCATGGCCTCGCCCTGCGCGGCATGGATGTGACGGTGATCCATCTGATGCCCACGCTGATGGAGCGCCAGCTCGATGAGGCGGCAGGCTGGCTGCTGAAAAGCGAGCTGGAACGGCGCGGCCAGACGATCCTGACCGGGGCCGACACCGGCGAAATCCTCGGCCGCGACGGCAAGGTTGCGGGCGTGAAGCTGAAGGATGGCCGCGAGATCCCCGCCGATATCGTGGTGATGGCCGTGGGGATCCGCCCGGCCACCGCGCTGGCCAAGGCCGCCGGCCTTGAGGTTGAGCGCGGCATTCTGGTCGACGATCATATGCTCACCAGCGACCCGGCGATCATGGCCGTGGGCGAATGCGTGCAGCACAATGGCGCCTGCTATGGCCTTGTCGCGCCGCTGTGGGAGATGTGCCGCAGCCTGGCCGACAGCGCCACGGGCAAGCCCTCGGGCTACAGCGGTTCGGTGACCTCGACCAAGCTGAAGGTCTCTGGCATCGATCTGTTCTCGGCGGGCGATTTCAGCGGCGGCGAAGGCTGCGAGGACATCGTCATGCGCGATGCCGCCCATGGCATCTACAAGCGCGTGATCGTGAAAGACAACCGGCTGGTCGGCGCCGTGCTCTATGGCGATACGGCGGATGGCAACTGGTATTTCGACCTGCTCAAGCGCGGCGAGGACATTGCCGACATCCGTCAGGGGCTGATCTTCGGTCAGGCCTTCGCCATGGGCGGCGGCGCGTCCAGCGACCCGCATGCCGCCGTCGCGGCCCTGTCGGATGATGCCGAGATCTGCGGCTGCAACGGTGTGACCAAGGGCATGGTCGTCTCCACCATCGAGGGCGGCGCCTGTTCGCTCGATGCGGTGCGCAGCCAATGCAAGGCCAGCGCTTCCTGCGGCTCCTGCACGGGTCTGGTGGAAAGCCTGCTGGCGATCACGCTGGGCGATGAGGTGAAGTCGGGCCCCAGGACGGTCTGCAAATGCACCAGCTTTTCCCATGATGATGTCCGCCGCCTGATCCTTGAAAAGGAACTGAAGGCCATTCCGCAGGTCATGCAGGAACTGCACTGGACCACGCCCGATGGCTGCGCCTCCTGCCGCCCGGCGCTCAACTATTACCTGCTGTGCGCCTGGCCGGGCGTCTATGTCGATGACCAGAAGAGCCGCTTCGTCAACGAGCGCATGCATGCCAACATCCAGAAGGACGGCACCTATTCGGTCGTCCCGCGCATGTGGGGCGGTGTGACCACCCCCAATGAATTGCGCGCCATCGCCGACGCCGCCGACAAATATGGCGCCCGCATGGTGAAGGTGACGGGCGGCCAGCGGCTCGACCTGTTCGGCATCAAGAAGGAGGATTTGCCCCATATCTGGGCCGATCTGAACGCTGCGGGGATGGTCTCGGGCCATGCCTATGGCAAGTCGCTGCGCACGGTGAAGACCTGTGTGGGGTCTGAATGGTGCCGTTTCGGCACGCAGGATTCCACAGGGCTGGGCATCAAGACCGAGCAGATGACCTGGGGAAGCTGGATGCCTCACAAATTCAAGATCGCGGTCAGCGGCTGCCCACGCAATTGCGCCGAGGCGACGATCAAGGACTTCGGCGTGATCTGTGTCGACAGCGGCTATGAACTGCATGTCGGCGGCAATGGCGGCATCCATCTGCGCGGCACCGACCTGCTGTGCAAGGTGGCGACCGAGCAGGAGGCGCTCGATGTCTGCGCCGCCTTCATCCAGCTTTACCGCGAGCAGGCCTGGTATCTGGAACGCACCGCGCCATGGATCGAGCGTGTCGGGCTCGATCATGTGAAGGCGGGCCTGTTCGATGACCCCGATGCCATCGCCAGCCTCGCCGCCCGTTTCCGCTATTCGCAGCAATTCATGCAGGATGACCCATGGGCGCGCCGCGCCGCTGGCGAGGACTCCGAACTGCACCAGCATCTGGCGGAGTTCCGCCCCTTTCCCACCATGCAGATCAAGGAGGCCGCGGAATGATTGGCGATTGGCTCGATATCGGCCCGGTGACTCAGATCAGCGCGGGCAATGCGCGCACCCTGCCGGTACAGGGTGGCGAGGAGATTGCCATCTTCCACACGATGGGCGGCGAGTTCTTTGCGCTGGTCAACAAATGCCCGCACAAGCATGGGCCTTTGTCGCAGGGGATCGTGCATGGCACGGTCGTCACCTGCCCGCTGCATAGCTGGAACATCAGCCTGAAGACCGGCCATGCGCTGGGCGATGATGAGGGATGTGTGCCCACGATCCCGCTGCGGGTCGATGCCGGGCGCATCTATCTGCGCCGCGATGCGGTGATCGCCGCCACCGCGCCGGAGCGCGTCGCCTGATGGGCGGCGATTTCCCCTCCGGCATGGTCTGGCTGGTCGGGGCAGGCCCCGGCGATCCGGAGCTGCTGACCCGCAAGGCCGAAAGGCTGATCCGGCAGGCCGATGTCATCTTTTACGATGCGCTGGTCGGCCCCGAGGTGCTGGCGCTGGCTAAGCGGGGCACGGCGCTGGTTAGCGTCGGCAAGCGCTCGGGCCGCCACAGCAAGGCGCAGGGCGGCATCAACGATCTGCTCTTGGCGGCGGCGCTGGAGGGCAAACGCGTGGTGCGGCTGAAAGGCGGCGACCCGTCGATCTTTGGCCGCAGCGCCGAGGAGATCGACCATCTGGCCGCCGGCGGGGTGGTCTGCCGCGTCTGTCCGGGCATCACCACGGCCAGCGCGGCGGCGGCGCGGGGGCAAGCATCGCTGACGTTGCGCGGCGCGGCGCGGGGGATCACCTTTGTCACCGCTCATGTCCGTGCCGGCGAAAAGCTGAATCTAGACTGGCAGGCTCTGGCGGGTGACGCCACGCTGGGCATCTATATGGGGCGCGAGGCGGCGGGCGAGGTTGCGCGGCAGTTGATCGCGGCGGGGCGCTCTCCGGAGACGCCGGTGATGGTGGCGGTCAATGTCTCGCTGCCCAATGAGCGGTTGATCCGGGGCAATCTGGCCTCGCTGGGCTTTCTGGTGGCGACCATCAGCGACGATGACCCCACGCTGCTGCTGATCGGCGAGGCGGTGGCACCGCGCATGGCGGTGGCGCAAAGCGCCGTGGCGGTGGGCTGACGCTTCGATCAGGCTTGGGCAGAACGCGGCAGGATCATCCTGACCGCCGCCACCTCGCCCCCGCGTGCCAGACACGGGCGCATGCCCCGACCGGTCTCGACAAAGCCCAGCTTGCCCAGCACGCGGCCCGAGGCGGGATTGTCCGCGAAATAGCCCGATGTGATGGCGGGCAGGCCCAACTCTTCGAAGCCGAAGGCGATGACGGTTCTGGCCGCCTCGGTGGTTATTCCCCGCCCCCAATGGGTGGGGGACAGCCAGTAGCCCAGCTCGGCGCTATCGGCCTCCTCATCCGGTGTCAGGCCGATCCCCCCCAGCAGCGCGTTGCTCTGCAGCGTGATCGCCCAGACCCATTCGGCGGGCACGATCTGCTCCAGAAAGAAGCGGGCGTCGCCCGGCTCATAGGGATGCGGCACACGCGCCAGCCTTCGGGCGACCTCCCAGTTTCCCGCGATGCCGAGGATGGCCTCCGCATCGCCGTCGTCAGGGCGCCGCAGACGCAAGCGTTCGGTGACGAGATCGGGGCGGAACAGACCATGGCTCATCGAGCATGACTAGCCCGTGGCACGCGAAGACAGCAAGTCGCGATCCATCAGGAGGACAGATTGCGGATCAGCCCAACCAGCGCCAGCAACAGGCTGCGCTTGGCGGGTGACGGGGGCAGCCCATGCGCGCTGGCCAGCGCCCTGTCGATCGAGCGCCTGAGAGGGCCATCCGCCTCCAGCACGCCCCTTGTGCGCGCTGCCAGGCATTGCCGCCGCAGCCGCGCCCGGATGACGGTGATCTGCCGCGCCTGCCGCCCCTGCGCCCTCACGCCGACCCGCGCCAGATCGTCGAGCGCCATGCCGATCCTGATATCGCGCAGGCGATCGTCGGTCAGCGCATCATCATTGCCCAGCGCCGAGAGATGCGGGCCGAGCAGCACCATCCGGTCCAGCATGCGGCTGATCCACGCGGTTGTTTCGGGCGCGGTCTGTCCCTGTGCCTTGCGAGCCAATTCATTCCAGCCCGCGCGTGCCAGTCGGCGCGCCGCCGTGGCCGCGCCGGTGTCGCGCAGCAGTGCCAGCATCAGGCACGCCAGCAGCGAGCCCACCACTTGCGCCGCCGCCTGATTGGCGAAACTCTCGAAATTGCCGTCATAGGCAAGGTCCAGCCCCGCCAGCCCCGGAAAGGCCAGCGCCGCGCCCACGCCATAAGGCGCGCGCTCCGGGCGGGCCAGCAGCCAGCCCAGCAACAGCAGGAAAGGCGAGAGGAGCAGCGCCACCATCTCGAATGTATCGACCTGAGGCATCAGTCCGAAGGCAAGGACGCCTGCCGCCACCACGGCACCCACCGTGCCGAGGAAGACATGGCGCGCCGCCCGCAAGGGGGCGTCCAGATGGCTGAACAGCGCGCAGATGATTGCCGCGCTCACCACGGCGGCGGCGCCTTCGGGCCAGGCGGTGGCGATCCAGACGGCGCAGGCCACGATCACCGCCAGAGAGGTGGTGGCCGCCGCCCGCAGCGCCACGCGATGATCGCGGTGCAGCGCGCGCCGGCCGGCATCATCGCCGACATGGGGTTCCTCGGGGCGATGCTGTCCGCCCGCGAGCAGGCGGTCGCCCAGCGTGCGTGCGGCGACATGAGCCTCGATCAAGCCGACCAGCCGGTCGAGCAGGCTGAGGCGCAGCAGGTCGGGCCAGTCTTCCTCTCCGGCCAGCGCGGGCTCCAGTGCATGGGCCCGCTCGGTCAGGGCCTCATGCCCCTGTGCCAGGCCAGAGCGCAACCAGTGGCGCACATCCTCAATCAGTTCGGCAAGGTCGGCCTGCAGGCCGTCCCGCGTTTCGTTGAGCGCGGTGATGCGGTCCTCGACCGAACTGGCCAGCGGCAGCAGCCAGCCAAGCCGGGTCTCGGCATCGCGCAGCATCGCCGGGACCACCGCCGGGCTGGTCATGTCATAGGGCAGATGGGTGGAGAGCTGATGCAGATCGTGCAGGTCGCTCACCAGCTTGCGCCGGTCGCTCCACAACTGCGTTTCGGGGCGCGGGGGCAGGGCCAGCGCATCGCTCGACCAGCGGCAGGCATCGACGCGGATGCTGTCGAGCCGGTCGCGCAGCGGGTGCCATACCGGTCTGGGAAAAAGCAGCGCATGCACCAGCGAGACGCTCAGAATGCCGATGCCGATTTCCTGCACCCGCGCCGCGGCGACCTCGAAGAGGGCCTCGGTGTTGTCCACCGTGGGCAGGGCGACGATGATCGCGCTGTAACCGGCCAGCAGCGAGAGATAGGATTGTGGCCTGCGGTCCAGCGCGGCCAGATAGGAGCAGGCCCCCAGCCAGAGCGCCAGAGCCAGCACCAGCAGTTCGGGGGCATCGACCAGATGCGGCACCGCCAGCAGCGCCACGCCAGCGCCGATCACCGTGCCGACCAGACGGAACAGCCCTTTGGACAGCAGCGCGCCGGTCAGGGGCTGGGCCACGATGTAGCAGGTGATGATCGCCCAATAGGGCCGCTCGAGCTGGGCGGTAAGGGCGATGTAATAAGCCAGCAGCGCCGCGATCAGCGTCTTGAGCGAGAAAAAGGCATCGGTCAGCGCGTGATGACCGGCCGCCAGCCTGCGGATTGTTTCCGTCAGGCGCGGCGACCGGTCTCTCGCCATGGAGGGGATAGGCCCGGATATCCTCGGGATGGGGGGTGGGGATGCGAGAGACACCGGGCGGTCCATGGGAGATCAGTGGGCGGCGCGAGCGCGGAGCAGCAAACCGCTAAAGACGAGGGAGAGCGAGAGAATTTTCGCGTTGTGCATGCGGGGGATCCTGAGCGTGCCGATGCCGTCCCTTGCGGCGTCCGCCCGCTTCTGGCCAATATCGTCTTCCTTTGAAATTATACCAAGATGCTATAATGTTCATGCCTGTGGCGTGAAATCTGGCCGCATGGCGTCAATCGCCGTGGCAAGCTTGAGAGATCATATCGAGGCAGCATGAACATCGACATCCGCCAACTCCGCTATTTTCGCGCCGTGGCCGATGAGCGCAGCTTCACACGGGCCGCAGCCCGGCTGAACATGGCCCAGCCCCCACTCAGCCGGCGCATTCAGGAACTGGAGGCCGAGATCGGCGCTCTGCTGTTCGAGCGTGAGCAAAGGCCCTTGCGCATGACCGCCGTCGGCCATTTGCTCTATGAGCAGGCCAGCCTTGTCACCGAGGCGATGGAGCGCCTGCAGGCCGTGGTGCGGCAGGCCACCGAGCGCCCCCGGACCCGTTTCACCATCGCCATGGTGCCCTCCACGCTCTATGCGCGCTTTCCCCAGATCGTGGCGCGTTTCCGCGCGCGGTTTCCCGAGATCGAATTGCGTCTGGCCGAACTCGACAGCGCGGAGCAGGTCAGGGCGCTGGTCGAGGGGCGCATCGATCTGGGCTTCGACCGCATCGCCATCGACGATCCGCTGATCCGCCATGAGGTGATGCGCGAGGAGCCATTGTGGGCGGCGCTGCCCGAAGGCGATCCGCTGCTGGAATCAGGGCGGAAGGTGGCCTTGAAGGAGCTGGCCTCGCGCCCTTTGCTGCTGTTTCCCAAGCGCCCCCGGCCCGGCTATCCCGATCATGTGCTGAAGGCCTTCCGCGAGGCCGGTGCGGCGCCCGCTTCGGTGATCGAATTGCGAGAGCTGCAAACGGCGTTGGTGATGGCGGCGTCGGGGGCGGGGATCTGCATCGTGCCCGATGCGGTCACGCTGGCGACGCGGCCCGGCATCGGCTTTGCCCCGCTGGTCGAGGATCTGCGCGTGCCTTTGCTGATCCGCTTTCGCAAGCATGACCAGTCGCCCACACTTCGGGCGCTGATGGGCGTTTATGAGGAACTGCATCGCGAATGGGGGTGGCCTTTCCCGGAAACGCTGGCGGTTGAAGGCTTTGCGTCACCGGGGGCACCTCATCCGCCGTTGTGAGTGCCTGCTTCCTGCCCTGACAAAAGGCGATGGAGGCGCTCTATATGCGCGCGGCCCGATCGGGCTCTTTCCGCCGGAGGAAGCGTGATCCCCGCGCGCTGCATGCCGGAGAGAAAGTCGGAGAAAAGCGCGGCATCGTCGGGCGAGATGGCGGCGGTCGATCCCATCAGCAGATCCAGAACCTGGCGGCTGGTGCGCCCGCGCAGATAACGCAACTGGGGGGCAAAGGGCTGGAAGTTCGGATCGCGCGCCACGGCCAGCGCCAGTTCCTCGAAGGCCAGTCGGTTGGAGACGCTGATGTGTTCGCCCGTCAGCTTGGGAATAAGCTGTTCGAGGCTCTCTTCCGTGCCGGGAGCGGCGGTGTCCGGCTCCTTGTGATAGGGGCTGGCGGCGCGTTGGTAGATCGCCTCGAAAGCGGCCTTCACCAGATCGACGCTGGTGCGGAACCGGCTGGAGACCATGCCCAGCGTCACGCCCGCCGCTGCCGCCACCGAGCGATGCGTCAGTCGTGCAATGCCCTGATGCTCCACCACATCGGCGGCGGCCTCGGCGATGCGGCGGGTTGTCTCGTCATGGCGGGGCAGATCGGGCAGGGAGGCCAGCGCCTGCTCGCGCGCGATCGAGCGCCATGGGCAGGGGGGCACCAGCCGGCCCTGCAGCCATTGCTCCCAACTGTGGCACAGTTCCTCCAGACAGGCGCGATCCAGCGTGCGGCGCCAGCGCAGCATATGCAGCGCGGCCTCAGCCTCGAAGATGAAGCTGGTCCATTCGCCATAATCTTCCATGCCGCATAGCGCGCAGACCGCATGCCAGAAGTCGCGCCACAACCCATGCCATTCCCGGCCCGGATGCGGTTGGCCGGGATCGCGGCTGGCCAGCAGGAAGCCTTCGCGCCAGGCGAAGGCGAGGCGGCGCTGATGCTGCGCCCATTCATCGATCAGCGCGGCCATGATCGTGCCCAGCCCGCCCACCGGAAGGGGGTGGCCGGGTTGCGACAAGTGTTCCAATTGCTGCGCGCACCATTGCCGGGTCTGTGTCAGCGCCTCTTCCTGCGCCGTCAGGAACACCTGTTCCATCGAGGGGAAGCGATTGTACAGGGTCGACATCGGCAAGCCGGCATGCTGGGCCAGTGACCGCGCCGAAATGGCGGCATGGCCCTCGGTTTCCCAGAGCTGCCATAAGGCTTCCACCAGCCGCTGCTCCAGCGGGAGAGAAGTGCGGATATCCGCTATATTTTCCGAAATTCTGGTCCCCATGCCGCGCATGCCCTGCCGTATGATCCGCATTCGTGTGATCGGGGCGTTCCAGCCCCGGATGGAGCCGTCATAGCCATTTGCTGCGCCGGATACAAACGTTCCAAAAAATCGCGATGCGTCATGGGACTGAAATACAAACGTTCCATTTGGGGCTGCGAATCGCGGAGGGAACATCACCGCGATACCGATTTTCATGGGGATACATATGCTCGATCATCGCCGCGCCTGTCGCCTGTTGCTGTCATCCTCCGCTCTGGGCCTTGCGCTGTGGGCGCTGCCTGCCGCCGCGCATGAGGCCGATCCCGCGGCGACCGCTGCCGTCGCGGCCGACGCCGCCGATCAGGGCCTGACCGACATCGTCGTCACCGCCGAAAAGCGTCCTGAAAGCCTGCAGAAGACCCCGATCTCGATCTCGGTGATGAAGAGCGACGATCTGGCCAACCGCCATGTCACCTCGCTGCTCGATCTGGGCGATGGTGCGATCCCCTCGCTGCGCGTGGCGCCTTTCTTCGCGCGTCCCTCGGCGCTGATCCTGAATGTGCGCGGCATCGGCGTGCTGTCCGACAGCAATCAGCCCGCCCGCGATCAGGGCGTCGGCATCTACATCGACGGCGTCTATATGGGCCGCGCTCAAGGCCTTGGCACCGCCATGTTCGATGTCGACAGCATCGAGGTGCTGAAAGGTCCCCAAGGCACGCTGTTCGGCCGCAACACCGAAGGCGGCGCGGTGAACATCACCACCAAAAAGCCCAGCGGCAAGTTCAAGATGAGCACCACCTTCGGGCTCGGCAATTACGGCAGCTACAAGGCCGAAACCCATCTCGATCTGCCCGAATTCCACGACATCAGCGTGAAGTTCGACGGCATCGTCAGCCATCGCGATGGTCTGGTGAAGAACCCGCTGGTCGGGGCATCGGACTTCAACGCCTATGACAAGCGCGGCCTGCATGCCGAGGCCTTGTGGAAGGCGGCGCCCAATTTCACCGCCGACTATGCCTTCGATATTTCCTATGACGCGGCCACTTCGGCCTATGTGCAGGCGATCACGGCAGGCTCGCTGGCCCGCGCCCCGGCCCAGCCCTTGCAGCCCACCCGCGCCTCGGTGGCCACGGTGGGCGTGCCTCAGCTTCCCAGTGTGGGTCGCACCCATGGCCACCGCCTGACTCTGGACTGGGAGGCGGCGCCGCATCTGACCTTCAAGTCGATCAGCGCCTATCGCGAGCTGACCCAGTCGCAGTATGACAATGGCTCGGAAAACCTTTCGGTCTATGCGCCGAACGGCACCTTCAGTCGCGCCAGCCTCGCCCAGTTCCGCCAGAACCAGTTGAGCCAGGAACTCCAGATCATCGGCGAGACGCCCCGCCTGAAATTCGCCGCCGGCGCCCTGTTCTACGAGGAGCGCGTGCAGGACAATGCGCAGGCGCCCAACACCATGCAGTGGAACGCCACCGGCACCGCCGCCACTGTGCTGTCGATCGACTACAACACCGTCACCATCGACCGCGCCAGCCATGTGAAGACCGACAGCTACGGCGCCTATGCTCAGGCCACCTACACGCCGGATCTGGCGGGCGACATCCTGCATGTCACCGGCGGCCTGCGTTACAGCAACGACAAGAAGGTCGGCCAGCTCTTCACCATCAACGGCGCCACGCCGGTCAGCGTGACGGGTGTGGTCGCGCCGCTCAATCTGAACGCTTCGTGGTCGCGGGTCGATCCGATGATCAATCTGGCGGTGGATGCCTCGCGCGATGTGCATCTCTATGGCAAGTGGAGCACCGGCTACAAGTCGGGTGGCGCCAATTCGCGCTCGCTGACCTATCAGCCCTTCGCGCCCGAAACCGTCTCCATGTTCGAGGTGGGCGCCAAGACCGAGTTCTGGAACCACCGGGCGCGTTTCAATCTGGCGGGCTATGTGGGCACCTACAAGAATGTGCAGGTCGATTTCTCGGCCAGCTATCTGCAGTATGATGCCAATGGCAATCTGCAGAACAGCAACCGCACCACGCTGGAAACCACCAATGCGCCGGGCACCGGGCATCTGAAGGGCATCGAGGCGGAGCTGACGCTGAATCCGGTCGCGGGTCTGACGCTGAATGCCAGCTATGCCTACAATCACGTCACCATCCCCAACACCGCCAACCCCTATCCGGTGGTGTCGGGCGGCGTGGCCGTGATCAGCAACACGCCGGTCAAGATCTATCCGGTCTACACGCCGACCCAGTCGGCCAGCGGCTCGCTGGATTACGAAATGCCGCTGCGTGGCGCCAAGTTGCGCCTGCACCTCGATGCCAATTACGACAATGGCTTCTATGTCAGCGCCAACGATCCCACGCCCAACATCCAGCCCAAGGGCGACCCCAGCTTCATCGTCAACGGCCGCCTCGCGCTGGCTGACATCGACATGGGCGCGAGCAAACTGACCGTCTCGGCCTGGGCACGCAACCTGCTGAATGAGCAGCATATCTTCTACAAGGCCTTCAGCCAGTATCTGGGCACCTACGGCATGTTCAACGAAGCCCGCACCTATGGGCTGGAAGCCAACGTCAAATTCTGATCGGGAGAGATTTCATGACCACTCGTAATGTTCTGGCGCTGCTGGGCGCACTGACTTTTGCCGTTTCGCCTGCTTTGGTGCCGCATGCTCCGGCTCAGGCCCCCAAGGCGGAAAGCACCGCGCATCAGCGCCTGCTGCCGCTGCAGGGCGGGCGCAATTTCCGCGATCTGGGCGGCTATCGCACGCAGGATGGGCATATCGTCAAATGGGGCGTGCTGTTCCGCTCGGGCTCGATGCATGGGCTGACGCCTGCCGATTACGCCTATCTGGAAAAGCTGGGCATCCGCACCGTCTGCGATTTCCGCGACGTGAACGAGCGCGGCGCGGAACCCGCCAACTGGCCCGCCGCCCATGCGCCCAAGGTGCTGAGCGACGATTACCATATGGACATGGCCATGGCGATGCCCACCGGCGACATGGCCCACTGGACCGCCGAGCAGTCGCGCGCCGCGCTGGCGTCCAGCTATCCCCGGCTGCTGACCCAGTTCAACGGCCAGTTCCGCCGCATGTTCGGCGAGCTTCTGGCGCATCGCGTGCCGCTGGCCTTCAACTGCACCGCGGGCAAGGATCGCACCGGCATCGCCGCCGCGCTGATCCTCACCGCGCTGGGCGTGCCGCGCGAGACGGTGATCGAGGATTATCTGCTCACCAACCGCTATCTCGACGCCGCCAAGCTGATGAGCAAGGACAGCAAGGCCACCGCCAGCGCTCCCTGGGCGAAGCTGCCGCCCGAGGTCTTGAAGCCGATGATGGCCGCCGACCGCAGCTATATCGAGGCGGTGTTCAAGGTGGTGGACCAGCATCCCGGCGGCGCGGACGGCTATCTCAAGGATGAGCTGGGTCTGTCGCATGCCGATCTGATCCGCCTGCGCAGCCTCTACACGCAGTGAAATGCGCGAACCCCGCGTCGATTGGCGCGGGGTTTCCCCCAAACTGTCATGAAAGAGGCCAATAGGCGGGGGCTCAAGCTGACAAGGGTCGGATCGGGGTGGATTGAACGGCGATGGACATGGATCTGCGCAAGCCTCGTGAAACGCGACTGACCCTGTTTCAGCTTGGCGTCTTTCCCTGCCGGTCCTGACCTTTCAGGCCATCGAACTGCCCTGGCGGATCTATCTGCCGGGGTTTTTCGCGCAGGTGCTGGGCCTGCCTCTGGCGATGGTGGGCGCCCTGCTGATGGGCATACGCCTCTTCGATATGGTTCTGGACCCTTTCATCGGTTGGGCCAGCGACCGCTTCCCCACCCGTTTTGGCCTGCGCCGCCCCTGGATGGCGGTGGGCGTGCCGCTGGTGGTGATGGGCACCTGGCAGGTCTTTTTCGCGCGGAGCGGGATCGGCATGCCCGCGCTCACCGCATGGTGTCTGGTGATGCATCTCGGCTATACGCTGATGCTGACCCCGCATGGCGGTTGGGGGCTGGAAATCGCGGCGGACGCGCATCAGCGCACGCGGATCATGGGCGCCAAAGTGTGGATCGCGGCGGCGGGTATGCCGCTGATCATCGTCCTGCCCAGCCTGATGGAGCGCCTGTGGGGCGCGGGTCGCGCCGGGCAGATGGCGGCGATGGGCGTGCTGCTGATGGTGTTGGCGCCCGTGTCGGTCCTGTTGGTGTTGCGCCAGATCCCCGAGCCGCCGGTCGACCGGGTGATGGCGCGGCGCGCGGTCAACCCGCTGCGCCTGCTTGGCACCATTCTGCGTGACCGGGCACTGGTGCAGATCCTCGGCCTCTATGCGCTGGTCGGGCTGGCGGATGCTTCCAGCGCGGGCACGTTCGTGTTCTTTGTCGAGCAGGGGCTCGGTCTCAAGGGGTGGGGCAGCACGCTGGTGTTGGTGCAGGGGCTGGTGGTGATCGTCACTTTGCCTTTGTGGGCGGCGATGAGCCGTCGCATCGGTAAAAGGCGCACGCTGCTTCTGGTCTATGGCTGGCAGGCGCTGATGGCACCGCTGGCGCTGGTTTTGCCGGGCGGGCAGATGGCGCCGCTCGTGCTGTTTCTGGTGCTGCGCAATATGAGCTGGGGCGCGGACTACATGCTGCTGCGCGCGATGGTCGCCGATGTCTGCGGGCAGGAGGCGGAGCAAGGGCTGCGCCGCTCGGGCAGTTATTACGCGCTGTTCAATGTGACGATCAAGCTGGCCATGGGGATCGGGATCGGCATGGCGCTGTGGGCTTTGGAACGAGCCGGTTTTACGCCGGGCCTTGCGCCCTCCGGCCATGCCGTTCTGGCACTGAGGCTGGTCTACAGCCTGCCATCCGCGCTGGCGGGCCTTGTCGGCGTGTTGCTTCTGGCTGGAGGCGTCGGCAGCAGGATGCGCGCGGCGTCTCACCCTGGGGCGCTGGTCTCGCGATAACGCAAAGCCTCGATCAGCACCGCAAAGCCCGAGGAATGCTGCCGACGGCTCGGGTAATAGAGGTGATAGCCGGGGAAGGGCGGGCACCAGTCCTCCAGCACGCGGACAAGACGGCCCTGCGCGATCAGCGGCAGCACCTGATCCTCGGTGATGTAGGCGATGCCCAGCCCGTCCATCGCGGCCTGAAGGGCCAGCGTGGTGTCATTGACGATCATCTGCCCGTCGACCCGCGCATTGAGCGCGCGCCCATCCTTCTCGAACTCCCAGGCATAGAGCCCGCCATAGGTGGGAAAGCGCAGGTTGATGCAATTGTGGCGCGCCAGATCATGCGGTACCAGCGGCGCGGCATGCCGGGCCAGATAGTCGGGCGAGGCGGCCGCCGCCATCCGCATGTCTGGCCCGATGCGCACGGCAATCATGTCCTGCGCCACAGTCTCGCCAAGGCGCACCCCGGCGTCGAACCTTTCGGCGACGATGTCCACGAAACCGGCGTCCGCGCTCAGTTCGACTTTCAGATCCGGATATTGCGCCAGCAGCGGGATCAGCGCCGGTTCCAGAATGCTGCGCGCCGCATGAGCGCTGGTGGTGATGCGGATCGTGCCCGAGGGACGGTCGCTCAGCGCGCTCAGGCTGGCGAGTTCGGCCTCGACGCCGTCGAAGAGCGCCCCAACGCTGAGCAGCAGGCGGTCGCCCGCCTCGGTCGGCACCACCTTGCGCGTGGTGCGGTTGAGCAGGCGGATGCCCAGCCTCTCCTCCAGCCCGCGGATCGCATGGCTGAGCGCCGAGGCCGAGACGCCCATCTGCGCGGCGGCGCGGGTAAAGCTGCGCTCCACCGCCACGGCGCGGAAGGCGAGCAGGTCGTTGAGATTGCTGCGGGCCATTGTTGAATCCAGCTCATAACCTGTTGCACATTGCGCAGTCTAATGCCGATCCGCGCGCAGGCCTAGAAGCCAGTTCACCCCCCACCGCAGTTTCACAGGAAGCCACCGATCATGGCTGACACCGTCCCACCAACATCAGTGACACAGCGCTGTTCGATGATGTCTGGCAGCGCCCCGGCCTGTCCCCGCGCGACCGCAGCCTGATCTCGCTCTATCACGCGAATGAACTGCCCAGGCCTTGTGACTATGGAATCCGGTCGGATTGCTTCGACTCCCATCAGGCCATGCACACATGGCAAGCTCATTATCATTATAAAATTTTCGAACCTTTCCCCTGTTGCGATGAGGAAACGACGGCCCGCCCATCTGACGGGCCGTTTCCCGCAGCTTTAGTGCGATATGCAGACTTTTGGTTTGCCTGGGCCATATGACACACAAAGCCCCTGCGGTGCGCCCGCTCTGGACGGATCGGATGAGCCGGTCTGATTGGTCATGTCTGCGGGATCGACATCATTGTTCGACGACGCTGCCTGCACGTCATTGACGCTGCTCTGAGCGTTGCTCGCAAGCGTGTTCTGGCTGACCGTGCGCGATGCCGCATCGCTCGCGGCCGGATTGACCGTCAGCGCGATGGCATTGGCCGGTGCCTGCACGAACACATAATTGCCCGCGTTCAGGCCGGAGCCCACGATCCCGTAGAGCCCAGGCGCCGATTGCGGCGTGGCGCTGCTGGTGAAGCTCAGCGTACCGGTTGTGGCGTTGGCCAGCGTGTCCTTGAGCAGAAAACCGGACACGCTTCCGGAAAAGACCGGATTGGCGGTGTTGGCAAAGCGGGTGGCCGGATCGGCGACATAGGTCAGCGTCGCTGGCGTCACGGCCAGATTCGCTCCGGTGTAGGTCACGGTATAATTGCTGCCCGCGGCAAGACTGCCCTGACCGATCGCATAGTTGCCGACATTGGCCCCCTGAACGGCACCGGTTGCCAGCGCTCCGCTGATGCTGTCTCCGCTGACGAGGCCGGTTTGCGTGTAGAGCAGCACCGGCATGCTCGCGCCATAGACCATGGACTGCCCGCTGTTGGCCGCGATGTTGAGCGCGGCCCGGTTGACCGTGTAATTGCCCGTCAAACCGGAAAAGCTGTAATTGCCCGCATCGGCGCCGCCGATGGTCGAGACGCTTTGGATTCCGGTATAGCTTCCGGCGTTAAGATGCCCGCTGCCGCTCAGATTGCCCGTGGTGGCGATGGTCACGGCGCCTGATGTCACGGTGTCGCCCGTCACCAGATTGGCGAAACTGACGGCGCCCGGCGTCAGGGCCGCACCATAGGTCGAGGAGCCGTTTGCAAGCGTGCCGGTCAGGGCCAGCTGGTTGACGGTGTAATCACCCGTCAAGCCGGAGAAGCTGTAATTGCCCGCGTCCGCGCCGCTGATGGAGGAAACGCTCTGGATGCCGGTGTAGCTGCCCGCCTTGAGGTTGCCGCTGCCGCTAAGGTTTCCGGTCGTCGCAATGCTGACTGCGCCCGGCGTCACCGCATCCCCGGCAAGCACATTGCCGAAGCTGACCGCGCCGGGTGTCAGCGGCGAACCATAGATGGAGGAACCCGCTCCGATCGTACCGGTCAGTGCCAACTGGCTGACGGTGTAATCGCCCGTCAAACCGGCGAAGCTGTAATTGCCCGCGTCCGCGCCGCTGATGGAGGAAACGCTCTGGATGCCGGTGTAGCTGCCCGCCTTGAGGTTGCCGCTGCCGCTAAGGTTTCCGGCCGTCGCGATGGTGACCGCGCCCGGCGTCACCGCATCCCCGGCAAGCACATTGCCGAAGCTGGCCGAACCGGGTGTCAGCGGCGAACCATAGGTCGAGGTGCCCGCCCCGATCGTGCCGTTCAATGCCAACTGGCTGACGGTGTAATTGCCGGTCAGCCCCGCAAAGCTGTAGTTGACGGCATCCGCGCCGCTGATGGCAGAGATGCTCTGAAGACCGGTGTAGCTGCCTGCCTTCAGATTGCCGCTGCCGCTGGTGTTGCCGCTGGTGGCGAAGGTCACCGGGCCTGCGGTCACGGCGTCACCCGTCAGCAGATTGCTGAAACTGACCGCCCCGGCGTTCAGCGCCGAGCCATAGGTCGAGCTGCCCGCGCCCAGCGTGCCGGTCAAGGCCAGAGGGCTGACGGTGTAATCGCCCAGCAGCCCGCCGAAGCTGTAATTACCGGCATCCGCCCCGCTGATCGTCGAAAGGCTCACGATACCGGTGTAAGTTCCGACCTTGAGGTGACCGCTGCCGCTGGTGTTGCCCGTTGTGGTGATCGTGGCCGCGCCCGCGACCACCGCATCACCCGTGACGAGATTGGTGAAAGTCGCCGCCCCCGGCGTCAGGGCGGCGCCATAGACTGACGAGCCTCCGGCCAGCGTGCCGCTCAGCGCCAATTGGTTGACGGTGTAATCGCCCGTCAAACCGGCGAAGCTGTAATTGCCCGCATCCGCGCCGCCGATGGAGGCGAGGCTTTCGATGCCGGTGTAGCTGCCCGCTTTGAGGTTGCCGCTGCCGCTGAGGTTTCCGGTCGTCGCGATGGTGACCGCGCCCGATGTTACCACATCCCCGGCAAGCACATTGCCGAAGCTGGCCGCACCGGGTGTCAGCGGCGAACCATAGGTCGAGGTGCCCGTCCCGATCGTGCCGGTCAGTGCCAACTGGTTGACGGTGTAATTGCCGGTCAGCCCCGCAAAGCTGTAGTTGGCGGAATCCGCTCCGCTGATGGCAGAGATGCTCTGGAGACCGGTGTAGCTGCCTGCCTTCAGATTGCCGCTGCCGCTGGTGTTGCCGCTGGTGGCGAAGGTCACGGGGCCTGCGGTCACGACGTCACCCGTCAGCAGATTGGTGAAGCTGGTGGTGCCAGCCATCAGCGCCGAACCATAGGTCGAGGAACCGGCGCTCAGCGTGCCGCTCAGCGCCAGCGGATTGACGGTGTAATCGCCCGTCAGCGTGGCCAATGTGTAATTGCCCGCGTCCGCGCCGCTGATGGTGGAAACGCTCTGGATGCCGGTGTAGCTGCCCGCCTTGAGGTTGCCGCTGCCGCTGGTGTTGCCGCTGGTGGCAAAGGTCACGCCCCCGGCGGTGACGACATCGCCCGACATCAGACTGGTCAGGATAACCGAGCCCGGTGCCAGTGGCGAACCGTAGGTCGACATGCCTGGGGACACCGAGCCGGTCAGCAGCCTTGGCGTGACGACATAATCGCCCGTCACCCCGGCGAAGGTGTAATTGCCCGCATCCGAGCCGGTCAGGCCCGAAATGCTCTGGATGCCGAGGTAGCTGCCCGCTTTGAGATAGCCGCCGGTGCTGGTGTTGCCGCTGGTGGCCACGGCGACGGTGGCCGAGACATTGCTTGCCCCACCAACCAGATTGGTGAAGTTGACCGCGCCCGGCGCCAGCGTGGCACCATAGGCTGAGCTGCCCGTGATGATGCTGCCGGTCAGCGCCAGCTTGTTGACGGTCAGCAGGCCGACGATATTGCCGGAGCTGGCAATCGAATAATTCGCGGCAGCAGAACCGGTGAGCGCTGAAACGCCTTGATAATAGACCCCTGCGGCCAAAGTGGCGGACAGGCTGACCAGCCCTGACAGCACACCACCGAGATAGGACGTATACAGGCTGACCGTTCCACTGACATTGGCCGGGTTGCCCGACAGGGTCACCGTTCCGGTCACAGCCTGCGTGCCAAATGTGCTGGAGGCATCGCCGACGATGTAGGTCAGTGGGGTGAGGACGGCCGAGGATTGGACCAACGTCGGATAGGATCCACTGCTGGCGCGCCAGAAGGATAAGGAGAAGCCGTTGGGCAGTCCGCCATTCTGAAGCTCGGCCGTGGTCAGCGGGGTGCCCGCGCCGTGATTGACCGTGCCGATGCCGGAGCTGGTGGCATCCCAGTAACCGTTGGTCACGGTTCCCGGAGATATATTCTCGCCCACCAGACCGCCGATATAGGTGCTGGCCCCGGCCGTGACCGCCCCGGTCGCATAGACATTCGACACGGCGCCGAAGTTGACGCCGATCAGCCCGCCCGTATCGCTGCCCGCGCCGGTGCCACCCTGCAGGCCGCCGCTTCCCGAACCGCCCCGCACCGCACCGGTTGCATAGGCGTTGGTGATGGTGCTGCCGGTCTCATTGAAGCCGACCAGCCCCCCGGCCCAGCTGTTGGGGCCGATGGCGGTGACGGTGCCGCTGGCATAGGCGCCGTTGATCGTGCCCCAATTGAAGCCGACCAATCCGCCCGCTTCGGCTGCGAACTGGTTGCTCGACAGGTTGACCGACGACCAGACGTTGGTCAGCGTTCCCGAATTGCTGCCTGCCAGCGTGCCGAGAAAAATGTTGCCGACGGCGTTGTTGATGACGCTGCCGCCATCAAGGCCGAGGTTGGACACGGTTCCGATGGAATTGGGGGTCTGCTGCGTGCCGATCGCACCGAACAGGCCGATGCTGGTTTCAGAGGGGTTGGTGACATTGATCTTCAGATTCTTGATCGTGTTGTTCAACCCGTTGAAATTGCCGGTGAACACATCTGGCCCGTTGATCCAGGGCGCGATGGGGCTTTGCGTATAGGTGTTGCCGCCCATGTCGATGGGCTGGGCCAGGGCGTAATTGCCCGCCAGATTGGTGTTGATGTTGAGCAGATCGGCCACACTGTGGATCAGCGTATAGGTGGTGCTGTTGATCGACAGTGAGGCATTGCTGCCCAGCATTTGGACCCGGCCGCCGCTGTTGAAGGTCAGCATGCCGCCGCTGCTGGTGCCGTCAGCATTGTTGTTGGTGGTCAGGCTCAACCCGCCATTGCCGGAAGCGGTGACAGGTGCGTTGAAAATGATGCTGTGGAAGGCGCTGAGCGTCAGGCTGTTGCTCGAACTCCAGGTGATCGCGCTGTTGACGTAGATGTCGCCGGGGCCAACTGAGATAGGGGGAGCGCTCGAGAGTCCGCCGCCGCTTACAGAATTCGCTGCTGTTTGCAGAAAAACATTGTTGTTGGCCAGATTGTTGGAGATGTCGCTGGCGGTCGTTGCATCAATTGTAACATCGGCAGGGTCGATCAGCCATGTGCCCGTGCTGCCATGTGCCGCGCTGGTGTCGACATGGATGCCGGTGAAATCGACGGTGTTGCCGGAGGTCTCGACCAAACCACCCTTGCCAGTCGCTCCCAGGGCGCGAGCGGTCAGCGTGCCATTGGCGGTCACCTCATGGCCCAGCACCATGATGTGGCCGGCATCGCCGCTGGCGCTGTCGACATTGATCGTGCCGCTCAGCAGCACATTGCCGCTCTCGCCCGAGACATTGCGGGCATTGATGCTGCCCGGCAGGTTGACGATGTTGCGCACCGCATCGCGCGCCTGAGCGCCCGTCAGCGCCGCTGCCGCGCCATTGGTGGTCAGCGCGGCGTCGGTGGGCAGGGCGACCTGCAGAAAGCTGTCGCCATTGAGGTCGAGCGTTGCGGTGGTGCCCGCGCCGATCACCACCTGCCCGGCGGGGGCCAGGATCAGGCCCGTGTTGCTGACGCTGCCGCCCAGCAGGCCGACATAGCCGCCGGTCTTCGTGGTGATCGTGCCAGCATTGCCGATGGCGCCGCCCGTGCCGCCAAAGGCGCCCTTACCCGCCAGAAAATCGGCGTCCGCGATGTCCAGCGTGGAGGCGACGAAGCCGCGCCCGACATTGACCACGCCCGATTTGGTGATCTGGATGCCATTGGGGTTGATCAGATAGACGCTGCCATTGGCGCTGATCTGGCCCGCGATGGTCGAGGCGGTGGTGCCCGTCACGCGGTTGAGCGTGGCGCTGCCCGCGTCAGGCTGGTTGAAGGTCACGCCATGCCCGGCGGCGACGTCGAAACTTTGCCAGTTGATGATGGCCTTGGCGCTCGACTGGTTGATCGACAGGGTGCCGCCCGTGGGTACGCCGATCTGCGCCTGCCCAGAAGCGACCGTGCCGCCCACCGGTAGCGACGCCTGCGCCAGGGCCGGGCTGGAGGTCATCGTGGCCAGCAGGGCCAGGACGCTGCTGCTGGCGCCAAGTGTGAGCTTTGTGAAACGCTGCATCTGCCGCCCCCTCAATACCGAACCGTGAAGCTGAACGAGACCCGCGTGGGGTTCTGCGGCAGCGTCGTGCTGTGGCCATGGCTGACTTCGACCATGCTGAAACCGGTCAGGCCCGTGTCATAGGCCGCCACCAGCATGCGCAGGCCGCCGCCAAAGGCCCATGTGTTGATGTTCTCCGCCTCCAGCACCGTCGGGTTGCTGACATGGCCATAGCCCACCGCGCCAAAGGCATAGGGGGTGATCAGGCTGCGGTTCTGCCGCCCATAAGGCATGGCCCGCGCCAGCTCGGCGCGGCCCGTCACGCCGCTGTCGGCGTTGACCGAGCCTTGCGAGAAGCTGGAGAGCGCATCGCTGCCATCGAGCGAGAACTGGGCCGGGGCGGGGAGCACGCCCGAAAGCGAGGCCTGCCCGCGCGCGATGGTCGTCAGGCTTAAACCCTCGCCCAATTGCGTGTCGCTGCGCCAGTGGCCGCCCAGCTTGCTGAAATCAGGCTTGGCCCCCTGCCGCGTGAAGGGGATGTTGGTGGCGATGACATCGCTCAGCTTGCGTGCGCCCAGTCCGGCGATGCCTTGCGTGAACTGCGCATCGGTGGCGATCACCGTGCTGGCGGCCAGCGATCGCGACCAGTTGAGGCCAATGTTGGCCATGCGCAGCCGGTCATGGTTGAGGGTGAGGCCGAAAGCCTTGGCTTCCTCGGTTTCGGCGAGCAGATCGAAGCTGGCCGACAGGCCGAGCCTTTCCCGCCGCGTGCGGATCAGGGGATAGGCCGCCCGGAAGGACAGGCGTTCGAAATGGCCAGTGACCTGAACGCCGCCCTGCGGCACGCGCGGATTTGTATCGACCACCGTATATTCGGGGTTGAAGGTCAGCCCGTTGTCGCCCAGCGCGAAGATGGCGCCAAGGCCCAGCACGCGGCGGCGCGGCGCGCCGTCGAACAGCGTGCCGATGTCCGGCCCGGTGGTCGCCTGAGCGTAGAGCTGTTCGCCCAGCCCCAGCACCGAATTGAGCGCCACCTGTGCAGAAAGTGCCTGGTTCTCATAAGCATAGCCCAGATCGTTTTCGAGACTCAGGGAAGCCGAGATCGGGCGATATTTAGCTTCGAGGATCAGGCGGGTGGCCCCTACCGCGCTGCCCCGTATCAGGGTGGTGCGCAATTGCACCCCCGGCACATCGCCCGCCAGCAGCACGCGCCGCTCGATCTGCGCCAGGGTCAGGCCCTTGGCTCCGACCAGACTGCCCACCCGCTTGCGGACCGCCGTGCGCACGCGGGCCGGAACGCCGCTGGCATCGACATCCTCAATATAGCCATCGACGATCAGGAAGCGTACATCCCCGCCATCGACAATGCGCTGCGGCGGCAGGGTGACACGGGTCAGCACGAAACCGGCCCGCGCATAGGCGGCCTCGATCCGTCCCGCGGCGGCGTAGATTTCAGAGACCTTCACGCTGTGCCCGGCCAGCTCGGCGGTGACTTGCCGGGAGATTGCGGCGAATTCCGGGCGACCGCCTTCCACCAGAACCTGGCGCAACGTCACATTCAGCCGATCCGCGCCCGGCGGTGCATCGGCCGTGGCGTGTTCGGGCAGAGCGATGGCGCCCGTTTCATCAGCCTTCAAGGGGGCCAGACTTTCAGGTGCCACGCGGCTTGCCGAAGGCGCCGTCTGGGCGATGGCAGGCGATGCCGTAAGAAATGCAGCCGCGAACACGACAGACGCACGCCACATGGCGCGCGAATCGCGCGTTTGACATTTCTTCATTGTATAGATGCCCCTACTATAAAAAATATATTTAGGCGTGGCAATATCGACAGGCCCGCTTTCGGCGTTTCACTTACTTGTCAGATGTTACCTAATGCTGAATTTCAACATGAGGATATTTTTACGTAAGGTGCTGGATTTACTGTCAAGGCCGATGGACCAGCCGTGACAAGCATTCTTCATTTCTAAGTTTTGAGTATGCGTCAATCGCTGGAGACAGGGGCACCCGCGATCAAGGTTCTGCGTCGGAAAATAGTGTCGCCGCAACAGGTGAAAGCTCTGATGGCGGGAGAGATCGATCTCGGCATGGGGGTGCTACTGGGGCAGGAGGATGCCACCCAGCCCCGGATCCGCCTGACCATGGCCGAGGACGATGCAGGGCTGATCGAACAGGCCGGGTCGGCAACAGTGATTACCGGGTAATCGCTTTGCAGAGTAGGTCTTGCGCCGGCTTGAGCCGCGCCGCCACTGACGCGGGAATCCCATAGGTCTCCAGCATCGGCGCGACCGGATGGAAGGCCATGATGGTTCGACCATCGGCATCCTGTCTTACCAGCACACGCAGGGGTAGATCCAGAGCACTTGCCGGGGATGCCAGCATGATCATCGTACCGCCCTCGGCCTTCCCATAGATGAGGACTGTGCTCGGCGGCATCTCAAGCCCTGCCGCCCCTGCATTTGCAGCATGATCTATGACCGCGAACAACTGCATGCCGGCCTTGATGATGGCTTCGGAGAGGCGGTCCACTGTCTGGTCGAAAGCGAACGAACTCTGATGTTCGGATAACACCTTGTCATCAATGGGAAGCATACATCCCTCCAGAAAAACGCATACCGGTCAGCCTGATTTTGTTGTTCAGAGCCCTAGTCAACAAGATGGAATGAATGGCGGCTTTTAGGAAGGTAAATCGAAATGTTGGATAACCGCTTTGTCCGCGGGCGGTGGCTGAGTTTGGACTTGGGCTCCCGCAGGGCGAGGCGTGTGATGACGAAGCCACCCTGCGCCAACACCTGCACGAAATAGGCATAGTCATTGAGATCATCGCCCATCATCGTTCCCTGTATGGAACGATAAGTCTCATTTTTGCCGACTACAGCGCCAATCGTTCCGGGTTCATCTCCTCCTCACCGGCGCAACACCGCGCCGCTTCGATCAGAAGGAGCATGAACCATGGCACAGGATTTCAACAACAAGGTGGTGGTCGTGACCGGCGGCACCTCGGGCATCGGTCTGGCAACCGCGCAGGCCTTTGCGGCGGCTGGCGCATCGGTGTTCATCACCGGCCGCCGTCAGGAGGCCCTCGATGCGGCGGTCAGGGCCATCGGAGGACGGGTGACCGGCGTGCGCGGCGACATGTCCAATCTGGCCGACATCGACCGGCTCTATGATGTCGTCCAGCAGCAGCATGCGCAGATCGACGTGGTCTTCGCCAATGCCGGCGGCGGTGAATTTGCCCCCCTCGGCGCGATCAGCGAGGAGCATTACCAGAGCACCTTCGACACCAATGTGAAGGGCGTGCTCTTCACCGTGCAGAAGGCGCTTCCGCTGCTGCGCGACGGGGCCTCGGTGGTGCTCACCAGCTCGGTGACGGCGATCACCGGCACGGCGGCCTTCAGCGTCTATTCGGCCACCAAGGCGGCGGTGCGCAATTTCGCGCGCAGCTGGATCCTGGATCTGAAGGACCGCCATATCCGCGTCAATGCCGTCAGCCCCGGCCCGATCGAGACCGCCGGTCTGGTCGAGCTGGCGGGCCCCGATGCCGCCGCCCAGCAGGGCCTGCTGGACTTTATGGCGGGGCAGGTGCCGCTGGGCCGCGTCGGCCAGCCCGAGGAGATCGCCAAGGCGGTGCTGTTCCTCGCCTCGGATCAGGCCAGCTTCGTCAATGGCATCGAGCTCTTCGTCGATGGCGGCATGGCCCAGATCTGAACTGACGGGCAGCGGGCGGCGCACTGGCGCCGCCCGCCCCCATCAAGCCCCCTTTCGAAGGAGATTGATCATGATCCAGTCCACCGAGAATCCCGACCGCATCCGCACCCTGCTCACCCGCAATCTGCAGGAGGTCTTTGGCGAAGGCGACGATGCCCGCCGCCGCGCCGCCATTGCACAGCTCTGGGCGGAAGATGGCGTGCTGTATGCCCCTCCGGGCATGATTGTCGGGCATGAGGCGATTGACAGCTTTGCCGGTGCCTTGCGCGCCACCCATCCTGATTTCGTCTACACGCCCCATGGTGCCTCGCAGGTGTTGCAGGATGCCGGGCGTCTGGCCTGGGGTTCGGGGCGTCCGGGCGAGGCTCCGGCCTACACCGGTTGGGATGTGATCATCGTGAAGGACGGAAAGATCGCGGCACTCTATGTCTTTCTGGACGAAGCTTCGGATGAACATCGCCAGACTGCTTCGCGGCCCGGTCTCTGATCACACCTCTCCGGGGTTTCATATTGCTGACGCGTTGTGGATTTGGCCGCCTCATGCGTATGACGGACATATGCCGGAGCATGCTTCCTCCTATCCCGCCGCATGGCTGACGGATCTCGATCGGCAATATCGCGCCTCGCTACTGGCGTTTTTCCGTCGCCGCACCGGCAACCCGGCCGAGGCCGAGGATATGGTGCAGGAGGTCTTCGCCCGCATCTATGCCACCGCCGGGCTGGAGCGCGAGACGGCGGGGGCCTATATTTTCCGCGCCGCGGGCCAATCTTCTGCATGACCGCGCCAGACGCGAGGGCGTGCGCGCGGCCTGGCGCGAGGAGGCCATCACCCAGAATGAAATCGCGGTGGAAAGCCGCGATCCCGAGCGGGTTCTGGCCGGGCAACAGGCCTTGGGCGCGATCCAGCGGGCATTGAACAGCCTGCCCGAGCGGACGCGGGTCATCTTCGTGCTTTATCGGCTGGAAGGCATGGCCCGCAAGGATATCGCCGAAAGCTTCGGCCTCTCGGTCAGCGCGGTGGAGAAGCATATCGCCAAGGCCATGAAGCTGCTGATGGCGCTGCGCGAGGACTGGCAATGAGCCCGGCTCTCCCTGATGTCGAGGAGGTGGCCATTGGCTGGGCGCTGCGCCATGTCGAGGGCGAGATGGGCTTCGAGGAGATCGAGCGCTTTGCCGACTGGCTGCAGCAAAGCCCCGATCACGGCGAGGCCTTCGACCGCGCCATGGCCGGTTGGGCCATGCTGGAAGGCCCGCGCTTCGAGCCGGAAATCCTCGCCCTGCGCAGCGAGGCGCTCGATGCCCTGCATGCGGTGCAGAGCAGGCGTTGGCGCGCGCGCTGGCGCCTGCCTGCGGCCAAACACATGGCGCTGGCGGCGGCAGGCCTCTCGCTGGTGGTCGGCGCCGGGCTGTGGTTGTGGCTGAAGCCCGACCGCTATGAGACCGGCACCGGCGAGCGGCGCGTGGTGGCGCTGGCGGATGGCTCGCAACTGGCGATGGATGCACAGACCAAAGTCACCGTGGACTATCGCGCCGATGGGCGGCATCTGGTGCTGGAGCAGGGCAGGGCCACCTTCACCGTCGCCAAGGACCCGCTGCACCCTTTCTCGGTGGCCAGCCATGGCAGTCTGGTGGTGGCGACGGGCACGCAATTCGGCATGGAATGGCTGGGCGACCAGACCCGCGTGGTGCTCTACGAAGGCCATGTGGCGATCCTGCGCAACCAGGGCGACCGGCTGGTGCCGGGCCTGTTGGCAGGCCGCCAGCACGGCATCACCGCCGACACCATGCTGATCCCCGGTCGCGAGGCGGTGGTGCCCGAAAGCAAGGCGGCGGTCAGCGTTCATGATCTGGCCGATCCCCGTAGCGAAAGGGCGTGGGAGCAGGGGCAGATCGATGTTGCCGACGAGCCTTTGGGCGTGGTGGCGGCGCGGATGAACCGCTATCTGCCGGGGCCGCATCTGCTGGTGGCGCCCGACGCCGCGCAGGTCCGTATCAGCGGCCTGTTCAATGCCGGGGATCTTGAGGCCTTTGTGGGCGGCGTGACCCATGTGTTCCCTTTGGTGGCCGAAAGGCAGGGGGATGGAAGTTTCTGTTTGCGGGGGGCAAGCAACTCTACGGCGCCCTGTCGCTGAGGCTTTGGTGGACTGACGCGTATTCCCAAGTAGTTTGGTAGACTTCAGGGGAAAGTGGACGTGAGAAGCAGGATCAAGGCGGGGTTGAGGCTGGCAGGCTGCATGGCAGTGCTGGCCGTGGCGCAGGGATCATGGGCCGCCCCGGCCATGGCGCAGGCCGCTGCCAGCTATGAATTCGACCTTCCGGCGCAGGGCCTGGGTCAGGCCCTGCGCGCTTATGGGCGGATCACCCGCCAGCAACTGGTGTTCGATGCCGGGCAGGTGGGGCGCATCGAAACCCATGGGCTGAAAGGCCGCTTCTCCGCCGAGGCCGCGTTGGCGCAACTGCTGGCGGGCAGCCATCTCACCGCCCGGCACGGCGCCAATGGCATCATCATCATCGGCCTCCAACAGGCAGAGACTGTTCCCCCACTGACCCCCGCCGTGGCGCAGGGCGACGACATTGTGGTGACCGGCACGCGCATCAAGGGCGCGTCGGGCGGGCCGAGCCCGGTGCGCCGCGTCTCCAGTCAGGAGCTGGCCGATCTTTCGCCCCAGAGCCTGCCCGCGGGCCTCGCCAAGATCCCGGTGTTCTCGCCGATCAAGAGCAGCGACAGCGCCTCGGATGGCGGTTATCAGCCCACCGGCAACTATCTCGACCTGTGGGGCCTTGGCCCGATCCGCACGCTGGTGCTGGAGGATGGCCACCGCGTGCCGCCCACTTATTTCGACGGCACGACCGATATCAACACATTGCCGCAACTGCTGGTGAAACGTGTAGAAGTGGTGACCGGCGGCGCTTCGGCGGTCTATGGTTCGGATGCCGTTTCGGGCGTGGTGAACTTCATCCTCGACAAGGAGTTCAACGGCATCAAGGGGCAGGTGCAGGACGGCATCTCGACCTATGGCGACGGGCGCTCGATCCGGGGCAGCATCGCTCACGGGTTCAAGATCGGCGATCGCGCCCATTTCGAATGGAGCGCGGAATATTTCCACCGTGACGGCATCTCGGCCATGCCGCGACCTTTCGGCAATTCTTCGGTCTCGATCGTGGGCAGCGGCACGGCAGCAAGTCCTCTGGCGCAGGTGGCCAACACGCGGCTCAACACCTCGGCCTTCGGCGGGCTGGTGACCAATGGGCCTTTCGCGGGCCAGCAATTCCTCTCCGATGGCACGCTGGCCGCCTTCAACAAGGGCACGCCCACCAACACTGCGGGCGTTTCGGTGGGGGGTGATGGCTCCTATCGCCGCGATACCAATCTGCTGCCCTCGCTGACCACGGCGCAATTCTTCGGGCGCTTTGATTACGATGTGAGCGACCATACAAAATTCTATGTGCAGGCCAGCTATGCCAACACCGCGACCTTCTCGCATGAGCAGAATCTGATCAGCACGGCCAGCTCCACGCCGCTCACCATCTACAGCGGCAATGCCTATCTGCTGCCGCAGTATCAGGCGGCGCTGACGGCCACCAACACCTCCAGCTTCAACCTTGCCCGCTACAATGAGGATTTCGGCAACATCCTTGGCCTGCATGACCGCACCACCGCCTTTTCGGTGCGCGCGGGACTGACCGGCGCAGTGTTCAAAAATTTTGACTGGGAACTCTACTATACCTATGGGGTTGGGCGCACCTCGCAGCTCACCACGGGCAATGTGAACACCGAGAGGCTCTATGCCGCGCTGGATGCGGTGAGGGATGGCTCAGGCAACATCGTGTGCCGCGCCAGCATCGTGTCGCCCGGCGCCTTTCCGGGTTGCGCGCCGCTCAATGTGCTGGGCAATGGCAACGCCTCTGCGGCGGCGATCAACTACATCACCGGTGACACCTATTGGGCCGCCACCAATTACATGCACGATCTGGGCGGCAGTCTCAGCGGCACGCTGGCGCAGGGTTGGGCCGGGCCCATCAAGCTGGCGGCGGGCGGCGAATACCGCCACCAGATCCTGCGCGAGGTCTCGACCGTCACCGACAATACCTTCGATCCCACCGGCCTGCGCGTGGGGGCCAATGGCAGCACCGTGGCGGTGGGCACGCAATTGTGGACCAAGAATGTCTCGGCCCCGGCCTATGGCACGCAATCGGTCTATGAGGGCAATCTGGAACTGAGCGTGCCGCTGCTGCGCGATCTGCCGCTGGTGCGCCAACTGACGGCCAGCGCGGCGGGGCGCTATACCCATTACAGCACCAGCGGCTCGGCGGAGACCTGGCGTCTGGGGCTGGAATGGCAGCCCGCGCCGGGGCTGAACATCCATGCCACGCGCTCGCGCGACATTCGCGCGCCCACGCTTTATGAGCTCTATCAGGGGCAGACGGCGACGATCTCGGGCTATACCGATTACCTCACCGGCGCGAATGGCCAGATCCTGAATGTGAGCCAGGGCAATGCCGATCTCAAGCCCGAGGTGGCGCGCAATCTGACCATCGGGGGCAGCTACAGTCCGCCGGCGATCCGGGGGCTGTCGCTGTCCCTCGACTATTACGACATCAAGATCAGCAATGCGATCAGCTCGCTCTCGGGCCTGACGACATCGGT
This sequence comes from Novosphingobium sp., assembly GCF_039595395.1. Taxonomy (NCBI): domain Bacteria; kingdom Pseudomonadati; phylum Pseudomonadota; class Alphaproteobacteria; order Sphingomonadales; family Sphingomonadaceae; genus Novosphingobium; species Novosphingobium sp. Next base: position 1,071,021 of record NZ_JBCNLP010000006.1, on the reverse strand, counting down.
GGAGAAGATCTGCATCGCCTCGGGCGGGGCATCGCCCCTGTGTTCGCTGGTGGCGCGCCCGCTTGGGCCCATCGACAGCAGCGCCGCCAATGCGCCGACCGCCAATTACAAGGAAAACGAGAACATTGCTCAGGTCTTCTCGCGCGGCTTTGTGGTGGGCTTCGATTATGGCTTCGATCTGGAGCGTCTGTCCTCCGGCCTGGGCGGGCATAGCGGTTTGAACGTGCAATGGACGCATGAGCCGATCCTGAAAACCCAGAGCCTGCCGGGCGCGGTCATCACCAACACGGCGGGCACGGCGCTGGCGCCGGTGGACCGCATCACCGCGGTGCTGCGTTATGGCATCCAGCGTACCAATGCCGCGCTGACGCTGCGCTATTTCTCGCCGTTCCATTATAGCGCCGATCCCACGCTGATCGTGGCGGATGCGCCGTCCAAAGCCTATGTGCAGACCGACCTGAACCTGTCGCAGGGGCTCTCCATCGGGACTTATCCGGTGACAGCCTTCTTCAACATCAACAACCTCTTCAATGTGACGGGCGGCTATTACGAGGCCAGCTCCTCCAACCCCGGCCTGATCTATCCGGCGGCGCCCTTTGCCGACCAGATCGGGCGCTATTTCTCCATCGGCCTGCGTTTCGGCCATTTCTGAAGGAGGCATGCCTGATGCGAAACATGATCAAACACGGTCTTTCCGCCATCGCGCTGATGGGCGCGGTGCTGCCCGCAGCCGGATATGCGGCGGCGCCTCCGCCCGCTCTGGAGGCGGCCCAACCTGCGCCGCCCAACATCATCATGATCCTCTCGGACGACAACAGCGCTCCGCATGACGGCTGTCACACCGATGCGGATATGAAGCGGAACAACATCACCCCCAATTTTGAGGCTTTTGCCGCGCAGGGCATGTGTTTCGACCGGGCCTATGACACCAGCCCGCAATGCGCGCCCTCTCGAGGGGCGATCTTTGCCGGGCGCAACCCGGTGGCCATCGGCATCACCCGCTTTGGCGAGCCGGCGGGTCTCGATGTGCGTTATTTCTCCGATATTCTGCGCAATGGCGGCTATTGGACGGGGCTGGAGGGGCGCATCCATCATCTGGGCGGGCGTGAGGGCGATCCGCCGCATGTGAAACAGGCCCTGCTCGACAGCGGGCTGACCCGTCTGACCGACCGCTTCGATTATGTGCATGTCTTCGGCACCAAGGGCAATCCGCCCGAGCAGATCGTCGAGCGGCTGGGCAAGACCTTCGATCATATTCCGCAGGGCAAGCCGTTCTTCCTCTATTTCGGCTTCAACCAGACGCACCGGCCCTTCATCACCGATCACCACGACATCGATTCCAGCAAACTCGCGATCCCGAAAGACTGGCCCGATCTGCCCGCCGTGCGCGAGGATTATGCGGGCATGCTCTCCGATTTGCGCAATATGGATCGCCAGTTCGGGGCGATCATGGCGATGCTGAAAGCGCGGGGTTTGGACAAGAACACTCTTGTCGTTTTTATGGGCGACAATGGCGAGTCCATGTATCGCGGCAAGGGCACGCTTTACGAGCGCGGCAATCATGTGCCCCTGATCATCCGCTGGCCCGATGTGGTGAAGCCGGGCTCGCGCAGCGACGCGTTGGTCAGCAACATCGATCTGGCCGAGACCTTTGTGGAGGCCGCCCGTCTGAAGCCCGACGTCCATATGGAGGGCACCAGTCTGGTGCCGATCCTGCGCGGCGCCAATTTGCCGGGTCATGACTATGTCTTTACCGAGAGAGGCGTGCATCCCGGCTCGCTCACCGTTTCCGAAGGCGTGGATTACCAGCGCGCGATCACCGGCCGGCGTTACAAGCTGATCTACAATGCCCAGCCGGGTCAGCCCTATTCGCCGGTCGATCAGGGCGGGCGCTTCCTCGATCCCGCGCAGGACACTAGCGAAATCGGCAAGCATGAGGTGCTGCCCGCGATTTCTCGCAACGATGAGGAGCGCGCTTTGGGCCCGTGGAAGGACATCGTGCAGGCGCATCGGGCCGGAAAGCTGCCCGCGCTGTATGAGCGTATCTATTTCCAGCGCCCAAGGCCGATCTTCGAACTCTACGACCTCCAGAACGATCCTTATGAGCTGACCAATCTGGCCGGAAAGCCCGATTACAAAGCCATCGAGATCGAACTGCGGGAAAGGCTGGATACGTGGATGGTGCTGAGCCATGACTATCTGCCGATGGCCACCGATGCCTTCCGCGAAACGCCCGATCCGGCGCGCTGATCCGAAAGGGGCGTGGGCTTGTCCCGGCCCCAATCTGAGGGTGTGGCGATCATCAGGCTTCCGGATGCGCTGCACAGGGGCGAACGTTCCGGAGGCCGGGTGGGACATGCTCCACCATCATCAGCCCCGGAACGACAAGGCATGGTGGCCGGAAGGGCAGCTTGCCATGTTCCAATTCGGCTGAGCGGACCTAGGCAAAGTCCAGCTTTTGTGACGATTGTTTCCTGCCCAGAGCAAGGTTGCGAGCGGGCTCGACGCGGATGGGAAACCATCGCGCCGAGCCATCATTGAGATTTAAGGAATGACCTTCTCAGCGCGCAATTGGTGAAAGAAGGTCCGGAACATCTCCTCGCTGTCGATGCAGCCGTTGAAGTCGGCTTTGCGCACCTTTATGGTGCTGGAGACATTGTCGAAGCCGCTGCGGAAAATGAAGTCGGCAAAGTTCCAGGCGACGAGCTTCTCATAGGGGGTGTTCTGCAAGCAATATTTGGCCATGATGGATGCCCAGAGGTCGGCCTTGTCGGTCATATAAGAGGCCGGCGGCGTGGGAACCGGCTCGGCGATCTCCATATCGAACATTCTCGTGATGTGCGGCCAGATGTAATGCCAGCGGAACTGGTCGCCATTGGTCAGATTGAAAATATCATCCTGTGCGCTTTCACTCCTGCCCGCCCATACGGTGGCGTCAGCCATTAGATCGGCCGCGCTGACCTGATAGAGCGCGCGATAAGCCTCGGGCGTGCCCGGAAAGCGGAGCGGGACGCCAAGCTCCATGGAGATCGTGGCATAAACGGCGATGGCCACGCCAAGGTTCATCGGATTGCCCGATCCTAACCCGCTTCTGTTGCTGGGCCTGTACCATGTCGGTATCGTCGGATCGAAAGCTTGAATGGCCGCTCTGTCAGCCAGGCTTGTCGGCAGCAATCCAGTGCTTCGGCTGTGGTCATGGATGAGAGCTCACCATTGACAGCACACGGCTGACCGCCTCGATTGTTGCGCTGACGTCGTCATGGCTCGTGCGCCAGTTGACGACGCTGATCCGCATCGCTCGGCGGCCCTGCCACAACGTGCCGCTAAAAAAGGCGGTCCCTTCGGCATTGATCGCCGCGATCACGGCATCGGTGTGGCGGTCATGATCCGCATCCGACCGACCATGAGGATCGGGAAAGCGGATCAGCGCCTGATTCATCGTCGGCGCGGCGACCAGTTCTGCCCCTTCGAGAGCGCCGATCCCCCGCGCCAGCGCCAGAGCATGCTCACAGCAGCCGTCGATCATGGCGGCCAGGCCATCCCGCCCCAGTTCGCGCAGGGCTGCATAGACGGCGTAGCCCCTTGCGCGGCGGGTCCAGTCGGGCGTCCAGTCGATGGCATCGCGGGCGTCTCCGCCTGCCACCAGATAGTCCGCGCTCAGCGTCATGGCAGCGCGATGGGCGGCGTGGTCGCGCACGATGGCGATGCCATTGTCCTGCGGCGTGTTGAGCCATTTATGCGCATCGGTGGCCCAACTGTCAGCGCGTTCCACCCCCTCGACCAAATGCCGGTGCCGGTGGCTGGCTCGTGCCCACAGACCGAATGCGCCATCGACATGCACCCAGGCGTCCGCCGCATGCGCCACGGGGATCAGATCGCTGAAGGGATCGCAAGCACCGATGTTGAGATCGGCCGCATCGAGCACGAGGATCGTCGGCCCGCTGCCGCCCGCCAGCGCCTCGCGCAGGGCCTCGACGCCCAGGCGCCCGTCCTCGCCCGTCGCCAGCGGGATCAGTGACCTTGTGCCCAATCCCAGAAAACGCAGCGCGCGCAGGATCGAGCCATGGTGCTGCTGTGTGGCCAGAATGCGGATCGGTGGCGCTCCGGCCAAGCCGTCACGTTCGACATCCCAGCCGACGCGGGCCAGAACCGCATGGCGCGCTGCGGCAAGGCAGGTCATATGGGCCAATTGGCATCCGGTGGTGAAGGCGAATGATGCCTCACGCGGGAGGTCGAGTACCTCCTTGACCCAGCCCCCGGCGATCTCCTCGGTGACGGCGGCGGCCGGACCGCAGGCATACATCGCCGCATTGACGTCCCAGGTGGAGGCCAGCCAATCCGCCGCCAAGGCCGAGGGCAGCGCTCCGCCGATCACCCAGGCAAAGAACCGCCCGCCCGCCGAACCGAGATGGCCGCCCTCTGTCGCGGCCACCAGGTCGTCGATCACGGTTTGCGCCGGCGTGGCTGTCGCCTCAAGCGGGATGTTCAGGCGGGCACGCAGTTCGGCAAGGCTGGCTGTCGCCGCCACCGAACGGCTGTCGAGCTCTTCGAGATAGGCAACCGCGTGTTCGTAGGCGCGGTTCAGGACGGCTGCTTCGGCACGCATATCATTCCCTTTGGTATGAGGGACGATCATGGCACGAAAGCCGGTGAATGACGTTCCGTTTCTTGCTGCCAAATTCGTTCTGCCGAGACATTCGTGCAATGGTGGCGCGCCGGCGACGGTCATTCAAAGCCGTGAGCAGCGAGGTGAAGGATCGTCGGCTTATGACGGCCCTGTCTTAGGCAGAGATGGAGGTCAGGCTGAGGGTTTCAGGATGGTCTGCGCAAGAATGCGGTCATCCCCCTCATCGAATGCGGATGTACCGTGGCCGAGACTGCAAGCGTGAACGGTCAGAGCTATCAGCTTGGGGAATACCATGCCCGACAGGCCGATCAAAAAAGACTGTCCAGCGGCGGGATCTTGAAGTCCGAGAATGTGAACGAAAGGGGGATTTTCCGGCCAATGGAAAACACTTGGGAAAAGCGGCGGAAAAGCTAACTTCTCGTTAATTCCTGGAACTTACGGATGGGCAACGTGCTTCGCTCGTGCCCGTCTGGGAGCGTCGGTGCGCGGGTGTGGGGATGCGCCCGTCAATGTGTCGGCGTCGTCGATTGTGGCGGGCGCATTTCCCACCAAAATTCAGGCCCGGCGCTTGAACAGGGGCCAGAACGAAGCCGCGGCAGCGCCGAGAATCGCCATCGCCATATCCTTCTGACTGTCCCACGGATCGCCTTGCTGGCCGTTGTAGTCGTCGGCCAGACTGGCGGGCGCCAGCAGCGTGAGCTGCCATTCGAAGATTTCATAGGCTGCGCTGAAGGCGCCCACGAAGAGGAACGCCATCATCACGGCTGCCCGCCGGGGCAGGGCGGCATGGCGTTCGACCGCTTCGGCAAAGGGGGCGACCCACAGCAGGCCGAAGCTGAGATGCACCAGCCGGTCGAAATCATTGCGGGCAAGGCCGAAGGTGGTCGAAATGTCATGGCCGGTCAGGGCGCGAGACCAGGCATCGTAAGGCACATTCGAGTAGGTGTAGCGCCCCGCCAGCGTGTGCAGCAGGAAAAAGGCGGTCAGCGATGCGACGGCGCCATCCGACAGGGGAAACCGACGCAGCAGCAGCGGCGCGGCGACCAGCAGCAGCACCGTGGGGATATGCTGCAGCGGCGCGAGATCCGGATAGGGCTGGCGAATGTTGGCCAAGACCAACGCGAGGATCAGCAGGAGAAGCAGCATGAGCTGACGGGGAGGAAGGGCCTGCCATGCGCGAAAATAGGATGCCATGCCAAGGATATGGCATGGTCGAAACGGGTTTGGCAATTTGCATCCTTGCCGCAGGGGCCTTCGCCCGGATTGTTCGGGACGCTCCGGGCGAAAGCCAGACCTGCGGGCTTGAGGGAGGCTTGTTCAGTCCTGAAACAGGAAGTCCTTTGCCGTCAGGGGCTGGCCATCGATGGGAACGTGATCGGTCAGCGCAATCGCCCGAATGTCTGCGGCCAGTTGGTCGACGCGCGCGGGCTGGGCATCCCAGGCGAACATGAAACGCGCCCCGCCACCGATGAAGGTGTAAAACCGCCAGCCCAGCGCCGACAGCGCCTCCAGCACCTCTGTCGGTGCCTCGAGGAAGACCGCATTGGCCTCGACCGGAAAGATCGGGCGGACCTGCGGCAGGTCACCCAACTGCCCGAGGAGGCGCTGCGCGCAGGCATTGCCATGCTGTGCGTTGCGCAGCCACGCGCCGCTCTCCAGCAGCCCGACCCATGGGGCGGAGAGAAAGCGCATCTTGGAGGCCAACTGCCCGGCCTGTTTGCAGCGATAGCCAAAATCCTGCGCCAGATGGCGATCGAAATAGATGATGGCCTCCCCCACCGCCATGCCGTTCTTCGTGCCGCCAAAGCACAGCACATCGACGCCCGCCTTCCAGGTGATATCGGCCGGATCGCAGTCGAGCGCGGCGCAGGCATGGGCAAAACGCGCCCCGTCCATATGCAGCTTCAGCCCCAACTCGCGGCAGGTGGCGGCAATCGCCTCGATCTCGGCGATGGTGTAGACTTGGCCCGTCTCGGTCGGCTGGGTGATCGTCACCGCACGGGGCTTGGGGTAATGGATGTCCGAGCGGTTGGTCAGGGCGCGGATCGCCTCGGGCGTCAGCTTGCCGCTGTCCGACTGGGCGACCAGCAGCTTCGAGCCGTTCGAGAAGAACTCGGGCGCGCCGCATTCATCGGTCTCCACATGGGCCGAGGAGGAGCAGATCACGCTGTGATAGGACTGGCACAGCGAGGCCAGCGCCAGCGAATTGGCCGCCGTGCCGTTGAACACGAAGAACACCTCGCAATCGCTGGCGAACAGGGTGCGGAAGGCATCGGCGGCGCGGCCCGTCCATGCGTCGTCGCCATAGGCGACCGCGGAGCCGTCATTGGCCGCGGTCATGGCGGCCAGCGCTTCGGGGCAGATGCCCGCATAGTTGTCGCTGGCGAATTGCTGGGGTTCTGCGGTGGTCACTCGATGCTCCAATCTTGAACGGTCAAGCATCGGAGGCGATGTGAAATATGGCGCTGGGGTCCCGTTTTTTGCCGGTCCGGCCACATCCCTCTTCTCAGAGGCACCACCTTGCTCGGGAGCAGGTTGGTGTCGGACGCTCGCTTCCGACTCTTGATGTTGGAGCGGCCACTAGCTGGCCTTCCACAGGGGATCAAGGGTTTTTAGCAGGCGCCCGATAGCATTGGGGCGGGGAGGGTTTCCGTCAGTCGGGCAATTTGTCGGCAGCGATCATCGACTGCATGATCTGATCGGAGATCGCCTGCACCGCGCCGGGCGTATGCGAGACGAACAGCGTGTTGGCCTTGCCTGTCTCGCCGATGGCCTTGAGCGTGTCGAAATATTGCGTCACCAGCACCATCTGCATGGCATCGCGCGCGGTGGCCTCGCCCAGCGCTTTCTGGAACCCTTCGATCGAGGTGCTCAGCCCCTCGATGATGGCCCTGCGCTGGTTGGCGATGCCCTGGCCCTGCAGCGCCTTGCTTTCGGCCTCCGCCTCGGCCTTCTTGACGACGAGGATCTTCTCGGCCTCGCCGCGCGCATTGGCGGCGACCTGCTCGCGCTGGGCGGCGTTGATGTCGTTCATCGCCGATTTGACCTTCTGGTCGGGCACGATGTCGGTGACCAGCACATTGACGATCTCATAGCCGAAGGCGGCCATGTCGGTGTCCAGCTCCTTCTTGACCGCCAGAGCGATGCTCGACTGATTGGCGAAGACCTCATCGAGCGACATGCCCGGCACATGGCCCAGCACCACCTGCTCGACATAGGCCTGGATCTGCGCATTGGGGTCGGAGAGGCTGTAATAGGCTTCGAACACCTTCTCGGGCCGCACGCGCGCCTGCACGCAGACCGGGATGGTGATGAAGACATTGTCCCGCGTCTTGGTTTCCATGGTGAGGGCGATCTGCTGCACGCGCAGGCTGACGCGACCCTGCACCTTGTCGATGAAGGGCACTTTCCAGCCAAGGCCGGGCCCGGCGCTGCGCAGGAACTGGCCGAAGCGGGTGACGATGGCGACTTCGGCGGTCTGCACCGTGTAGAAACTGCCGAGCGCCGCGATCACCGCGATGAACAACAGCACCGTACCAAAGCTTGACAGGAAGGTGCCCATGTTTTCAGCCTCTCATCTTGCGGAAACTTGCCGGTTTCCACGATTTTCAGGATAGAGGCGATGAATACAATGATCCGGCAGCTTCCGCAATTGGCGCCGATCTTCAAGGCGTTGCTGCCGCCTTCGACCGGGGCCGTCGCGTAACATCCCGGCGTCCTCCTGCCGCAGGGTAAGGCGAGGCGTCCACTCCGGCGCGTGATCCCCCATCCTGCCCCGCCAGTCTGATCCGCCCGGTCATGAATATGCGCCGCGCGGTGATCAACGGCGCCTGCCGTCGAGGGTACATATGGGTCATCAAACAAGGAGTAGATAATCATGCATATGATCGACTGGAACACCTATCGTCAGCAAATCGTCGCCGGTGTCGGCGGGGTCGCCAAGCTCAGCCCGGACACGGTCAAGGGCTATGCGCAGCTCAGCCAGGCCGGCGCCAGGACCGGAACTCTCGATGCCAAGACCCGCGAACTGATCGCACTGGCCGTGGCGATCACGCTGCGTTGCGACGGCTGTATCGCGGTCCACACCGCCGAGGCGAACAAGCTGGGGGCCAGCAAGGAAGAACTCGCCGAGGCGCTGGGCGTGGCGATCAGCGTCAACGCCGGGGCGGCATTGGTCTATTCCGTGCGCACCATGGATGCCTTCGACGCAGCCGCTCAGGCCTGAGCCTCGATGAGCCAGGGTGGCTGACCGGCCACCCGGTTCTCCCGACAAAGGATCTTGCCATGACCCAATCCATACGCATGGCACATGTTTCCTTCACGGCCGCCGATCGCGCTTCACAGCCGTTCCAGCGCTCCCTGCTGGTGAGCGGCACGGTGGATGATGCCGTTGCTCACCTGCGCAATGCCATCGAGGCGGAGGGTGTCTGGGTGCTTCACGAAATCAATCCGCAGATGCTGCTCGCCCGTGGGGGCTATGCGATTGATGCGGCGCGTCAAATCCTCTTCTTTCATCCTGACCTGATGGCTCGGTTGCTGACGGCGGATTCAGCCGCGCTGATCGAGGCCCCGCTGAAATTCGCCCTGACCCAGGCCGGAGAGGGGCAGGTCATGATCCGCTGGTCCGACACCGCCGCCGCTTTCGCGCGCTATGGCAATGAGGATCTGGCGCAACTGGGGCGTGATCTGGCGGCCCTGACCGATCGTATCCTCGCGGATCTGCCGGTGGTGTGATCCACGGTGCCAAGGGGCGCGCCGCAAAAGCAGCGCTTGCGAATCGCGGGCTATCACATCATACTGAACCACATGGTTCAGTGTTCTGCCCCGCATCTCGATGCTTCCTTCGCGGCGCTTTCGGACGCTACGCGGCGCAGCATCCTTGAGCGGCTGGGGCAGGCCGATGCGTCGATCTCCGTGCTTGCGGAAAGCTTTCACATGACGCTGACGGGCATGAAAAAGCATGTCAGCGTTCTCGAACAGGCGGGGCTTGTCGCGACCGAGAAGGTCGGGCGGGTCCGTATGTGCAGGCTGGGCGGCCGAGGGCTGGAGGCGGAAGCGGCATGGATGCAGCGGCACAAGGCGCTGTGGGATGCGCGCTTTGCCGCGCTGGATCAGGTGATCGAGGACTTGCAACGAGAGGAGAGATAACATGGGCCTGAACGACAGCAATGCCGCCGGCATGACGGTGGAGCGTAGATCCGACCGCGAACTGGTGGTGACGCGCAGGGTGAATGGCCCGCCGGCTCTGGTGTTCCGGACATGGGCCGAGCCTGAGCTGTTTCGCCGGTGGTGGGCCCCGGCCTCTTTCGGTCTGACGATTATCTCCTATGAGGCCGATGTCCGCAGCGGGGGAACCTATCGGCTGGTCATGGGGCATGCATCCTCGGACCAGCCCATGGCTTTCTTCGGCAAATATATCGAGGTCGTGCCGGGCGCGCGGATCGTCTGGACCAACGACGAAGGTGATGAGGAAGGCCCGGTCACCACGGTGACCTTCGAAGAGAAGGACGGGCAGACGCTGGTCGTGGTGCACGACCTCTATCCCTCCAAGGAGGCGCTCGATGAGGCGATCGCCTCGGGCAGCACAAGCGGATGGGGCGAGCAGTTGGACCAGCTCGAAAAGCTGGTGCTGGAACCCGGCATCTCCGCGCCATCCTCGTGATGGCCGCTTTGCCCTTGGGGCCACACATGGGCCTGTGCTGACAGGCCGATCGGGTCCTCCTCATGCGGTGGCGCGGGAGGGGGACCGGACTATTCAGAGCATGCCGACATGAGGCCTGCCTATGGCTCCCCCAACCTTGCCGCAGCCATCAGCGGTGCCCCCCGTTTGATCGTTTTCATGCAGATTGTCGTGGAAAAGCGCTGCACGCCGGGCAGGCGGCTGAGATTGCCGCGCAGCAAACCGTCCAGCGCTTCGACGTCGCTGGTGACGACATGCAGCAGATAATCACCGTCGCCCGCCGTCGTGTAGCAGGTGAGGACGGCGGGATGGTCCATGATGGCGGCTTCGAAAGCGGGATGCTGGGCGAACTCGACCGAAACCTCGACAAAGGCGCTGAGCTTGAGGCCAATGGCATAGGGATCGATCGCAGCAGGATAGCCCGTAATAACGCCCTGCTGTTCAAGAGATTGCACCCGGTTCCAGCACGGCGTTTTCGACAGCCCGACCTTTTCGGCGACGGCCCCGAAACTCTGCCGGGAATCCTGTTCCAGCTCGGCCAGAATGGCGCGATCGAACCTGTCCATCTCAACACCCCTTGCTCGCTATTGGCCTGTCAGACCGCGTGGCTGCGTGGTCAATATTCCTGAAGAATGCAGTAATGGAGAACATTGTTCTCCGCAACCTGTGCGCCGACGCGGCTTAAAGGACAACATTCGCCACTGGAATGCCTAGAATGCCCGCAGAGGGAGCCAAGGCCATGACCGATCCACAAAACCGCGACACGTTTGCCGGGCCATCCGCGCGGAACCTGTTTCACCGGCCGGAAGGCGGGCCCTATCTTCTTGCCCACAGCGTTGGATGCCTCCCTCTTGCCGCCCGCGACAGCGCCGAACAGGCGTTCTTTGCGCCCTGGGAAAGCGCTGGAGGCGATGCATGGCCGCAATGGCTTGGCGCGATCGATGCTTTCCGATCCGCGCTGGTCGATCTGTTGGGCGGCGAGGCGAACCAATGGTGCCCTCAACCCGGCGTTTCCGCCGCTATCTCGCGGATCATCAGCGGTCTGCCCTGCCGCCCGGAGCGCAATGTCATCCTGATCTCACAGCAGGCGTTTCCCTCCGTGGTCTACGCGGTGGAGGGGCTTTCGCGCCTCGGCTTCCGCATGGAGCTGGTGACAGGCGACCCTTCTGACCTTGCCAGTTGGCGGCGCATCGGTGATCCCGACATCGCCGTCGTGGTGATGATGCATGTCCACTCGAACACCGGCATCCTCAGTCCGGTGGCGGAGCTGACGGCGATGGCGAAGGCCCATGGCGTCTTCTCGATTGTCGATATCGCCCAGTCGGCGGGTGTCCTGCCGATCAGCGTCGAGGCATGGGATGCCGATGCGGTCGTTGGCACCTCGGTGAAATGGCTGAGCGGCGGCCCCGGCGCCTGCTTCGCGTGGATCTCGCCTGAGGTGATCGAACGCATCATGCCGGTCGAGCGCGGATGGTTTTCGCACGCAAACCCCTTTGAGATGGATATCCGCCATTTCGCCTTCGCGCCCGATGCAAGGCGGCTCTGGGGTGGGACGCCCTCCGTGGCGCCCTTTGTGATCGCGACGGCGGGATTGCGGACGATCGCCGGGATCGGCGTCCCGGCCATTCGCGCCCATAATCTCGCTCTTTCCGGCAGGCTGTTGGCGGAGATGGACGGCAAACTCGCCGATCCCGGCGCCTTGGCCCAACGCGGCGGCACGCTGTGCCTTACCCTCGACGAGCATCATGAGGCTGCGTTGAAAGCGGGCGGTGTCCGTTTCGACCGGCGGGGCACGCGCCTGCGCCTGTCCTTCGGCATCTGGAATGACGAGGCGGATGTCGATCGGGTGGCCGATTGCCTGCTTTCGGCGACGCGCGGTTGAGGAGAGGGCGATGACACAGAACGCAGAAGCCTTTGATCGCTGGATCCGCACGGATTTCGTCGCGATGAACACCGAGCTGGAGGAATTCTATTTCGCCCGCGAGGACCGCTCCGCGGTCGAGGGGATCGGCGACGGCATCAAGCAGCATTTGTGCGAGGAGGGGCGTCTGCTGATCGCGCCGCTGCTGGCGGAGGGGCGGACCACCGATGGCTTTGGCTCGGCGTTCCATCTGCTCGGCAATGTCGGTCTCTATCTGGGGGCGCTGCGCCGCCATGAACTGACCAACCCCGATCGCGAAGAGCAGTCTCCCCACAAGGAGGCCTCCGCGCTCGCGCTCCATGTTGGCGCGGCGGCAGGCATGGCCCCGCGCTTTGCGACCGCCCATCTGGCCACGCATAATCTGGCCGTGAACGGGGTGCGCAAGAGCTTTACGGCGCTGCCTGACGAGTTCCTGTTTATCGACGAGAACACGCGCGGCATTCTGAGTTTCCAGGGCGCGGCGGACGCCTTGCGGCGACTGGTCGCCATCGGTGTGAGCAGTCCGGTCGCGGATGTGCTCTTCGAACAGGCCGGTGTCGCGCTGGAGGCGGTCATTCGCTTCAACCAGCGTCTGTTCGAGACACTGGATATCGATCGGTTCTTTTACAGCGTGCGCCCCTATTACAAGCCCTACAGGGTCGGCCGGAACGTCTATCGCGGCGCCAATGCCGGGGACTTCCCCGGCATCAACGAGATCGACCTGCTGCTTGGCCTCTGCCGGGCCAGCGATCCCTATTATTCGCAACTGCTGCTTGAGAAGATGCCCTTCATGATGCCGGGCGATCAGGCACAGTTGCGGGATTGCATGGCGACGCCCAGCATGCTCGACGCCTTCCTGCTCGCAGCCGTCAGCTATGCGGATCAGCCCTGGTTCCAGACCAACGCAAGGGCGTTCCTCAGGCTTTGCGATACGTTCGGGCGGACGGCGCGACAGCATCACGATATGCTGGTGGACCGCTTCATCACCCGCCCCGCCGCGCAGGTGAACACACGCGCCCTGGGCAGCCTTACCGCGAGCGGACCGCCGCTCGAGGTCCTGCTGCGCAGCCTGGAGCGGTTGCGGGACTATCGCTGCGCGGCACCGCGTGACGACATTCCCACCCGTCACCGGGATATCGAGCGCCTGCGCGCGCTTGTCGACATCAGGTGAGGCTGCGCACCGGCCGGGCCGGTGGGCGGTGTTGAAGACCTCGAAACGGATGCGTTCGGCCACCCTATGGCGCGGGGGCCCTTTTCGCTGATCGTCCGGATCGTCCGGCGGGGTGGCAGGCCTCTGCGATGCCAGTCACCGTCATGACGGCATGGGCCGGGGATCAGACCCGGCTCGTGCTTTCCGCATTCATCAGCACCGTGCCACCGGGCAACTCGACGGCAACAACGCTGCCTGCCGGGCTGCCGTCTTGATCTTGTCTCTGGGCTCACCCTCGTACAGGCGATCGCCTGGCTGCATCATAGGGAGATCGCGATAGGGTGGCGCGATCCCGGCACTGCTATCGTCTTGAGTTACGGCGCTTGATGGCTTTTGAAAGGGTACTCCCCTGCATAGGGCAAACTATGCAGGGGAGCGTTCCGGATCAGCGCGGGGATAGTGCGAGAATCCGGAAACTGCCGGTCACAACCGTCTTGGGCTTGCCCTTGACCCCAGGATTCAACCGGGCCGAGGGCAGATAAATCCGCCCCGTCGCCGGATCGAACGCAGCGGTACGGGCATTGGGCCCGGTGGCCACGGCGGGCTGCACATGAGCGCCGGCCTTGTCCATGGCGATAATCGAGAGCGAGCCGCTCTCGCCGCAAGGCACCAGGAAGCGATGATGCGCCGCGTCCCAGATCACGGTGTCGGGCCCCATGCCGATCGGCAGCATACGCACCACCTTGCGATGGGCGATGTCGACCAGCGCGGCCTTGCCATTGGCACAGGCGCTCAGCGCCAGCCCGCCATCGCCCATCGCAAGGCCGGTGGGGCCTTCGCAGCCGGGCAGCGGGATGGTGCCGGCCGGCTTGTTGGTGGCCAGATCGGCCAGTTCGATCTCGTTGAAATCCTCGGTGTTCACCGCCAGCAGCGTGGGGCTGGCCAGCACCGCCACTTCAAGCCCGGTCTTGAGCGGAATGCGCCCGGTTTCCTTCATGCTGTCGAGATCGACCACCGAGATCGCCCCGGCCTTGGCGGCCATGACATAGGCCTTGTGGCCATCGGCGCTCAGCACCGTGGCGTCAGGGTCCTTGGCGACGGCGATGCGGTTCACTTCGGCGCCGCTGGCGCCATCGAGAATGCGCACGCTGTCGTCGAATTTGCTGGTCACCAGAATGCGGTCACGTCCAGGCAGCGGCACCACGGCGTGGGCATACTGGATCTGGCCGATGGCGCGCACATGGCGGGTGGCCGGATCGATCACCAGCACATCCTTGCCATGGGCGACCAGCAGACGGTGATGTTCACCATCCCATTGGGCGAAATCCCAGAGATCGTCCGGAGCCTGAATGGCGGGCAGGGGCTTAAAGGCCGGAGCGGCGGGCGCGGCCATCGCGGCAGGCGCGGCCAGCACGCTCAGCAGCGCGCTGGTGGCGGCCAGCAGGGAACGGAAGGAAGAAGGCATGGCAGGGGTTCCTTTCTGCATCAGAATTTCAGCTTCACGCCGGTCTCGATGGTGACATCGTAGAACTCGCGCTGGATGGGGCGATTGGGCGAACCCTCGTAGAAGCGCAGGGGCGCGTTGGTCAGGTTCTTGACGTTGAGATAAAGCTGGGCGCGATGCGTCAGGTCATAGCTGCCGTTCAGATCCAGCGTGTAGCGGCTGTCCTGAAAGACATCGGTGGCGCGGCTGGAGCCGACACCGAACAACACGCTGCTTTCGAACTGCGAGGCGAGGCGGACCTTGGTCTTGCCGCGCTCATAGAACAATGCCGCGTTCCACGATGTGCCGAAGGTGCCGGGCAGGGTGACATTGCCCTCGCCTGAGCGCAGCCCGACGCCGCTGTTCACATGGGTGAAGTTGGCATCGATGCCGAAGCCGCTGAGCAGGCCGGGCAGGGCGGTGAATTTGTCGACGAAATTCAGCTCGAAACCGCGCGCATGGGCGTGGCGGGCGTTCTCATAGGTCGAGACCAGGAAGATCCCCGCATTGCCCTGATAGCCGTTCACCCGGTTGGTGCGGGTGACGACATAGTCGAGCAGTTCCTTGTCGAAACCGGTGATCGAGATCACCCCGGCATCGGGCAGGTAATATTCCAGCGAGGCATCGAAATTATGGCTGTAGGTCGGCAGCAGATTGGGGTTGCCGGTGCTGACCGTCAGTCCGCCGAAATCGACGCTGGTGGACTGCTGCGTCTGGTAGAAGCCGGGCCGCGCGATGCCGGTGGAATAGGTGGCACGGGCGACCAGCTTCGGGCTGGCCTGATAGCGCAGCTGCAGCGTCGGGAAGACGTTGTCGTAATTGCGCCCGGTGGAGAGCGGGGCGAAGGTGGTGTTGCCATTGGCATCGGTGCTGCTGCCGATGCCGCGATAGACGGCATGGGTGTGTTCGAAGCGCAGCCCGGCCAGCACGCCCAGCTTGCCAAACGTGCCCTGATATTGTGCGAAACCGGCGGCGATGTTCTCGGTATCGTCGAAATAACCGCCCGGATTGAGCGCCAGACCCGAATTGCTCTGCGCGAAGAGTGAACGCAGCGCCGGGCCATTGATCACCGGGCCGATGTCATAACCGGCATGGTAGAAATCGGTGACATTGCCGCCCACAGCATCCTGCGAGAGCGAACGCGTGCCGGTCAGCGTGGCGCTGGCCGTATAGGGGCGGGCGACCTTGTCGCGGAAGCGCAGCTTGGCGCCGACCTTGATCTCGTCGCCCGGCGTCAGGCCGATCGGCAGCGACAGGCTGCCCGCGCCCGACCATTCCTGATCGACATCATGCTCGGACTGATTGCCGATCCCGCTCAGCGTGTAATTGGCGGGGTTGGTCAGCCCGGTGCCCTGTGTGACGCTGTAGCCCGGCAGATTGGGGTTGGTGATGTTGTCGTAAGCGATGGTGTAGCTGTTGGTGTTGTCGTAGGTCGAATTGTAGTCGTAATGCTTGTCATAGCTGGCGCGCGAATAGGCTCCCCAATACTCCAGATGCGCATTGCCAAGATGATTGTCAGCGCCAAGCTGCACCACGATGTTGCGATGGGTTTCGTCATAATCGCGCAGCGTCTTCTGCGCCGAGCCCGTGTCGGTCAGCGTGTTGCCGCTGGCAGTGGGGTTGCCGTCGAAATTGATGACCATGCGGTTGCGATAGGCATGCTCATTGTATCCGGCCATGCTGGCGCGCAGATAATAACGCTGCCCTTCCGAGGGCACGAAATCCATCTCGCCCGAATAGCCGAAGCGCTGGCGATAATAATCATACTTGCGCAGTTCCAGCGCGGAGAAAGCCTTGTCGGGTGTACCTGCG
This sequence comes from Novosphingobium sp., assembly GCF_039595395.1. Lineage (NCBI taxonomy): Bacteria > Pseudomonadati > Pseudomonadota > Alphaproteobacteria > Sphingomonadales > Sphingomonadaceae > Novosphingobium > Novosphingobium sp. The sequence continues at coordinate 1,054,369 of NZ_JBCNLP010000006.1, read as the reverse complement.
GCATCGACATAGCCGGCTTCCATATCGTGGAAGCTGCGATGATCATTGTAGAGGAACTGGCTGAGCACGAAGGACACCTTCGAGTCCTGCCCGCCGATCGGTCCGCCGACCACTACCTCGTCGCGATAAAGCCCCTTGCCGGCAAAGGTTTCCACGCCGCCGCCCAGCGTGACGTCGGCGAAGAGACGGTTGGCGCCGATGGCGGTGCGCGGGGTCAGTTCCACCGATCCGCCGATGCCCTCGGCGTCGTGATCGGGCAGGCCGGTCTTGATGATGGACATGCGGTCGACCGCGCCGATGGGCACGGTGTCGAATTCCACCGCGCGGCCTGCCGCGTTGAAATAGGTGCCACCGGGCTGGGTGTTGAGCAGGACGACACCGCCCATGGTCGAGCCGTTGAAATTACCGTCCAGGCCGCGGATGTTGATGAAGCGGCCTTCGCCGGTGTCGATCGACAAGGCAACACCGGGCATGCGGCTGAGCGCTTCGGCGGCGTTGACATCGGGATATTTGGCGATGGCTTCGGCTGCCTGCACATTGATGAGATTGGGCGCGGCCTTTTGCTCTTCACGCGCGGTATGCGCCAGTCGCCCCGAGACGACGATGCCGCCTTGATCCGAGGTGTCATTGGCAGGTGCGTCAGTGCCTGTTGCCATGGCCGCGGCGGGCAGCATGGCAAAGGCAAGGGCGGTCAAGGAGATGAGTCTGGTATGCATGTTAGTCCCCGGCTTTTATGAAAATTTATGCCGGTCATTCAATCGAAATGTTACAGTTATGGTGTCGATAATTATTGATTATTGCCAACATGATTTATCATTAAATTTATTCAATGTTCTGATTTTGTGTTTTTCAGCTATATACTAAAATATAGATGATGAAATAAATGATGATAATTTAATTTCATGACGGATTTAATTTTATAAATTAATATGACCGGCCTTGATGATGTGCTCAGATCTGATATGATACAGATCAATTTCGAGCACGATTCTAGTTTTCATATTTCCAAGGTGGCGAATGAGGCCTCGTCGGGCTGGATGGTCGTCACATGCTTTAGGAGTGCAGCGTGAGCAGCCCGGCAAGTTCGGTAACACTGCTCTGCGCCCAAGCCTGGACCGCCTGAGGCTGGAGTTTTGAACCTTGCCCGGTCCCGGTGGGCTGGTGGCGAATGAAGGTACCTCCCAAACAAAACTGCATGGGGTTCGTGCAACATCGTTGATTTTCGTTTGGGCTCATCGGGCCGATGATGCGGGCCATGGGAAACAGCCCACACATCAGCGAGAACCATCATGCAAGCAGCCATTCTTGAAGCCAACGGAGCCCCCTTCACCCTCACCACGATCGAGCTGCCGCAGCCCGGCCCCGGACAGGTGCGTGTCCGCATCGCCGCCAGCGGTGTCAATCCGCTCGATCTCAAGATCCATCAGGGCCAGGCCGCCCATGCGAAGCATCCCGTCCCCGCCGTACTCGGGCTCGATCTGGCCGGCACGGTCGAGGCTGTCGGCGAGGGTGTCACCCGCTTCCGCCCCGGCGATGCGGTTTATGGCATGACCGGCGGCGTTGGCGGTCATCAAGGGTCGCTGGCCGAGGCCGCGATCGTCGACGCCGATCTGCTGGCGATCAAGCCCGCCAATCTGTCGATGCGCGAAGCCGCCGCCCTGCCGCTGATCACCATCACCGCCTGGGAAGGCATGGTGGACCGCATGGACGTCAAGGCCGGTGACACGGTGCTGGTTCAGGGCGGAGCGGGCGGTGTCGGCCATGTCGCCGTCCAGATCGCCCTGTCGCGCGGCGCGGAGGTCTTCGCCACGGGTTCGGCAGAGCAGCGGGGCGTGATCGAAAGGCTGGGCGCGATCTTTATCGACCGCCATGAGCCCGTCGCCGATTATGTCGCGCGCCTGACCGCCGGAGAAGGCTTCGATCGCGTGTATGACACGGTGGGCGGCGTGGGGCTCGATGCCTCCTTCCAGGCCGTGCGGCGCTTTGGCCATGTGGTCAGTTGTCTGGGCTGGGGCGCGCATGCGCTGGCGCCGCTGTCCTTCAAGGGGGCCAGCTATTCGGGCGTGTTTACCCTGATGCCGCTGCTGTCGGGCGTCGGTCGCGCCCATCATGGCGAGATTTTGGCCCAGGCCGCACAGCTTGTCGAAGCGGGCAGCCTGCTGCCGATGGTTGATGCGCGTCATTTCACGCTGGAGACGGTCTGCGATGCCTATCGCACGCTGAGCGCCGGAGAAGCGCGCGGAAAGATCGTCGTCGATATCGCGGAAGGCGCCTCTCGCTAAAGGCTGATCCCCAGCACGGTAAGGCAGCCGCTCTCACTTGGGTGAGGGCGGCTGCTGTCGCGTTGGGTCCGGACCTTTCCACCCGGCGCGGCTCTCGGCGCTCTATCCGCAGGTGCTGCATCGGGTGCGGGTGCTCCTCGACTGGATCGCCGGGATTTTCCAAAAGGCATCCTTGTGATCGCGGCGCATGCTGCGGTATGGGGCTGTGACATGACGACGATCTCGCTTCGCGCCGATTGCGCGAATTGCTCTGCCCTGTGCTGCATGGCGCTCGCTTTCGACCGCTCGAGCCTGTTTGCGATCGACAAGCCTGCGGGTGAGCCGTGCCCCAATCTCGATGCATGTGGCCAGTGCAGGGTTCATGATCAGCGGGCGGATCTGGGGTTTGGCGGCTGCATCGCTTTCGATTGCCGGGGCGCGGGCCAGCGGGCCACGGACCTGTTCCGCGCGGAGGGGGGCTGGATGAAGAACCCCGCTCTCATCGGACCGATCTCGCGTGTGTTCAGCGATTTGCTGCGGGTGCATGACTATCTCTCGCTGCTGGAACAGGTTGAGGCCTTCGACCTCTCGCCAGGCGAGCGCGACACCCTTGCGGAACTGCGCATGGTGCTGGAACGCGATGACGCCAGCCATGCCGAGGTGAAGGCCGCACAGGGGCAGATCGACACCTTCCTCAAGAGCCTCAGAAGTCATGTCGAGGCGAAGCGCTGACGCCTCATGGCTTATGGGTAAAGCGTTTCGACCGCTGGAGAACGAGAATCTCCGAAGCTGATCTGTTGCAAAAATTCATCACCATCCTTGTATGCCGGGCCGGATCAGGGCGGGTTCGAGCATGTCTGATGATGAGATTATGTGGCAGAAGATCGGCATAAGATCATGAATTCACGTCGTAAAAATTCATTCACGATGCCGACGCGCGAAAATTGTGCAATCAATTGCAAAACAGATTGCAATCGATTGTCTTTGGGCTAGACAGAGTGCCAAGCCGACTCCAGAACAGGAAGGAGCGGCAGGATTTTTTCCGGGGGAGGATCTTATGAAGCAGTCTCTGCTCGCGCCCTGCGCATCGCTTGTTGCCGTTACCCTTTCGCTGCTGGCCGCGCCCGCTTTCGCTCAGGATGCGAAGCCCGCCGGTGATAGCGACGTGAAGGACATCGTCGTCACCGCCTCATCGGCAGGCAAGACGGCGCAGAACAGCTCGATCTCGGTCACGCAGGTCAGCCAGGATTCGATCCTGAACTTCACGCCCCGCTCGCAGGCCGAGGCGCTGCGCAGCATTCCGGGCCTCAACATTCAGGACACCGCCGGGCCGGGCGGCAATTCGAACATCGGCGTGCGCGGCATTCCGGTCAGCACCGGCGGCTCGGAATATGTCGCGCTGCAGGAGGATGGCCTGCCGGTCACGCTGTTCGGCGATATTTCCTTTGGCAACAACGACTACTGGATCCGCTTCGACAACAATGTCGACCGTGTCGAGGCCGTGCGCGGCGGCAGCGCCTCCACCTTTGCCAGCCAGGCGCCCGGCGCGGTGATCAACTATGTGTCTAAGACTGGCACGCAGGATGGCGGTTCCATCGGCCTGTCCAAGGCGCTCAACTACCGCGAGACCCGCGTCGATTTCGACTATGGCGGCCATCTGTCGGACAGCGTGCGCTTCCACATCGGCGGCTATGCCGTCGATGGCAACGGCCCGACGCATCTGCCCTACACCGCCGAAAAAGGCTATCAGATCAAGGCTAACATCACCAAGGACTTCGCCGACGGCAAGGGCTACATCCGCCTGAATTTCAAGCGGATGGACGATCAGGAGCCGACCTTCACCTCCATGCCCGCGCTGGCCACCCTGTCGGGCAACAAGGTCACCGGTTTTTCGATGATCCCCGGCATCGATCCGCGCCAATATGCCTCCACTGGTCTCTACAACCAGAGCTTCCGTGTGCTGGCCGCCAATGGCACGCTGCAGACGGTGCAGATGCAGGGCATCCATCCGGTCGTCACCTCGGTGGGCGGCGAGTTCCATTACGAATTCGCCCATAACATCACCGTCACCGACAAATTCCGCTGGACCGACATGAGCGGTACCTTCAGCAACCAGTGGACCGGCGAAGCCTCGACCTCGGCCATCGCGGGCACCGGCACCTTGCGCTATGCCGATGGGCCGCTCAAGGGTCAGGTCTACACCAGCCCCTTCGTGTCGAACAGCGCGCAGGCCTATGTGAACATGAATGACATGGGCAGCCTGGCCAACGATCTGACACTGGCCAGCAAGTTCGATGTCAGCAGCATCGCCAAGGTCAACGCCCGCGCGGGCTGGTTCCATATGCGCCAGACCATCGCGCAGGACTGGCGGATCAACAATGTCACCCAGTCGCTCAACAGCACGGGCAATCCGGTGCCGCTCGATCTCTTCTCGGCCAGCGGGGCGCAGCTTTCGGCCAGCGGGTTGACCGGCTTCAACAACCAGTGGGGCGGCTGCTGCGGCGGACGGGTGTACAACGTCAACTACACCGATGACGCGCCCTATTTCGAGCTGGAATCGGACATCGGCCGCCTGAATGTCGATGGCTCGGTGCGCGTCGATATCGTCCATGCGGGCGGCTATGCCTATGCTCCGGTGGCGGGTGCCAACATCACCATCAGCGACGCGCTGGGCAGCGCCAGCGTGCCGACCTACAACACCTCGGCCACCCCGACCGAGCGCCTGAACTACACCAAGAGCTATGCAAGCTGGTCGGTGGGCGCGCTCTACAAGCTGACGAACACCACCAATGCCTTCGTGCGCGTCAGCAGCGGCGGGCGCTTCAACGCCGACCGCCTGCTTTACAATGACAACAACTTCACCAGCGACGGCAAGCTGACGGCGGGCGGCGACCACCTCTCGGTCAACACCGTCACCCAGCAGGAACTGGGCGTGAAGCACACCAGCCACTTCGGCGAGGTGCGCGTGCATGGCGAGGCGACGGTCTATCGCGCGCAGGTCAAGGAATCGAACTACGATTTCACCGCGCCGAGCCGCGGCCAGAACCCCTTCATCGACACCGTCTATCACGCCAGCGGTGTCGAGCTGTCGGGCAACATGGGCTGGGGCAAGTTCAGCATGAACGGCTATGTCGTCTACACCGACGCCAAGGATGCCGTCTCGAAGAAGACCGCCTTTGCCATGCCCAAATGGACCTGGCTGCTCTCGCCCACCTATGACGCGGGCTTTGCGGCGATCGGCGCCAGCGTCAGCGGCCAGTCCAGCTTCTATCTGGGCGATATGGTGACGCAGGCGCCCGGCTCCACCTTCGTCAATGCCTTCGTGAAGGTGCGCCCGGTCGAGCGGCTGGAGATCGGCTTCAACGTCAACAATCTGTTCAACACGCTGGGCTTCCGCGCCAACAACGGCAGCCTTGCGGTGACCGGGCCGGTGCCGGGTCTGGCCGCCAATCAGGCGATCTTCGACAATTCGGCGATGCTGGGCCGCACGATGACCGCGTCGATCAAATACCGCTTCTGAGCAAAGAAGCCCTGCGGGTCGCATCGCGGGATAGAGGCGGGCACGGAAGGGCAACTTCCGGCCCGCCTTTTTCATGGTACAAAGACGGTGAGGGGAGAGATGATGGACAACAAGCCTATCCGTTCGGTGCTGATCGTGGGGGGTGGCACGGCGGGCTGGATGAGCGCGGCGATGCTGGCGCATGCTCTGCAGCGTGACTGTACCGTCACGCTCATTGAGTCCGAAGAGATCGGCACCGTCGGCGTGGGCGAGGCGACCATTCCGCCGATCCGCATGTTCAACCAGACGCTGGGCGTGGACGAGCGCGCCTTCATGAAGGCCACGCAGGGCACCTTCAAGCTGGGCATCGAATTTGTGAACTGGGGGCGGCAGGGGCATTGCTATTTCCACCCCTTCGGGCCGCATGGGCGCGATTTCGATATGGTGCCGCTGCATCAGCACTGGCTGAAGGCGCGGGCCGAGGGCGAAACCGCCCCGCTCGATGACCACGCCATGGCCTGGGCGCTGGCGAAGGAGAACAAGTTCACCCATCCCTCAGCCGATCCGCGTTCGGTGCTTTCCACTTTCGACTATGCCTATCATTTCGACGCCGGGCTCTATGCCCGCTTCCTGCGCAGCTATGCCGAGGCCAAGGGCGTGCGCCGCATCGAGGGCAAGATCGCCGGTGCCCGCCTGCGCGGCGAGGATGGCTTTGTCGCCGCCGTCGGCATGGAGGATGGCCGCAGTTTCGAGGCCGACCTCTTCATCGATTGCTCGGGCTTTCGCGGGCTGCTGATCGAGCAGGCGCTGGGCACCGGCTATGAGGACTGGACCCACTGGCTGCCCTGCGACCGCGCCGTGGCCATGCCCTGCGAAAATGTCGGAGAGCCCACCCCCTACACACGCTCCACCGCGCAGGAGGCCGGGTGGCAATGGCGCATTCCGCTGCAGCATCGCACCGGAAATGGCTATGTCTTCTGCAGCCAGCATCTGAATGAAACCGAAGCCGCCGATCTGCTGACGCAAAGGCTGGACGGCAAGGCGCTGGGCGATCCGCGTGCCCTGCGCTTCACCACCGGGCGGCGCAAGCTGCACTGGAACCGCAATGTGGTGGCGGTCGGCCTGTCCTCGGGCTTTCTCGAACCGCTGGAATCGACCTCGATCCATCTGATCCAGGCCAACATCGCCAAGCTGATCGCCCTCTTCCCCGACCGCGACTTCGATCCGGCCACGCGCGACGAGTTCAACCGCATCGCCGCCACCGAAATGGAGCGCATCCGCGACTTCATCATTCTGCACTACAAGCTGACCCAGCGCGACGACACCGAGCTTTGGCGTTACTGCGCGGCGATGGACATCCCCGACACGCTGGCGATGAAGATCGACCACTTCCGCCGCCATGGCCGCCTGATCGCGCGCGAGATGGATCTCTTCGCCCCGCCAAGCTGGCTCTCGGTGCATATCGGCCAGTTCAACGATCCTGTGGGCCTCGACCCACTGCTCGATCACCGCAGCGTTGATGCGCGCGGCTGGCTGGCCCGTCTGCGCGCCGCCATGGCCGAAGAAGCCGCCCGCGCCCCCACGCACCGACAGGTGATCGACCGCCACTGCCGCGCCTGAGAATTGCCTTGCAATTCCCGCCATGGCGCCGACAACAGCAACATGAACGGCAGGAGCAAGATCCGCAACATCAAGGAACTGGCCGAGCTGGCCGGTGTCTCGACCGGCACCGTGTCGCGCGCGCTGGCCGGGTCGCACCTTATCAGCCTGAAAACCCGCGAGCGCATTCAGGCCCTGGCCGACGAGCACAATTTCCGCCCCAACGCGCTGGCCCGCAATCTGCGCACCCAGCGCACCGGGGCCATCGGCGTGCTGATCCCGCTGGGCCACGAAACCGGGCAGCACATGTCCGACCCCTTCTTCATCACCATGCTGGGCCTACTGGCCGACGCCCTGACCGAACGCGGCTATGACCTGCTCCTCAGCCGCGTTATCCCCACCGACGACCTCTGGCTGGAGCGCATGACTTCGTCAGGCCGCGTTGACGGGGTCATCGTCATCGGCCAGTCGGACCAATCCGCCACCATCGATGCCGTCGCCGCGCATTACCATCCACTGGTGGTCTGGGGCGGTTACAGCACCGGCCAGACGCATTGTTCGGTCGGCTCGGACAACCGCCTCGGCGGCGATCTGGCCGCAAGCCATCTGATCGCCCAGGGTTGCGAGCGCATCGCCTTCTTCGGCGACCCCAAGGCGCAGGAAATCGCCCACCGCCTCGACGGCTGCCGCGATGCCATGGCCCGCGCGGGCCTGCTCGACCAATTGACCGTGCTGCCCGCCCACCTTGTGGCCGAAGCCGCGCATCCCGATATCGCCAGCTTCCTCGGCCATGCCGACCAGCGCCCGCAAGGCATCGTCGCCGCCTCCGACGTGATCGCCATGAGCGCCCTGCGGGTGCTGGCGGAACAAGGCCTGTCCGTGCCGGAAGACATGCGGGTGATCGGCTATGACGGCCTCGCCATGAGCGAACAGACCGTGCCGCGTCTCACCACCATCAGTCAGGACCTGAACGAAGGCGCGGGCCATCTGGTGGACATGCTGTTGCGCCGGATCGCGGGTGAGGAAACGGACAGTGTGGTGATGGAGCCCCGGTTGATTGTGCGGATGTCAGGGTAGGGGATTTCAGGAAGGAAGATGCGAGGGGGTTACCCCCTCGCGCTCCCATGACGTCTTCCGGCGACAGGGCGGCCTTTCCTCTGATCCTCGCGCCTGACCTCTCCACCTGCGCAACCTAAAGCGCCGCAGGCAGTCTTTCCGTCGCGCGAGGTATGGAGTGCAAGCCTGCGGCGCGGCAAGCCGAGCGCAAAGGCCGAACCCGATGCGCCAAGGCAGACAACTAAAGGGAGCGCGAGGGCGATGGCCCTCGCATCTTCTACTTTTCTTCCTTCAAAACCAGAGCCAAAGCCCCCAGCAACCCGGCATTATCCCCCAGAGCAGGCGCGACAACCACCTCCTGCGGATCACCGATAAAATACCCCGCGCCCAGTTCGCGCGCCGCCGCGCGGATCTTGTCGAGGATGCCGGGCGCATGCATCACTCCGCCGCCCAGCACGATCCGCGCCGGGTCCATAATCGCCTGAAAGCTGCAGATCGCCTGCCCGATATACCAGGCGATGATCGTTGAGGCGGGATGATCGGCAGGCAGCTCGGAAAGAGACGCGCCCCAGCGGTCCTTGATCGCGGGGCCGGCGACCAGCCCCTCGAAGCAGTCGCCATGGAAGAGGCAGAAACCGGGGTAATCCTGATCCAGCGGATGGCGCTTCATGCGGATATGGCCCATTTCCGGGTGGGTCAGCCCGTGCAGCAGGCCTCCGCCCGCGCCGACGAAACCCCCGCCGACCCCCGTGCCGATTGTCAGATACAGCAGCGAGTCATGCTCTATGCCCGCGCCCCAGCGGTGCTCGGAAAGGGCCGCGCCGTTCACATCGGTATCGATCACCACCGGGCAGTTGAAGCCTCGCGCGAAGGGCGTCACCAGATCGGCGCCCGACCAGTGAGGTTTGGGCGTGCGGGTGATATGGCCCCATGTGGGCGAGGCGCGGTTGAGATCCAGCGGGCCAAAGCTGGCGATGCCAATGGCCTCGGGGTTGCGCAACCCTTGCTCGCGGAACCATGCGACGCAGGCCTCCAGCGTTTCCTGCGGGGTGGTGGTGGGGACCTGATGGCGCGCCGAGATGGCGCGGGTTTCGTCGGCGATGCCCAGCACGAATTTCGTGCCACCCGCCTCGATCAAGCCATACTGTGCCATCAGGCCTGCTCGACCCATGCGCTGGTGCCATCCAGCGTGATGCTGAACAGCGGGGCGGGGCGTCCGGCAAAATGGGCGCGGCGCCATGCGGCATCGTCCACCTGTCCGCCGGGGGCGACGCCGGGCAGATCGGCGAAACCGGCGGCGGTCAGATTTTCGTCGATCCACCAGCTATAGGCCTGATAGGGCGTGTTTTCCGGATTGGCGGCGACCAGCCCCGTGCCGTTGAGCGGCTGATAGGGCCCGAGAATATCGTCTGCCACCATGCCATAGATGCCATTGGGGCCGCTGGGGCCATCGGGAGCGAAGACTTTGCGCTGGGTCGACCAGAACAGGTAATAGCGCCCATCGCGCGGGATCAGCAGCGGGCGTTCCTGTTCGTTGTTCAGCCCGTCGGCGCTGATCAGCGGAGGCAGGATGGTCCATTGCGTCAGCGCTTCATTGTCGGCGCGGGCGATGCCGATGCAGGCGTTGAAGGCCTCGATGGACTGCTTGAGCGAGCCGGTGAAGAGGATGTAGGTCGCCCCGTCGCGTGGATCGCGGACATGGGCGGGATCGCGAAAGCCCTTGATAAAGCCGGGTTTACCCTCACGCTGATTGACCAGCATGTAATGGTCATCGTCCGAGGTGAAGCTTTCCTGCGGCGTGGACCAGTCGGCGATGTTGGTTTGGCCATCCTTGCAGGTCAGGGTGCCCGTGGTCTGGAACAGGCGCTGGGCGAAGCTGGGGCGTGTCTCGGCCGGCCAGCCTGCCACGGTGTAGAACAGCGTGACCTGACCGCTTTGGGGATGCCACAAAGCGCTGCCCGCCCATTCGCGGCTGCCGGGGTTCAGGCCATCGGGCAGAGCATTGCCGCAATCCTGCCAGACGCCCTCGCGCTGGGTCATCAGGCGGATGCGGGCGATATGGTGGCGTTCCTCGGGATCAGGCAGAACAGGGGCCGAGAGCACAAACCACAAGGACCAGCCATCGAACAAGGCGGTGGAGCCATCCGCATTCTGCAGCGGCCACAGGTCCCACAGGTCGAGGCCGGGCAAGGCCGGGGGCAGGCTGGCCGGGTCGATGGTGGGAATGGTGAGGCGCGCTCTTTCCTCCGGGGACAGGGCGTCGATCGCGGCAACATGATCGGCGCGCCATGGCGAAGTCTGGACGCTCTGGACCGTCTGTGTCACGAAATCTGCTCCCGGAAATAGTCTTGTGGCAATGAGGCTAGGCGTGAAGGCATAAGATTGCAACAATCGTTTGCATTTGTTGATTGCATGGGAAGATTTTGCATTGTCGGGCGGCCGGTCAGAGGGCGGTCAGGCGATAGATCAGCACGGCTTCGCCCTTCATCGGCGGCAGGGGCAGGCCGCTCCGGATCAGCCAGCTTCCGGCGATCTCTCGCGCTTCGCCCTGTTCGGGCGCCACGCGATAGGAGCGCTGCGGATCGAGCATCGGCAGCCGCAGATGGGGCGCATGGCGCCAGCTTGTCGGGGCGGTGCGGGTAACATGCAGCAGCAGGTCGTGTGGTTCGCCATGGGCCTGCCACAGGATATGGTCGTCCGCCTCGCCCTGCCAGACGGCGCCGTGATGGAATTGTTCGCGAATAGCCTTGAAACGCGCGATGGCCCCGGCCAGCTCATCGCGATCCTTCTGATCGAGGCGGCGCACATCCAGTTCCACGCCGAAATGGCCGGGCAGGGCCACGCCGCTGCGAAATGCCATGCCCTGCATCCGCCCGGTGGAATGGGCGGGGCAGGCGCCGACATGGCTGCCCATCAACTCGGGCGGCATAAAGCGCAGGAAGCCGCGCTGGATGCTCACCCGGCTGATGGCATCGATGCAGTCGCTGGTCCAGAAGCGGTGGCTGTGCGCGACGATCCCGGCGTCGATCCGCCCGCCGCCGCCCGCGCAGCTTTCGATCTCCACCGCGGGGAAGGCGGCGCGCAGGCGCTCCATCAGCGCGTAGGTGCCCAGCACCTGGGCGCGGTATTGCGCATGGTTGCCCGCATGGGTCAGGTCGCGGTTATGGTCCCATTTCAGATAGGAGATCGGCAGCTCGCGCAGCAGCAGGGCGATGGCATTGAACAGATAGTCGCGCAGTTGCGGCAGGCTCATGTCCAGCACCAACTGGTTGCGCGCGGTGAGGCGCGGACGTCCATCGACATGCAGCGCCCAGTCGGGATGGGCGCGATAGAGCCCACTGTCGGGATTGACCATCTCGGGCTCGACCCACAGGCCGAATTCCATCCCCAGGCCGGTGACATGCCGGGCCAGCGGTGCCAGCCCTTGCGGATATTTCAACGGATCGGGCCACCAGTCGCCAAGGCTGGAGGTGTCGTCGTCGCGGCCCGCGAACCAGCCGTCGTCAAGCACGAAGCGTTCGATACCGATGTCGGCGGCGGCATCGGCCAGTTCCTTCAGCGCATCGAGATCATGGTCGAAATAGAAACCTTCCCATGTGTTGAGATGCACCTTGCGCGGGCTCATCGCGCCGCCCGGCCAGGCGATGCGGGCGCGGATCGCGCGGTGGAAGGCCTGGGCAACGCCATCCATGCCGTGGGCCGAGACGGTGGCCAGAACCTCGGGCGTGGTGATGCTCTCGCCCGGCGTCAGGCGCAGCTCTCCGGGGGCGAGGCTTTCGCCCAGCAGCCATTGGCGGCGGCCGTCGTCGATCCAGTCGATGGACTGGAGATGGTTGCCGCTCCATGCCAGTTGCGCGCCATAGGCGGTGCCATCGGCGCAGCGCACGATGGCGCCCGGGAAGCAGTCATGGCTGGTGAGCCCGCGCCGGTTCTCCCGCCGCCAGCCCGAGCGGGACAGCGCATCCTCGACGGGCACGAATTCGCTGTTGTGCCGCCCGGTGTAGGACAGCACGTTGTGCGCATCGGGCGGCAGCGGCAGGCAGGCGGAAGCGAGCCAGTGAACGTCCAGCAGATCCTTGCCGATGTTGGTCAGCGTGGTGGAGAGTGTGAGCACATCGCTCGCCGGATCGAGCCGGGCCGCAATGGTGATGGCCAGATCCGTCACATCATCGACCAGATGGAAACGCAGCGTATCATCCGCCGGGGTCTCCATCCGGCACCGCGTTATGGCATGGGTCCAGTCCCGCCCGGCGCGATGCGCGGCCAGAGCGGGTGCTCCGAACCATCCCATGCCGATCCCCGGAAACAGGCTGAGCGGCATATCGTGATGGAGCGAGAAGCTGGGTTCGGGCCGTTCCTCGCGCAAGGGGGCGGGTGGCACCACGCCATCGGGCAGGCGCGGGCCCCAATAGCGCCACAGCGGGGCCTCATCCGCGCGCACCTCCCAGATGGCGGTGCAGGCGGGGGAGTGCAGGATGACCCATTGGCCGTTTATGGCGGGGGTCATGCCGCGATCATCCCGTCAAGCATCCTGTCACGGGGGCTTTCCACCCGCAGCATGGTGGCCGCCGCGCAAAGCAGCAGCACGCCTGCCGCACCCACCGCCATGCGCGGGTCTCCGGAAAGCAGATGGTGGTAGATCCAGCCGAAGGTGAGTGCGTTCAGGATCATCGGCAGCACGATCATCATGTTGAAAATGCCCATATAGACGCCGGTCCGCTCGGGCGGGATCGATCCGGCAAGGATGACATAGGGATTGCCCATGATGCTGGCCCAGCCCAGCCCCAGCCCGAAAGCCGGGATCATCAGCGCCAGATGCTGGCCCAGTTCCGGCATGGCCAGAGCATGGAACAGCGCGGGCGCCGCCCCCTGCGCCGGGCCGACCTGAGGCAGATAGAGCAGGCCAAGACCACATAGCGCCAGACAGGCCATATGCGCGCGCGCCGGGCCCAGCCTGCGGGCCACCGGCACCATGGCAAAGGCCGCGACAAAGCCGATCAGATTGTAGAAGGCACCCAGTTGCTGGGTGGTCAGCACGGCATCGCGGAAAGCGCCGCTGGCCTTATCCGACGTGGCAAAGGCGGTGCGCCCGATGGAGAGCGCGCCATAGGCCCAATAGATCGCGAAAGCGTACCACTGGAACAGGCTCATCCATGCCATCTGGCGCATGGCGCGGGGCATTGTGACGATGGCGTCCCAGATCTCCGCCAGCGTGGCGGCGGCGGAACGGGGCACGGCGGCGATGCGCGCCTGCTCTTCAGGAGAGACCGGCAGTTCGGGCACCCGCAGCACCGACCACAGGATCGTGCTGATCGACAGCACCGCGCCGATCAGGAAGCTGACATGGGTGATTGTCGGGATGTTGTGGGCATCCACCGCATTGCGGTCAAAGCCCAGCCAGTAGACCAGAATGGAGGGCGTGAGAAACGCCAGACATTGCGCCAACCCTGTAAAGGCGCTCTGGCTGAGGAAGCCGATGGCGTGCTGGTCCGGGTTCAGCCGGTCCGAGACATAGGCGCGATAGGGCTCCATGGTGACATTGTTGCCAGCGTCGAGCAGCCACAGCAGGCTGGCGGCCATCAATATGCTGGTCGAATGCGGCATGGCGAAAAGGCCGAGCGAGCACATGATGGCGCCGATCAGGAAATAGGGCGTGCGCCGCCCGATGCGCGTCAGCGTGCGGTCCGACAGGGCACCGATCAGCGGCTGGATCAGCAGGCCCGTCATCGGCCCGGCCAGTTGCAGCACGGGCAGGGTGGCCTCATCGGCGCCCAGCCATGAGTAGATCGGGATCATATTGCCCTGCTGCAGGCCGAAGCTGAACTGCAGGCCGAGGAAACCCAGATTCATCTCGATGATGCGCAGCAGGGAGAGACGCGGCTTGGCAGTGGGAAGCACGTCATGCGCGGTCGCGGACGGATCGCGCATGGATAGGGACTGGGCCATGATGTTCTCTCTCCCCCCGCTTCCGGCCCGGACATTTTCGCCTCTGGGCGTGTCCTTATGCTATCGCGGTCGAAGGAGGCTTTACAAGCGTCGTGCGCGGATGGCAACAATCGATTGCATTAAGCGATGTGATTTCTTCTGAAGCCCTTTATCGACGCCCTTCAAACCAGACCGGTGGCCGCCAGTTCGCGCGCGCAGCGGCGCAGGGATGGCAGGAAATGGGTGCGCAGATCGACCACCGACACGCGCGAGGCCTGCGTCCCCACATTCACCGCCGCGACCACCCGACCCGACAGGCCGACCACCGGCACCGCCACCGAACGCAGCCCCATTTCCAGCTCCTGATCGATGATGGCATAGCCTTCCTCGGCCACCTTGTCGCAGATCGCCTGCAGGCGGTTGGGCTCGGTTTCGGTCAGTTCCGTCCGGGCCACCAGATCGGTGCGGCGGAAATAGGCGGCGCGGCTCTCCCTCGACATATCGGCCAGCAGCACGCGCCCCATCGAGGTGGTGTAGAGCGGCAGGCGGCTTCCCACCCGCAAGGCAATCGACATGATCCGCGAAACTTCGGCGCGGGCAATGTAAAACACCTGATCATCGTCGACGATGCCCAGCGAGCAGGACTCGCCCAGCTCATCGCGCAACTGATCGAGCAGAGGCTGCGCCCGCAGCGCCAGCGGGGTGGAGGAGAGGTACGCATAGCCCAGGGTCATCACCTTGGGCCGCAGTGCATAGTGGCTGCCGTCCTGCACGGCATAGCCCAGCTTCACCAGCGTGAGCAGGCAGCGGCGCACGGCGGGGCGGCTCAGGCCCGTCAGCTTGCTGGCCTGAGCGATGGTCATCGGGCGCTCCTGTTCGGCAAAGCAGCGCATCACCGCCAGACCGCGCGCCAGCGAGGCCATGAACTCCGGATCGCCAGGGGATTCGAGCAGATCTTCCATCATACTTTGGTGCTTTCGATAACCGATTACCGTACAATATACCGTTTATCGATTGACTCAAGAGGGGGTGAGGCAGAACCGGGAGGCAAGGACACAAGCTTTCAGGAGAGTCCCGTGATCGATAAAAGCGTGGCCTCGGCAACCGTTGCCGTCGCCGATATTCAGGATGGCGCCTCCATCATGATCGGAGGGTTCGGCACCGCCGGCATGCCCGACGAACTGATCGAGGCACTGATTGGGCGGGGCGTGCGCGACCTCACCATCATCAGCAACAATGCCGGCAATGGCGAGATGGGTGTGGCCGCGCTGATGAAGGAAAAGCGGGTACGCAAGATCATCTGCTCTTTCCCGAGGCAGGCGGATTCGCATCATTTCGACGCGCTCTATCACGCCGGGGAGATCGAGCTGGAACTGGTACCGCAGGGCAATCTGGCCGCGCGAATTCAGGCGGCAGGGGCCGGGCTTGGCGCCATCTTCACCCCCACCGGCTTTGGCACCCTGCTGGCCGAGGGCAAGGAAACCCGGACCATCGACGGGCGCGATTATGTGCTGGAATACCCCATCCACGCCGACTTCGCGCTGATCAAAGCGCAGCAGGGCGATCGCTGGGGCAATCTGGTTTACCGCAAGACGGCGCGCAACTTCGGCCCGATCATGGCGATGGCCGCCAAGACCGCCATCGCTCAGGTGGCGCAGATCGTGCCGCTGGGCGGCCTCGACCCGGAAGCCGTGGTGACACCGGGCATCTTCGTCCAGCGCGTGGTGCCGATCACGCCCACCGCCGCTCTGGCCGCCTGAGGGAGAAAGACAATGGAACGACTGGATCGCAAGGCCATGGCCGCCCGCGTCGCCCGCGACATTCCCGAGGGTGCCTATGTCAACCTCGGTATCGGCCTGCCGACGATGGTGGCCAACTATCTGCCCGCCGACAAGGACATCTTCCTGCAAAGCGAAAACGGCGTACTGGGCATGGGGCCCGCACCCGCGCCTGGCTTCGAAGACCCCGAACTGATCAATGCGGGCAAGCAACCCGTCACGCTGCTGGATGGCGGCTGCTTCTTCCACCATGCCGACAGCTTTGCGATGATGCGCGGCGGGCATCTGGACATCTGCGTGCTGGGCGCCTTTCAGGTTTCGGCGCGCGGAGATATCGCCAATTGGCACACCGGCGCGCCGGGCGCGATTCCGGCGGTGGGCGGGGCAATGGATCTGGCCATCGGTGCCAAGCAGATTTTCGTCATGATGGAGCTGCTCACCAAGGCGGGCGAGAGCAAGCTGGTCGAGCGTTGCACCTATCCGCTCACCGGCATCGGCTGCATTTCGCGGGTTTACACCGATCTGGGCACCTTCAGCGTGGGGCCTCAGGGCGCGGGCATCATCGACCTCGTCCCCGGTTTCAGCATCGAGGAGGCGCGCCGCAGCACCGGACTGGCGCTGGACGCCGCCGCATTGGCCGCCTGAGAGGATTTTCCGATATGACCGAAGCCTTTATCTGCGACGCCGTCCGCACCCCCATCGGCCGTTATGGTGGCGGTCTGTCGCGCATCCGTGCCGACGATCTGGGGGCGGTGCCTTTGAAAGCCCTGCTGGAGCGCAATCCGGGCCTTGATCCTCAAGCCATCGAGGAGGTCTTCTACGGCTGCGCCAACCAGGCGGGCGAGGACAACCGCAATGTCGCGCGCATGAGCCTGCTGCTGGCGGGCCTGCCGGCGCAAGTGCCCGGCGTGACCCTCAACCGCCTCTGCGCCTCCGGGCTGGAAGCGGTGGGGCAGGCGGCCCGCGCCATTCGCCTGGGCGAGATGGATCTGGCCTTTGCCGGGGGCGTCGAAAGCATGACCCGCGCGCCTTTCGTGATGGGCAAGGCTGATACCGCCTTCGGGCGTGGCCAGAAGATGGAAGACACCACGATGGGCTGGCGTTTCGTCAACCCCGCGCTTGATGCCGCCTACGGCACCGAGACCATGCCGCGCACCGGCGAGAATGTCGCCGAGGATTACGGCATCAGCCGCGCGGATCAGGATGCCTTCGCGCTGCGCAGCCAGCAGCGCACGGCAGCGGTGCAGGCCTCGGGCTTCCATGCCGAGGAGATCGTGCCGGTCAACGTGCCCGGTCGCAAGCGCGGCGAGGTGACGCAGATCACGCTCGACGAACATCCGCGCGCCGACACCACAATCGATGTGCTCTCCGCCCTGAAGCCGCTGTTCGGGGCGAATGGCACGGTGACGGCAGGCAATGCCTCGGGCATCAACGATGGCGCGGCGGCGCTGATCATCGCCAGCGAGGCGGCTGTGAAGGCCCATGGGCTGACGCCGCGCGCGCGCATTCTGGGCCTTGCCTCGGCGGGGGTGGAGCCGCGTGTGATGGGCGTGGGGCCGATCCCGGCGACCCGCAAGCTGATGGCCAAACTGGGCCTGACCATCCATGACTTCGACGCCATCGAACTGAACGAGGCCTTTGCCAGCCAGTCGCTGGCGGTGATGCGTGAACTGGGTCTGGACGACGATGCGCCGCAGGTGAACCCCAATGGCGGCGCCATTGCGCTGGGCCATCCGCTGGGCATGTCGGGTGCGCGTCTGGCCCTGACACTGGTCCATCAGCTTGAGAAGACTGGCGGCAAGCGCGGCTTGGCCACGCTCTGCGTGGGCGTGGGCATCGGTCTGGCGCTGGCGGTCGAGAGGGTTTGACAATGCGTTGCCCTCCTTGCTCCGGGAGCGGGGAGGGCGCCGTCTCAGCGGGGCGTGTTGGCTTGCGGCCAGTGCCATGCGATGACCGCAATCGTCAGCGTCAAGGCCATCTCGATCAGCGCAAGCGTCTGGTAGAAGGGCGCCGCGCCGGGCATGCTGATACCCATGATCGCGGTGTAGGCCAGTCCCAGCACCACCGATACCCACCGGCAGAGGGGCGCGGGCAGCAGCAGGGACAGCGCCACCATCAGGCTGGGCAGCGCCATCATCAGTGACACGCCGATCAGCATACCGGGCGTCGCTGCACCGAGCGGCCCCATGATGCCATGGTTCATCTCATCCAGTGTGCCCTTGATAAAAAGCCCGAAATAATCCCCGTAAACATAACAAAACATGGTGGAAGTCCAGAGGACCGACAACTTGACCTTGGTCGGTGCGCGATAGTCTTCCAGTGCCACCCTACTTGCCTCCTTGCAGTGTGTTGATTGAATAATACAGCCTGTGAGGCAATGCAAGGATACCAGCCCCTTGCGGGACCCAATACGGTCGACAGGCGTTCATCCGACAGGACCTTCCATCCTGACTCGTCTTGGCCGACCTTTCTGCCTATGGTCGCCAGACGGTTGAGACGGCCCAATGAGAGCAAGCTGATGACCCCTGTCAAAGATCGCCTGGAACATGGTGGTTTTCTTCTGTTTTTAGCGTTCATCAGCATCGGTCTCATGCTTATCGTGTCGTCCTTTATGGGCGCCCTGCTCGGGGCGGTGCTGGGGGCGCTGCTGTTCCAGCCCCTGTTCCAGAAGCTGCTTCGCCGCTGCAAGGGACGCCGCAATATGGCCGCGGCGCTGACCTTGCTGATCATCACCATCGCGGTCGTTATCCCGGCGCTGATCATCACCAGTCTGGTGATGGGGCAGGCCGCCGAGGTCTATGACCAGATTCGGGGCGGCCAGATCAACTTCGCCCTCTATTTCGGCAAGCTTCACAGCGCCTTGCCGCTGCGCCTGCAGCACTGGCTCGACAGCTCGGGCTTCGGCAGCTTCGATCTGGTCGAGGAGCGGGTGTCGCAGGCCATCAACAACAGCGTCAGCCTGATCGCGCGGCAGGCCCTGTCGATTGGCGCCAATGCGGCCAGCTTTCTGCTGGCTTTCGGCATCGGCCTCTATGTCATGTATTTCCTGCTGCGCGATGGCGAGCATATCGGCCCCGCCATCCTGCGAGCCCTGCCGATCAAACCTGCCATCGCATCGCGACTGGCCGAGAAATTCGTCATCGTGGTGCGCGCCACCATCAAGGGGTCCGGACTGGTCGCTCTGGCCCAGGGATCGCTTGGCGCGGTGACCTTCTGGATCGTGGGGCTGCCCGCCGCGCTGCTCTGGGGCATGCTGATGGTGGTTGCGGCGCTGCTGCCCGCGATTGGCCCGGCGATCGTCTGGGGCCCGGTGGCGGTCTATCTGCTGGCGACTGGGGCCATCTGGCAGGCTGTGGTTGTGGTGTTCTCCGGCATGCTGGTGATCGGTCTGGTCGACAACATCCTGCGCCCGCTGCTGGTGGGGCGCGACACCGGCATCCCCGACTGGATGGTGCTGGTGACGACGCTGGGCGGGATCGAGCTGGTGGGCATCAGCGGCATCGTGGTCGGCCCGGTGGTGGCCGCGCTGTTCCTGACCGGGTGGGACATCCTGACCGAACAACGCAAGGTGGCGCCCTGAAGCCCGCTTTGCCGACCAACAATCGGCAATCTGCCGTATTCGAGACGGTTTCCGCCCGATTGTGGTTGCGCCTGTCACAATCCAGAGCGCAAGAGGGCACAGACGCAGAATGAAGCGCTTCCAGGCCAGATGCAGGAGATTTCGACAGTGATAACCGATGCGGTGATGATGGCGCAGGTAAAAGGCGGTGCGGGGTTCGTTGCCGCCCTCGATCAGAGCGGTGGTTCGACGCCCAAGGCGCTCAAGGCCTATGGTGTGGCAGAGGACGCCTGGTCGAATGATGAGGAAATGTTCGATCTCATCCACCAGATGCGGGTGCGCATCATCACCACGCCGTCCTTCAGCAAGGGCAAGGTGCTGGGCGCGATCCTGTTTGAACGCACGATGGATGGCATGGCCGAGGGCGTGCCGGTGCCGACCCTGCTGCGCGAAAAGGGCATCGTGCCCTTCCTGAAGATGGACAAGGGGCTTGAGGCCGAGCAGGACGGCGTCCAGTTGATGAAGCCGATCCCCGGTCTGGATGCCCTGCTGGAGCGGGCCCGCGCGCTGGGCGTGTTCGGCACCAAGATGCGTTCGGTCGTCCGTCTGGGCCATCGCGCGGGCATTGCCGCCATCGTCAGGCAGCAGTTCGAGGTCGCCGAGCAGATCCTGAGCCACGGCCTGATGCCGATCGTCGAGCCCGAAGTGCTGATCGCCAGCGAGGAGCGCGCTCAGGCCGACACCATTCTGCGCGAGGAACTGCTGAAAGCGCTCGACGCGCTTGAAGGCGACCGTCAGGTGATCCTCAAGCTGTCGATCCCGCATGAGCCCGACTTCCACGCGCCGCTGATCGCCCATCCGCGCGTGATCCGGGTGATTGCTCTGTCGGGTGGTTATTCGCGGACCGATGCCTGTGCCGAACTGGCGAAGAACCATGGCGTGATCGCCAGCTTCTCGCGCGCGCTGATCGCCGATCTGGCTCATGGGCAGAGCGATGAGGCCTTCGACGCCGCGCTGGCGCAGGCCATCGATGAGATCTACCTCGCCTCGATCGTCAAGGCCTAAGGCATCGAGGTGGCCGGAGGACCCAAGCGGCGGCATGAGGGTGCCGCCTTGCTTGCGTCTTCCGGCATCGTTTTACCGCGTGGTCGGACGGCGCGTCCCGAACCATGAGCGCACCACCGCCCACAGGCTGGCGTAATTGCTGCCGTGATAGGTCGCCCCGCGCCCGAACTCCGCCGCGAGCCTTTTATGGGCCTTGCCCAGCTCATGATAGGGCAGCGAGGGCAGCAGGTGATGCAGCCCATGATAGCGCAGGCCCACCGGCGCCCATAGCGCGGGCAGCAGCGCGGGGGGCGGCACATTGACCGAATCCGCATATTGCGCGGTCAGCGACATCGGCTCGCCCGAATCGTTCTGCCACATATGGGCGGCCAGCGTGCGGATCTGATTGACCAGCGCCACCATCGAAAGCACCGCCAGCACCATGCCCGCCGTGCGCAGCGAGACCACGCCTTTGGCGACCAGCGCAACCATCGTCATCGCCCAGAGGCTGGCCAGCGTTTCAAGGACCAGCCAGCGGCGATAGGCCTCGGGCTTGGGGCGGCTGCGGCGATAGTCCGGATTGATCGCAAGGGCCGAGAAACGGCTCACCACCGCCTCCCTCAGGGGCGGGATCAGCAGGCTGAGCGGCGCCAGCACGGCAAAGCGCAGGATCAGCGCCACCGGTGCCAGAGCCGCCAGCAGGGTGAAGCCCACCACGCCCAACCAGCCAGACTGCGCCAGCGGCTTATATTCGGGATCGCGCGGCGTGCCATAGGCATGACGCAGATGGTGCTGATTATGCACGCCTTCATACATGAAGGAAGGCGTCAGCAGCGGAATGCCCACCAGCGCGTTCCAGCCCGCGTTGAAGCCCGGCAGGCGCCCCGGCAACACATGGGTCAGTTCATGGATAAAGCTTTCCGCGCGGTACAGCGCCAGCACCGCCACCACGAACAGCAGCACACTCAGGCCATCCGGCGCCCTGTTGACCAGAGCGATCAGCGATCCGTAGCCAACAACCGCCGAGGCGATCGTGTCGCCCCAATAGATCGCGGGCTGAGCCTTGCGGGCCTCCTTGGTGATGGCGGCGGCGGCGCGCAGCAGGTCGCGGTCTTCCGCATCGGGCGCAGCGGCATTGGGCAGGGCGGGGGCGGGCATCGTCGCGTTCATCAGCATGCTTCATTCACCAGTCGGCAGTCCCCGGCGCGGTTGCAAGCTGTGGCCAGAGGAAAATGGGAGGCGCGCTTGCGGATCTGCGGCGGCCAGCACAGGCCTGCACCATCATTCTCCGTCATCAAGCTGCTCCGATCCATGGAGATGGGCATGTGTATGCTGCGCTTGCGTTTGGCAAGGCCTGTCACGATCCTTTCGTCGCGCCGGGGCGGGCTGTCGGGTCGGTCAAGGCTCACTGAAAGGGCGATTTGCGCCAGATCGGACTGTTCTCTTTGCCCAGGGCGGCACGCCGTCCAAAATCTGACAAATTAGGCTCTTAATCATGCCGTGATAAACCCGCGCAGGACAGAGGACAGGCCATGAGTGACGCCAGCTTTGCCGAAGGTGATGTCGCCGAGGCACTGTTCACCCTGAAGATCCACCGCGGCGACGGCATGTGCCTGCTGGCCATGAACTGGCGTGACGGGCAACCCTCCGAGGATTTCGTCGGCTTTGCCATCGAGTATCAGGAGCCGGGCAGACAGCAGTTCTTCGCGGTCAAGAACCGGCTGAATTTCGAGGGAGAGGCTGGCTCCACCTCCGCCCCGTTGCGCCCGCAGACCTATTCCACGCTGGTGGCGCCGATCCAGAAATTCCGCTGGGTGCATTTCCCCTTCAACGCCGATCTTGCGGGCGATTACACCTATCGCGTGACGCCGGTCTTCATGAACGCCACCGGCGATCTGACCTATGGCACGGCGCAGATCGCGGCCCTGCCGCTGGCGCGCGAGACCTATCCGGGCAAGCTCAACATCGCCTACACGCGGGGGTTTATCTCGTCACAGGCCTTTCTCGATCGCTATGCAAGAAACGGCGCCATCGAGACTTTGCTGCCGAGCGACGCCAAAAACGGCCTCGATTTCGTGCCGACGCACCCCGATGCCCAAAGCGCCTATGCATGGATGGGCTTTGAGGCCTATGCCGAGATGCTGGCCATTCTGGATGCGGCCATCGCGGAAACCAAAGCCGGGCAGGCGCCGGACATCGGCATCATCGCTTTTGACTTCAACCTGCCGATGATCATGGACCGGGTGAAGCAACTGCCCACCGACCGGTTGCGGATCATCATCGACAACAGCAAGGACCACACCGGCGAGGGTGCCGCCGAGGACAAGGCCGAGCAGATCCTCACCGGCCTTGGCTATGCGGTCAAGCGGCAGGCGATGAAGAGCCTGCAGCACAACAAAATCATCTGGGTCAGCGGGCCGACGATCCAGCGCGCGATCTGTGGCTCCACCAACATGAGCTGGCGTGGCCTGTTCGTTCAGTCGAACAATCTTGTCACCGTCGAAGGCGAGGCGCCGCTGGCCGTGTTCAAGGCGGCGTTCGAGCAATATTGGTCCGCGCCCGACACGTTTCCCACAAGCCCCTCGACCGACTGGCTGGATCTGGGGCTTGAGGGGATTGATGCCCATATCAGCTTTTCGCCGCATGCCGCCGCGAACTCCCGACTGGCGGGCATTGGCGCGGACATCGATGATGCGACCTCGTCGATCTTCTATTCGCTGGCTTTCCTCAGCCAGACGCCCGGCGTGATCGTCGAGGCGCTGAGGGCCAAAACGAGCCAGCAGGATCTCTTCGTCGCGGGGATTTCCGACAAGAAGACCGGCATCGAGGTGGCCTCGACTTCCTCCAACCAGCCGCTCACCTATGTCGAGGCACTGGGCAAGGATGCGCCTCCACCTTTTTCGACCGAGTTCACCGGCTTGGCGGGCAATGTGGGCACGCGGATGCATCACAAATTTATCGTGCTCGATTTCAACACCGACAAGGCGCTTGTCTATACCGGTTCCTACAACATGTCGAAGGCGGCGGATGGCTCCAATGGCGAGAACCTGCTGCTGATCCGCGACCGCCGCGTGGCGACCTCCTATGTGATCGAGGCTCTGGCGATGATTGATCACTATCAGTTCCGGGTCGCGCAAAAAGTGTCGAAAGGCGCGGTCAGGCCCCTCAGCCTCAAGCGGCCACCCAAGGATGGTGAGGAGGCCTGGTTCGCCGAGGACTGGGCGCAGCCCCATAAGGTGCGTGACCGGCTGCTTTTCGCCTGAAACGGGCCACGGCTTCGGCAGTGTTAAATATGCTCCTCGAAGACCTCCCCCGGTCGGCCCTTCGCGATCCGTTCGGCCGTCGCTTCCAGATCGCGTGCAAGGCTTTCAAGCGCCTGCATCGCATCCGGCAGCGCCTCGTGCTTTTCGAGAAGCAACATGGCGCGCTCGCTTCTCCTGCGCGCCACAGCGGCGGCAAAGCGAAGTGTGACAGGACAGAAGGGCGGAGTCTTTGACATGGGCAAAGATACGCAGATTCCCGAGGCGATGGCTATGTTAATTTAACGTGAACCGTCACATATTGGTCATGGGAAATTATATTGTAAAATATATCAGAAGCATTTCCGTATATTGCCTTCACTATTTCACAGAAACCCTCTTGTGGTTTCCCCAGCCTATTCAAACAAAACGAGGATCCCTCTTTATCGCGCCAGCATGGTGATGGTGTCATCCCCGGCATCCCTGGCGAGGTAGAAAGCGTTGATCGAGGCCTTCTCCATCGCCGAAGCATTGTCGAAGCGGAGAATCCGGACATGGGCCGGTTCGTAAAAGCTGTCCCCGATGTGCAGGATTCGCTCCTCCTGCCCCTCGATCTGAAAGACGAAACTGCCGGCGGTGACGGTCCCGATGACCGGCAGCGGATGAAGATGAGCCCCGCTGGCTTGCCCCGGAGCGAAGGTCACCCGCGCCTGCTTCACCACCGAAACCTCAAGAGGGCCGGGCAGGGGGATATCGGGCAGGATCTGCCGCTCGAAGCGCGGGGCGGGCGCGGCGGCCAGCGCGCCTTCGAACAGCAGCAGCATGGCCGTCGTCGTGGCACCCATGGCGAGAGTGCGGGTAAAGCTTCTGTCGGCGTCCGTGCCTGCGGGATCAAGGCTCATCGCGGCTGCCCCGCCGCAATGGTCGAGGCGGCAATGCCCGAGGCGAAGGAGAAATCATCGAAGGTGGAATTGGCCATGACAATCATCACATCCTCGGGCCGGATGCCGGGATGGGCGCCAAGCCGCTCGACCAGCCGCCGATAGAAAGCCTGCTGCACGCCATGGGGTCGCGTGCGGCCGGTGGTGATATGGAACAGCACGAAGTCGTCCGAGCGCGGCCCGCCCGCATAATGCCGGTCGAAGATGAGTTCGCCGGGCTGATGCTGGTGGATCGCGACGAACTGGTCGGTCTCGGGCACCTCGAAGGCCTCGACCATGGCGCGGTCCAGGCTGTCGACGATGGCGGAAAGATGAGCGGGGGGCTTGCCCGCCAGCAGCGAAATTCTCGTGAAGGGCATGATGGGGCACTCCAGCCTTGTTGACATCATCGGGATAAATCCGGAAAATCATCGCGAAAATCGGATAATCCTGGATCATCATTCCTGAAAAACAGGACATTCTATGCGCCTGACCAATCTCGACATGGATGCGCTGCGCAGCTTTGTGACGGGCATTCACGCCAACTCCTTCGCCCGCGCGGCGGACCGTCTGGGGCGCTCGACCTCGGCGGTGAGCGCCCTGCTCAAGAAGCTGGAGGATCAGGCGGGCGTTTCCCTGCTGCGCAAGGCAGGCCGGGGCCTGACGCTGACCGATGAGGGCGAGGTCTTTCTGTCCTACGCAAGACGCCTGCTCGACCTTAACGACGAAGCGGTGAGCGCAGTGCGCGGGCTGGACCTGTCCGGCTGGATCAGGCTGGGCCTTCAGGAGGATTTTGGCGAGGTGGTCCTGCCTCAGGTGCTCGGGCGCTTTGCCCGCGCTCATCCCAATGTGCGGATCGAGGGGCGCATCGGGCGCAACAGCGAGCTGATCGCCAGGACCCGTTCGGGCCAACTCGATCTGGCGCTGGCATGGGAAAACGAGGCTGCCGTGGGCGAACCTCTGGCGGCGATACCCTTGTGCTGGCTGGGTTCCATGCGGGAGGAGCCGGTCTGGCGGCCCGGCGCGGGTGAACCCTTGCCGCTGGTCACGCTTGAAGCGCCCTGCATGCTGCGCACCATCGCCTGTGACGCGCTGGACCGGGCCGGCGTGCCCTGGCGCATCGCTTTCGTCAGCCCAAGTCTGGGCGGGATGTGGGCGGCCACGGCGGCGGGGCTGGGGGTGGCCCTGCGCACATCGGTGGGTCTGCCCGCTGCGGTGAAGATGCTTGATCCGGCATCATCGGGCTTGCCTGAACTGCCCGCGCTGGGCTTGACCTTGCTGCGGGCAGACCGGGATGCGGGACCAGTGGGCGAGCAACTGGCAGCAATCATCCGGCAGGCGCTGGCGGAAGCTTTGCCTCAAGAATGGCTGGATGCCGGAAGGCGCTTTGAGGCATCATCCATACCAGCCTGAGGAACGATCATGAGTGACACACCAGTTCCCCTTCGTCGGCCGATCCCCGCCGTTCTGGCGGTGGTGATCCGGGAGCGTTCGGTGCTTCTGGTGCGCCGCGCCAATCCGCCCGATGCCGGGCTTTGGGGCTTTCCGGGCGGGAAGATCGACTTTGGCGAAAGTCTCGAGCAGGCGGCAGGGCGCGAGCTTTTCGAGGAAACCGGGGTTCGCGCCGAGGCAGGCCGGGTTTTCACGGCTGTCGATGCCCTTGATGTTGGCGATGAGGGCCACCTGCGCCAGCATTACATTCTGATCGCCGTGTCATGCCGCTGGCTGTCCGGTGCTCCGGTGGCGGGGGATGATGCGCTGGAAGCCGCATGGTACAATCTGGATGACCTGGAGACCGCCGGGCTGCCGATGAGTGTTGGCGTTGTGGATCTCGCGCGGCAGGGCTGGGCGCTCTCGCAATTGGCCTGAAAACGGTCGGGGTTCCGTTGAACATCGCGCGAGAGGCGCCACAATCCTCACCCTATCGGTGTGACGGGGCGCGGCAAGGAAAGAACCATGTGATGACGGAAGCAACGACAGCCCGCTTCAACCTCGACCGCTTCCTGCAGGCGCAGGAGCCCATTTATGACACCGCACTGATGGAAATCCGCAAGGGCGCCAAGCGGAGTCACTGGATGTGGTTTATCTTTCCTCATCTTGCAGGGCTGGGCTTCAGTGTGATGGCGCAGCGCTATGCCATCAGCTCGCTGGATGAGGCGCGGGCCTATCTGGCTCATCCGGTTTTAGGTGCGCGTTATCGACAATGTATCAGTGCTTTGGAAAACATTCCTTATAATAATGCTGAAGCCGCGTTCGGGCCGGTTGATGCCATGAAATTGCGCTCTTCGCTGACCCTATTCGAACAGGCCTCTGGCGAGGCGCTGTTCGAAAGGGCCCTGCAGCGTTGGTTCGGCGGGGGTGATCCGGCCACCCTGCGCCTGCTGGGGTATGGTTAGGGTCGGACCTCATCAGGCGCATTCCCGACGATCTCCGCCAGAGCCGCATCCACCGTGGCATAGCGGAAGCGAAAACCGCTGCTCAGCGCCGCCTCGGGCAGCACGCGCTGGCCCGAGAGCAGCAGCTCGTGAGCGAAATCGCCCAGCATCAACCGCAGCGGCCAGGCAGGGATGGGGATCAGGGCAGGACGGTGCAGCGCCCGCGCCACGGCGCTGGTAAAGTCGCGGTTGGTCACCGGATGCGGCGCGGTGGCGTTGTAGGGCCCGCTGATCTCCACCGTGGCGATGGCGTGGACGATCAGCCGCACCATATCGTCGCGGTGGATCCAGCTCATCCAGTGGCGTCCCGTGCCAAATCTGCCGCTCAACCCAAATTCGAAAGGCGTGAGCAGACGCGCCAGCATTCCCCCATCACGATCCAGCACCAGCCCGGTGCGCAGCAGCACCGTCCGCGCGCCCAAAGCCTGCGCCTTCAGCGCCGCCCTTTCCCAGCGCTGGCAGATCTCATGCGAGAAGCAGGGGCGTGCATCGCCCGCTTCGGTCAGCGCCTCATCTCCGCGCAGCCCGTACCAGCCAATGGCCGAACCACTGACCAGCACCGGCTTGTGCTGCAACCGCGCGATCAATCCCACCACCTCGCGCGTCACGGTGAGGCGCGAGCGCAGGATGCGCTGGCGCTTGGCGCGGGTCCATGGGCTGTCCGAAATCGGCTCTCCGGCCAGATTGACGATGGCGTCGATCTGCGCGTCGTCGGCGATCTCATCCAGATGGGTGACGATGCGGATCGGGGCGTCCTCGGCCATTCCTCGGGTCTTGGCCTTGTCGCGTGTCAGCACGATCAACTCATGCCCGGCCGCCCCCAGAGCCGCGACCAGACGCTGGCCGATAAAGCCGGTGCCGCCGGTCACCAGTACGGTCTGGCGGCCCGCCAGATCGGCGCAAAGCCATGCCGGATCGGGGCGGACCAGACGGTCGCAACGCCGCGCCGCCGCCAAATCACGCAGGCCCGAGACGATCACGCCAACGGCCGCCAGCGCGCAAAACAGGCTGATCCAGCCATAGGACACCGGCACCAGCGCTGTAGGCATCGCGCTCAGCCGGGCCAGCCAGGGCACCAGCAGGGCCAGGATCACGCCATAGTTCAGAGTCAGCAGCGTGTGGAGCACGCGCTCGGTGGCGGGCAGGTGTCGGCTGCGGTCCTCCTCGACGAAATCCCACAGGGTGATGACCAGCTCGCCCGCCATCAGCGCGATCAGCGCCATGGCGAAAAATCCGCGCGGCTCGCTCCAGCCCAGCGTGGCGAACAGCACCGCATAGGCCAGATTGCGCCAGCCATGCAGCCGCAACTCGGTCTTCTGCGAGGGGCGCCAGGCCAGCCTCTGCGTGCCCTCATGGTGATAGAGCGTATCGGAACCGCCCATCGCCATCTGGATGAAAACGAAAAACCAGAGCGTGTCAGTCATGGCCGTTCTCCCGCATGATATGCTGCGATGCTTGATCGTGGAACAGGCTGGTCTGGCGCATCATCTCGCCCAGCAGGCGGTGGCGCAAGGTCAGCGTGAAGGTAAAGGCACCCGCGCCCCGGTCCAGATGGTCGATGGTGAGGTGGCCCGGCGCCAGCCATCGCGGCAGTCGCAACCGCAGCGCCCCCAGACGAAGGAAATAATGGTCGCTGGCGAAATGGATGCCGTCGCTGTCGGCGGCGACCTTGAGCGCGATGCCGAAACCCAGCCCGAGATATTCCTCCAGTCCGGTGGGCCCGGCAAAGCGTTTGGCCGAATGGATCACCTGCGGAAAGCCATGCTTGCGGGCATAGAGCCGCGTCCAGACCTGCCCGCCCGTGGCGGCATCCTCGGTCACGCTGACCACGGCGGCCAGATCTCCACCCCGGTTTAAGGGCAGGGGTGCCCCGATCAAACGGCAAAGCTGCGCCAGCAGCCAGCCCGAGGCGGACATGCGGCAGTCCAGCACCTGCCCGGCATAGCTGGCCGACTGGCCGGGGCCGAGCCTTTTGCCGAAACGCCTTTGCACCGTGGCGGGCAGGCGGTCCCAGGCGGGGGCGCCCAGCAACTGGCGGAAGCGCAGATCGGCCAGGGTTGCGGTGCGAACCTCCGGCGTGGCGGCGGGGAGGGAACGCTGGATCATGCTCATCGGTAGCGCACTCCTGAACGATTAGATATTTCTGTAAAAAGAGAAATCATGAGGCAAATGAAGGTCAGCTCTCCCCCTCCGCGGAACTGTCCTTGCGGCTGACGAACTTGAGCAGGTTGATCACCTTCGACCCAAGACGGATCAGCCGCATGATCTGCGCGGGCGGCACATGCAGCATCTGATTGTACCAATTGTCCACCGTGGTGACGAAATCATGCATGTTGTGCAGCCGGTCGCGCACCGTCTTGCTGATCTTCGGATCATCGACATGGGCCATGGCGGCATGGAGCGCGGCGACCATCGGATCGATCTCGCGCTGCTTGCGGCCTTGGGCGACCTTGCTGGCCATCTGCCACATATCGGTTTCGGCCACGTAATGGTCGCGGCGGTCACCCAGAACGGGGACGCGCATCACCAGCTTCCAGTTCAGCAGCTCCTTGAGGCTGTTCGACACGTTGGACCGCGCCATGCCCAGCCTGTCGGCGATGTCCTCGGCGGTCAGCGGGCGTTCGGACAGCAGCAACAGCGCCTGAATCTGCGCGACAGAGCGGTTGACGCCCCATTGCCCGCCCAGATCGCCCCAGTGCAGCACAAAGGCCTCGACGGCGGTGGGGAGCTTGTCCGACTCATTCGTTGTTTCTGTCATGACAGAAATATCGAACATCAGGCGGCCTGTGTCAAGGCTTTCGGATCATGCAGACAGATCATGCAGGCGGGCGCAATGATTGGTGTCATTTGAACAACAATGTTTCCTGCGTTTGCTATCTTATCATAGGCCGATGTCAGGCCCATCTGCACCTCACACCCGCTGCCAAAGCACGATGGCTTCAAGGTTTTTTTGACCCCCCGTTAAAAAGCGTTGAACCTCGGGCACAAGACAAGACAGCGGGCGTCAGGAGGAATTGAATGAAAAATGCCATCTATAGCGCCGCTGCAGTCCTGACCCTGGCTGCCGCCCCTGTCGCCCATGCCCAGAGCACTGATCACGGCTTCACCGGCCCCTTCGTCGGCGTGCAGGGCGGCTGGGAAGAAAACAGCGTGCGCAACCCCAGCAATGCCATCACCACCACCCCGCTGACCCGCAGCGGCGACACCGGCACGCTCGGCGTCATCATGGGCTATGACAAGGAAGTCGCGCCCCGCATCGTGGTCGGTGGCCAGGCTGAACTGAATTTCCCGGTGGACTCGCGCTTCGGCAACGGCCTCGCCAGCATCACCCCCAAGCGTTCGGTCGATGTCTCGCTGCGCGCCGGTTATCTGGTGACGCCCAAGACGCTGGTCTATGCCCGCGGTGGTTACAGCAACGGGCTCTATGGCTCGGATGTGGGCGCGATCCACACCTCCACCGATCGTGACGGCTGGCTGCTGGGCGGCGGTGTCGAGCGCAAGCTGACCCAGAAGGTCTCGGCGCGCGTCGAATATCGCTACACCGATTACAGCGAAGGCAATGGCAAGTTCGACCGTCACCAGGTCCTGCTGGGCGTCGCCTACCGCTTCTGATCCAATTTAAATCCCCCCGCGCTCCCACCTCCCCCCCGTCGGGAGCGCCCCCTTCGCGATCGGGCCTGAAGCTCAGCGCCCGATCGCGATTTTTGCCATCACGAAATCGATGAAATTGCGGACGGATGGCAACATGCCGCGCGGCGTCGGATAGATCATATAGACGCTGTATTCCGGCTTGAACCAGTCGGGCAGCAGCCGCACGAGACTGCCTTCGGCCAAAGGTTTGGCCACCAGCGCCTCGGCCAGCAGGGCAACGCCGATCCCTTGCCGGGCCGCTTCCAGCTGGATCTGCAGGTCCCCGGTCACAAGGCGTGGCGTGAGGTCGAGCCTTTGCGACTGGTCATCGTGGCTCACCAGATTCCATCGGGCGACCTCATCATGCACATCGGACAGGCGGGCGATGATCGGAAAGCGGGCGAGATCGGCCGGACCATCGGGCTGGCCCGTGGCTTCGAGCAGGGCGGGCTGCGCCACCAGAATGCGCCGGATGCGCCCGATCTCACGCGCGACAAGGCTGCTGCTGTCGGCCAGTTGCGACCGCGCCGAGAGGATGACGTCGAAACGCTCATCAAGCGGATTGATCAGGCGGTCGGTCGCCTCGACGGTGACGGACACTTTGGGGTGCAGGGCCAGAAAGCTCGGCAGGATGGGGGCCAGATAATTCTGGGCCAGCACCACCGGCGCGCCCACGCGGATCATGCCGGTGGGCTCCTTCTTGAACTCAAGCACGCTGTCGCGGGCAACCTGCGCGCCATCGAGCACCAGCAGGCAGCCTTCGTAAAAGCTCATGCCCGCCTGTGTCAGCGAGACACTGCGCGTCGAGCGCTGCAGCAGGCGAACGCCGAGCTGTTCCTCTA
This sequence comes from Novosphingobium sp., assembly GCF_039595395.1. Classification (NCBI taxonomy): domain Bacteria; kingdom Pseudomonadati; phylum Pseudomonadota; class Alphaproteobacteria; order Sphingomonadales; family Sphingomonadaceae; genus Novosphingobium; species Novosphingobium sp. The sequence goes on along the minus strand of NZ_JBCNLP010000006.1, from coordinate 1,022,582 downwards.
GCGCCGCGACATGGCGGCTGAGGCGGCCCTTGTCGATCCCGGTGGCTCTGGCTGCGGCGGTGAAGCCTCCGTTCTGAACCACGGCGGCGAAGAAGGCGATATCATTCAGGTCTAGCATCGGGCCCTTTCACCACGACCGGATTTCGAGCCAAGGCAGACGATGGTCGGGGAGAGCATCGCTGTCCATGCCGTCGCCTAAGTCGGGATGAGGCTGCCAACATTCAATGGCTTGGCGGACAGACACGCCCGGTTCGCGGTCCATCACCGTTCGCGAAGCAGAAAAACCGCGACAGCAGCGATCAGCGCGGGGATGACGGCGGTCAGGATCAACTGCTGGCTCGTCCAGCCCAGCGAGAGCAGGGCGCCGCCCGCGACCGGCCCGACAATCGAGCCAATCCGCCCGACGCCCAATGCCCAGCCCACGCCCGTCGCCCGCACCGCCGTGGGATAGGTGGAAGCGGCCACCGCATTGAGCCCGATTTGTCCCCCCACCACGCCGAAGCCCGCCAGAGCCGCTCCGGCCAGCAGCAGGGCGACATTGGCCCCCGCATAGGCCACCATGACGATGAACAGGGCGGAAGCCGCATAGGCAAGGCCAAGGATCAGCGCAGGCTCACGCTTGTCGATCAGCCGCCCGAGCACGATGGCCCCGACCACCCCGCCCAGATTGAGCACGGCAGTCGAGATGATGGCGATCGAGAGCGGCAGGCCCAGCCCGCGCAGCAAGGAGGGCAGCCAGTTCACCAGAAAATACATCACCAGCAGGTTCATGAAGAAGGCCAGCCAGAGCAGCACCGTGGTCCGCCCGCGCCCTTCATGGAACAGTTCGATGACGGGGAAGTGCTGCCTCGTCCGGTCGGATGCTTCACCACGCACCTGTGCGATAAAGATCGAGGGTGCCAGAGAGGGATCGATCCGCGTCAAAATCGGGCCAAGCCGCGCTTCGGCATCCTGTCGCATGGCGAGGAAGCGGGCCGATTCCGGCAGGGCGAGCCAGAGCAAGGGCAGCAGGATCACCGGCAAAACGCCGCCCAGCACAAACACCGCTTCCCATCCGAACCGCGCGATCAGCGGCGCACTGATCGCGCCCCCGATCGTGGAGCCCAGAGGAAAGCCGCAGAACATCACCGTCACCAGCGTCGCTTTCAGGCGCGAGGGGGCATATTCATTGGTGATCGCGATCAGATTGGGCATGGCCCCGCCCAGACCAATGCCAGTCAACAGGCGATAGGCAAGCAGTTGCTCCATATCGGCCGCCCTTGCCGTGAGCAGGGCAAAGAGGCCGAACACGCTCGTGCAGAACAGGATGACCGCCTTGCGCCCGACCCGGTCCGCGATCGGGCTGAGCAGGAAGGCTCCGATGGTCAGGCCGAGCAGCCCCGCGCCGAAGATCGGCCCGAAGGCAGCCTTGTCCAGCTTCCATGCTTCCCCGATGCTGGGGGCGACATAGGCGATGGCCTGCGTGTCGAACCCGTCCAGCCCCGCGATCAGCGCGCAAAGCGCGGCGATCCTGAGCTGAAAGGGCCCAAATCGCGCCCCATCGATTGCAGAGGCGCGATGACCCTCCGCCATAATTGCTGCCATAAGGTTCCCCTCCTCACTCGGCGATCTTGTGCCGCCTGTTGAACACGTTCGGAGGGGCAGCTCAAGTCAGGGAGCTGAGCCGGATATGCAGGGGGGTGCCGTCATGCTCGTGCAGCAGGTGCGCAAGGGAGGGTGCTTGCGGATCGCCTCTGTCGAGGCTTACCGAGCGGATGGGGCTGCTCACCAAGGCGGCTGATCCGCGCAGGAAGCCCAGCATCCCGGCGGCACCCTCGGCCATGGCGCTGCGACGGCTGAGCTGATGATCGCCAAACCTTTCCGCGCTGGATGTCCACAAGGACGGCGGTTTGCCCCCAGGGCATGATTTTCTCCCGATTTCCCTTGCTGTTGTCCACCGGTTACCATGGGCGGCTTTCTCATGAAAAAACTACTTTTTTATATGAAATGTCGTATTGAAGTGGAAAAGGGGGGAGGGTGGCCGATCTGTGCTCGGCCTTGTGCACTTCTGCCGGGTTGGAGCCGATACCAGCCGTGGCACTTTACCCGCTGGTAAAGTGCCACGGCTGGTAAAAGTGTTGGAGATGTCGATAAAGGATTCACAGGATTCACTTGTTGTGCTTTAAATGTTCTCATGTTCCAGCCCGATCTTTTTGCTCCTGAAGCTGTCGCCCGACCGGAGAGGATCAGGGCCAAGCCGCCTCTGGATCTTCCGGGTATTCTCGAAAGGCTGGCGCATGTGTGCGAAAGGCCGCGCTACAGCTTTATGGTGCTCAATCTGATCGCGAAGGCCAGCGCGAAGACAGGAGAGGCGGGCCCCTATGTTCGTGATGGAGATTGCTATGTCGCCGTGCGCGACTGGTTGTCGGATGCGCTGTCGCCGGTCGCGCAGCGCGATCCGCGCCGACTGGCGATCGGCAAGAAAGTCCGCCAGGAATTGCTGAGCCAGAACGCGCTGCCCGAGGATGAAACGGCGGCGCAAAGCATCATCGACGAGAAGGTGCGCGATCGCATTCGTCTGTCAGGCAGAACCCAGATCAGTCGCGCTGTCTCGGAACTGGTGCGCGCGGGTCTGGTCCACCGTTATTACAAAGGCTATCGCGTCGATCACGAAAATCGCGGCGCGGGGCGACAGGTGATCTATTCGGTCACCGAGGAAGCCCGCGGCGCGCTTCAGCTTGGCTGAGATACGCATCGCGGAACTTTGCTTGATAATGGAGATTATGTTAAAATCCCACCCAACGCGATAGAGGACATGGGCCAACCCCACGCCCTCCACATCGCTCAGAACTGCTCGCCAACCAGTCGCTCGCTCAGTGCCCACAGCGCCTTGGCACGCTCCCGATCCAGCGCATAAGACGATTGCTTTGCCGAGCAGATCGATACCCCCTAGTTCCTCGGATACGTCGCCAGTTTGACGCGCAGCATTTGAGGCGCCCCGGTGAAGTTAAGTCCCCAATCGACCTGATCGCCGTTCCACACGCGCGCGAACTGCCAATGCCCCTGCGCGTCATAGGTCCCTTCTTCGACCCGATCGATGATCAGGTTCCCCGCATCATGATCGGTCAGGTCGAACGCCACGCGCGCAAAATAGCCCGTCACAAGATACTCGTCCTCCCCAAGCCCCGCGATGGCGACACCGCCGCTGGGGGAGGTGTTCCCCTTGGGCGGGGCATTCCCGAAATCCCCGCTGCCGAAGCTGACCGTCGCCGTGTAGCGCCCCAGCTTCAGGACCGAGCGATGTCCATCGGCCGGATCCTCAGGCTCGGCAACACCCCATGTCTGGCCCTCGAACGCCAGTCTGGCCCAGAGGCGGGCAATGGGACGGAAAAGCGCATAATTGGCCGCGAAGGGGACCATCGGCTTCCCCTCCAGACTGGGTGTCGCAGGGAAAACCGACGCATAACGGGTGTAATCCATGCCAAAAGGCGACCAGCCAATCGCGCCGCGCCCCATCGCCTCGAAAAAGAAGCGCGCATAATCGAGCCCATGTCCGGTCTCCGGCACGAACAAGGCATTGTCCGGACGGTCATAAGCGCTGAGAAAACCAATATAAGCCCGATGCGCCGGATTGTAGATATCGGGCGCCACCAGATCGAGATGGGGCGCAGCCGCCTTGTAGACATCGATCACGGTATTGGCCGGGCCACCGCTGGCATAGGTTTTGGCGTCCTGCCAGGTGAAGGGATCGCCGGGCAGCGCGGCATTGACATACATCGGCAGCGGCTTCTCCGCCTTTCCGGCTGCGGCCACCGCGTCGATGTAACGGGCGACATGCCAGGCATGGAAATAGAGGTCGGCATCCCGGCCAAACAGCTCCGCCCAGCTTCCGGCAGGCTTGTGCAGCCGCGCCCGCAAGGCCGCAGGCACCGGCGCCTTGAAAGCAGCCTCGGCCACGGGCGCATGATCGCGCGCCAGACCATAGGAGCCGGCCTCATTCTCGACCTGCATCATGATGACCGTGTTCTGCGGATCGACCTCGCGCAGATGATGCATCAGCGCGGCAAAGGCCTTGCTGTCGGCCTTCAGCGTTTCACCGCCGAAAGGCGAAAGCGCATAATGAAAGGTTCCGTCTTCCCGCACCATGCGCGGGAAACGCCGGTTGTCCAGCTTGACCCAGCGCGGCGCATATTGCGGGTTGGTGTTTTTCCAGGTGGCAAACCACAGCAGCACCAGCCTCAAGTTCCGGGCGCGGGCCTGTTCCAGCAGCGTGTCGACCACCGTAAAGTCGAAATGCCCCTCCTGCGGCTCGATCTGCTCCCAGGCGACGGGCATTTCCACCGTGTTGACGTTGAGCGCCTCCATCGCCGGCCAGACACGCGGCAAGGCACTGGGCCAGGCGCTGGAATTGTTGGCCTGCGCGCCCAGCATCAGGAACGGCGCTCCATCGACGATCAGCGCATGGCGCCCCTGCTTCTCCACGATATGGGGCGTGTCGCCTGCTTGGGCGACAGCCGGGATGGCCGCCACAAGCAACGTGGAAAGCAGACAGGCGATCACCTTGCGCAAGCCGTTCATCCTGCCCTTGCCTCTCAACCCTGCTTGCCGGAATGGAAGCCGGTGGTGACCTTGAGCACCTGCGGACGGTCGATCAGGTTCAGGCCATAATCGGTCTGGTCCCCGTTCCACACCCGTGTCGTCACCCATGTGCCGTCGCGGAAGGTCCCCTCCTCCACCGAGACGACCATGCCATCATCGCGCTTGTCCGCGGAGGAGAAGCTGACCCGCACATGGTCGCCCATCACCAGATATTCATGGTCCGAAAGCTGGGCCACGGCCATGCCGCCGACAGGCTCGCTGGCCCAGGGCGCCGGTTCGGCCTTGATCCAGGTCCAGTCCTTCATGCCGAACTGCCACTGGCCCCAGCTGGCGGTGATGGTCCATTTGCCCAGCGTGACCGACTGGTCACTGCCATTGTCGGGCTTGGCCGTGCCCCAGGTGGGGCGCGTGGCGGCGATCTTCGCCCAGTCACGCATGATGCCGCTCACCGTGGCATAGGGCAGCGCGAAAGCGGCAAGCTCCTTGTGGTCCAGCTCCCTGGCGCCCAGCGGATAGTTGAAATAGCCGCTGGCATCCATGCCGAAGGGCGAGAAGCCGATGCCGCCGCGCCCGATGGTGGGCCAGAAGAAGCGCGCGAATTCCTTGGCATTGCCGATCTCGGGCACCATCAGCGCATTGTCGGCGCGCGCATATTTGTCGAGATACTGGATCACATTGCCGCTGGCGCGATCATAGATGTCGGGCGCGGCAAGGTCGATGGCGGGGGCCGCCGCCTTCCAGATATCCAGCACATCCCATTGCGGCCCGCCGCTGGCTACACCTGTGGGATCGGGCACATTGGACGGCCCGGCCAGCGAGGCATTCACATACATCGGCAGCGGCTTCACCGCCTTGCCCGCCTGCGCCACCGCATTGACATAGCTGGCGACATACCAGGTGTTGAAGGCACGCGGCGCCTGCGCGCCAAAAGCCTGGGTCCATGTGCCGGACTTGCCCGTCTTGCGTGCCAGCGCCGCCGGAATGGTCTGGGCAAACAGCCGGTTGCCCTCGGCCGAGAAATCGCGCGGCACGCGGTAGGAGCCGGTCTCATTCTCGGGCTGGACCATGATGACGGTGTTCTGCCGGTCATGATCACGCAGATATTCCATCACCTTCACAAAGGCGCGGCGATCGGCCTCCATCGTTGCCGAAGACAGCGGGGTGAGCACGCCGTGATCCTTGCCCTGCGGGTCCTTCATGCGCGGGAAGCGCGCATTGTTGAGCTTCACCCAGGCCGGCGCATAGGAAGGGCTGGTGTTCTTCCACGTGCCGAACCACAGCAGCACCACGCGCTTGTCATGCACGCGGGCCTGATCGAGCAGCTCCTGCAGGAAGGAAAGGTCATATTTGCCCTCCACCGGCTCGACCTGTTCCCAGGCGATGGGCACCTCCACCGTGTTGGCATGCATGGCATCCAGCACCGGCCAGGCGGTTTTCAAGGGCTCGGCATAGTTGCTGGAGTTGTTGACCTGCCCGCCCAGCATCACAAAGGGCGCGCCATCGACGATCAGCGCATGATGCCCGTCATGGCTTTCCAACCGGGGCAGCGGGGTGGCCGTCTGGGCGGCGGCACTCTGGGCCACCAGGGCGCAGGCCAGCGCCAGCGGCGCAAGTTTCATCAGCATGTCTGTCATTCCCCCTTTGCCGGGTCACCGAAGATCAATCCGCGCCCGTCTGTCGCCACATAGACCCGCCCGAACAGGCGCGGATCGCCCGAGACCATGCGGATACGCAGGCCCCATTGATGTTCCTTGTCGTTGATGCGTGCCCACGCCCCGCCGCCATCCAGCGATCGCCACAGGCCGCGCGTACCGGCCACGCTGCCCAGCACATAGAGCGCGGGTGTGCCCGCACCCCTTCCCTTGCCGAGGCCGAAACGCTCCACGCGGATCGCCTGCCCGCTGCGCTGCCAGCTTTCACCGAAATCGACGGAGCGCCACAAGGCCCCGCCCAACGCCAGCCAGAGCGCCCCAGCATGATCCGGCTCGGCCAGCAGCGGCGCGGGGTCCTCGCGGTTGGTGGAGTGGGCTGCGGTCAGATCCGACGGCAGGCCCCTGCCCGCCACGGCATGGAAGCTGGCGCCGCCATCGTCGCTGCGCAGAACGCGGCCCCTGGCAAAATCCAGCGCGTAAAAGTGCCGCGCATCCACCTTGTCCGCCGTCACCCTGATGCGCGAGGGAAGCCCCGAGATCGCGGCCCAATTCGCGCCATGATCGCGCGAAAGCAGCGGCTTGTCGGTCTCGGCCAGAAAGGCCCCGCCATCGGCGGAGACGGTGATCGCGGCATCGCCGGTCTCCTCCGGGCAAGGCGAGCCATCGGCATGAGGCGTGCAGCGCGGCAGATGCAGCCCGCTCCACGATGCCCCGCCATCCGCCGACCACGCCAGCGACGTATCGGGCACCTTCAACGTATGGGTGTTCCCGCTGCGCACCATGATCGCGGGCGACCGTCCGGCGTAATCCAGCGTGTTGGTGTTGGTCAGGAAGGGTTGCAAATGCATGCGCGGCGGCGAAACCGCCAGATCATCATGCCGAAAACCACCAATATCGCCAAAGCCTGAAATCAGATGTGCCCCGCCTGTCGGACTGGTCAGGGTGATGACGGCGGTCTGCTCGATGCCCTGGGTCCAGGGCTGCCACGCCATCTCACCGGGCTTGTCCAGCGCCTGCGTGCCATAGACCGTGGCGCCGGTGACATAGGCGGCATGGCCCGGATCGAAGGGATCGATCGCCAGCCCGGCGATCCAGTGCCCGAAATTCGCCTTGCCGTTGAAATCGAGGAAGGGTGTGGACGAGACATCGCGCACCGAGCGCCGCCACAGCTCGTCCCAATGCGCACCGCCATCGCGGCTGAGCCACACGGTGTCGACCGGATTGCCACGATCGACGGTGCTGACCGCGATCATCCTCGGGTCCTGCGCGGAGACCGCAACGCCCATATAGCCCCCCTGCGGCGCGTCAGGCCCCCGCAGCGGCGTGACCTCGCGCCAGTGCATCGCCGCCGTGTCGAGCTGCCAGACCGCGCCGCGCCTTATGCCATTGGGGCCGATCCCGTCGTTAAGCGTGACGGTCAGCATGCCATCGCGGCCCAGCACCGCCTTGGCCGCCAGCAGATCGGCGGGCGGGCCGCCCGGCACCGGGCGCCATGTCGTCCCGCCATCCTCCGAGAGGAAGAGATGCTGTGTGCCCGGATCGGCGCTGCCCACAAAGATGCGGCCCTTACGTGCCGGATCGAAGACCACGAAGGACAGGCCGCCATGCGTCTGCCGACGCGCTG